>JAFEGD010000222.1 GCA_018240245.1 Spirochaetota bacterium | reverse complement strand
GTAATGACCGAAATTCAGCAAAAATCCGAAACGCTGTTTCGCGAATCGTTCGAACAGATTAACCATAACTTTGCTGAAATTTTCGGTAAACTCTTCAATGGCGGCCAAGCGAAACTCGATCTCTTAGAACCCGAACGCCCGCTATCGAGCGGCATCGAAATCGAGGCCACCCCGCCCGGAAAAAAGACAAAATCGATGCGGCTCATGTCGGGCGGCGAAAAGGCGATGACCGCGATTGCGCTCATGTTTGCGATTTATATGGTGCGCTCGTCGCCCTTCTGCGTACTCGACGAAATCGACGCGCCGCTCGACGAGCAGAACGTGGGACGATTTCTTACCTTACTCGACGATTTCTCGAAAAATACGCAGTTTATCCTCATCACGCACAATAAAAAGACGATGGGCAAGGCGCAAGTACTCTACGGCGTCACGATGAACGAACCGGGAGTAAGCACATTACTCAGCGTCGAATTAAGCAAGACGGCACACGCATGAGTAAATTCGTGTTAACACGAATTTACTCATGCGTAATATCTTATCTATAAGAATTTATTGACGACCTGCGTTTTGCCTGTGGGATGGGTAGACTTGCATGGAACTACCTGCCCGATACTTGACGCCGCTCGTGCAAGAAGACCTGCCCGAAAAAATGGTTTTTTTAGGCGGCCCGCGCCAAGTCGGCAAGACGACTTTCTCGTTAAGCCTCTTGGGCACCGGCGATCGCCATCACCCCGCATATCTAAACTGGGATGTCTTTGCCGACCGGCAAATTATTTTGAATTCGCAATTGCCCGCGAAACAAAAGTTAGTCGTCTTCGACGAGATTCACAAATATACACGCTGGCGCAATCTCGTAAAAGGTTTTTACGACAAGCGCGCCAAAGGCAGCCAATTCTTGATTACGGGTTCGGCGCGCCTCGATTATTACAGCAAAGGCGGCGACTCTCTACACGGGCGCTATCATTATTACCGGCTGCATCCTTTTACATTGCCCGAACTCGACCGCTTTACAAAAAAAGACGAAGACGCACTATTGCGCTTCGGCGGTTTTCCCGAACCGCTATTCAGAGGCAGCGAGAAATTTATGCGGCGGTGGCGGCTCGCACGGCACCAGCGCGTCATCTACGAAGATTTACGCGATCTCGAAAATATTCGCGAGATGAGCCTTATCGAACTTCTATTGAGCCTCTTGCCCGAGCGCGTAGGCTCTGTGCTCTCGGTACAAAGCCTGCGCGAAGTGTTACAGACGGCGCACGAGACGGTCGAGCGTTGGCTCACCGCGCTCGAAAATATGTATTTAGTTTTTCGTGTCGCCCCCTACACCGCCAAACAAATTCGCGGAGTCAAAAAAGAAAAGAAACTGTATTTTTGGGATTGGGCGACTGCGCCCGACGAAGCGGCGCGGTTCGAGAATATGGTTGCCTCTCACCTTTTGAAATACTGCCATTTTGTCGAAGACAGCGAAGGCTATAAAATGGAGTTAAAATTTCTGCGCGACACCGACGGTCGTGAAATCGATTTTCTCGTGCTGCGCGACGGCAAACCCGAGTTTGCCGTCGAATGCAAGACGGGCGAGAAACAACTTTCAAAGCGCATCGAATATTTCAAATCGCGCCTCAAAATTCCAGAAGTGTATCAAGTGCATCGCGGCACGCGCGAATTCGGCGACGAAACCACAACCGGAATAGTTTTGCCGTTTCGGAATTTTTGTAAATACAAGAAACTAGTCTAAGATGAAACGGCAAATCGTTCCCGAACTCATGCTGGTTCTCTGCACCGTTATCTGGGGCGGTACTTTTCTCGCGGTCAAAGTCGCTCTAAGTTCGGCGTCGCCGTGGCTTATCGTCTCGTTGCGTTTTGCGTTAGCAGGATTGATTTTTGTGCCGTTTTTTTTGCGATCGAGCCAAAGCATCGACCGCCGCAGTTTGCTCCATGGTCTGATTTTGGGAATCTTACTTATGGCCGGCTTTGGCTTACAGACGCTCGGTTTACAATTTGTCTCGCCCTCGCGGTCGGCGTTTCTTACCGAAACGCTCGCGCTCATTGTGCCGCTCTTGTCGTTTTTTATACAACGCAAATTACCGACGCGCTACAACCTCGCAGGCGCGGCATTGGTCGTCGGCGGCCTCTTTCTCATCACCTCGCCCGGCGGCCTCTTTGCTCCGAATCGCGGCGATTATTTAACGTTAGGCTGCGCGATCGCCTTCAGCGTCTATATTATTCTTGTCGATATTTGGAGCACTCCCACAAATGCGCTAGCATTATCGCTCGTGCAGAGTTTCGTCGTTGCCGTCGCTTCTCTCCCTTTCGTTTTTCTCGAAGGCATACGCCTCGCGCAAAATTTCAGTTTTGTATTGGCGCTTCTCTATCTTGCAATACCCGGCACCTTCGTCGTGATACTTTTGCAGATGCGCTACCAACCGCTCGCGACACCCGCGCGCGCCGGTGTCATCTTTGCGCTTGAACCGGTGTTTGCGATGCTCTTTGCGGTTGCCACAAATCTTGAAGATTTTGCGTCGCGCGCGGCTCTCGGTGCGGCGATTGCTTTCACCGGCGTTGCGGTGTCTGAAACAGGGGCAATCCTCAAACGTCGTTTGGTTACTGTTTTTAAGCAACACAACTAATATGCTGCGGCAATTTGCCGGATTGAGAGCGGTACTGTACATTTAACCGTCGCTAAAGGAGATTACCATGAAAAAGATTTATTTTTTTGCTGCGTTCGTTGCCATATTATTTTCGGGCTGTGTTTCAACCGTAAAACCCGGAGAAGTGGGATTGCGCTGGCACCCTTGGACATCGGGACTCGGCAAAGAAGCGCTGCAACCGCAGACGTACGTCTACGCGCCGTGGAACGATATCTACCTCTATCGCGTGCAATGGACTTCGTTTTCGGAGCAGGTTGAAATTTTAACCAAAGACGATCTGAAAGTCCAAGTGATCTCAACGGTTATTCTGCGCCCGAACCCCGAAGAAATCTATCAGCTACAGCAAGAAATTGGTATCGATTTTTACTCCAAAGTCGTGAAACCACTTTTTCGCACATCGGTGCGCAATGCGTTGTCGACGTATAGCATGATTGACATCTCAAAAGAGACGCCGAATATCTCAGATCACATCAAGAAAGTTCTCATTGAAAAACTTGCGGGTAAACACATCGATATTAACGATGTCATCATCGACGATATCGAGTACAGTAAGCCGATTTTGCGCGCGATCGAAGGCAAGCTCGAAAAAGAACAAGAGCAACAACAAATGGTGTTCGCGATTAAAATTGCCGAGCGCGACGCAGAAATAACGGTGATCAAAGCCAAAGCCGACGCCGCAGCGGTGCGCCTCAGAGCCGAGGGGCAGGCACAGGCGCAGGCGATCATCAATAAGCAGCTGACTACGAAATATATTCAGCTCAAAGCGGTCGAAAACCCCAACACGAAAATGATGATTTTCCAGAGCGGCAAAGACGGCTTGCCTGTGATCATAAATACGAACGAGAAGTAGGTTTTTTACCTTCTTCTTGACCGACTGTTTCCCCGGCATTGTTAATCCGCCATGAAGATTCACGAATATCAAGGTAAAGAAATCTTTCGCCGCTATAAGATTGCGGTACCGAACGGCTTTGTGGCGACAACCGCCGACGACGCAGCGACCATCTACACCAAGCTCGGCAAACCCGTCTCGGTCGTTAAGGCGCAGATTCACGCGGGTGGTCGCGGCAAGGGCGGCGGCGTCAAGCTCGCCAAATCGGCGGCAGAAGCGACCACGCTCGCAAAATCGATTCTCGGTATGCAGCTTGTCACTCACCAGACGGGCCCGCAGGGCCAGAAAGTGAAGACAATCCTCATCGAAGAAGGCTCTGATATTTTGAAAGAATATTACGTGGGGATTACCCTCGACCGCCGCATCTCGAAACCCGTGATGATGGCATCGACCGAAGGCGGCATGGATATCGAAGAAGTCGCCGCGCACAGCCCCGAAAAAATTCTGCGCGAAACGATCGAACCCGCGCTCGGCTTGCAGCGCTTTCAAGCGTCGCGGCTCGCGTACGGTTTGGGTTTTGCGGGTGACGCGGCAAAGCAGGCGACGACGATTCTCCTAAATCTGTGGAACTGTTACGACGGCGAAGATTGCTCGCTCATCGAAATCAATCCGCTCATTTCAACCAAAGACGGCAAGGTATTGGCGCTCGACGCGAAAGTGAATTTCGATGACAACGCGCTTTACCGGCACCCCGAACAACCCGGCCTGCGCGACGAAGCCGAAGAAGACGCGCTCGAAGTCGAAGCGTCGAAATTTAACCTCAACTACGTGCGCCTCGACGGCCACGTCGGTTGCATGGTCAACGGCGCCGGTCTCGCGATGGCGACGATGGACATCATTAAATACGCGGGCTCGTCGCCGGCGAACTTTCTCGACGTCGGCGGCGGTGCGAACGTCACCACGGTCACGAACGGTTTTAAGATTATTCTTTCAGACCCCAACGTGAAGGCGATTTTCGTCAATATTTTCGGCGGCATCGTGCGTTGCGACCGCATCGCGAACGGCATCATCGAAGCGGCGAAGAATGTGAAAATCACCGTGCCGCTCGTTGTGCGCCTTGCGGGCACCAACGCCGAAGAAGCGAAGAAGATTCTTCTCGACAGCGGCATCAAACTCGACGTCGCCGACGGCCTCAAAGACGGTGCCGAAAAGATCGTCAAAGCGATAGGCGGCAAATAACGCCGAGCGAGCGCGCCGACGGTGAGCAACACGCTTGCAGAATGGCGCGCACTCGGTAAGTATTTCAAATTTCGCGGCCATGAAATTTTCTACCGCCGCTCGGGCGCTGTCAAGAAACCGATAATTCTGCTCATTCATGGATTTCCCACGGCGGCGTACGACTTTGCGCCGATCTGGAGTCTCTTACAGAAAAAATTCACGCTGCTGACGACCGATATGTTAGGTTTTGGTTTTTCTGCCAAGCCGCTGCAGCATGACTATTCGATTCTCGAACAGGCCGACTTATTTGAAGCGCTGCTGGCACACGAAAAAGTTCCGGCGTACCACGTACTCGCGCACGATTACGGCGTCTCGGTCGCACAAGAGTTGCTCGCGCGCCAAGTAGGTAAGAAAAAGCCCGTGCTCTCGGTTGCATTTTTGAACGGCGGGCTGTATCCCGAATTTCATAAGCCGCTCATGGTACAAAAGCTGATGCTTGGGCCGCTGGGGCTGCTACTCGCGCACTTCTTCACGCGCAAAAAACTGCGCGCGTCGTTCGACAAAATTTTCGGTACGCGCAAAGCCACAGAAGAAGAAATGGCCGACTTTTGGGAACTGATTAACTATAACGGCGGTAAATCTGCGATACCGCGCCTATTGCAATACATGAACGAGCGCAAGCGCTACCGCGAACGCTGGGTAACCGCAATGGAAAGCACGCGCGTGCCGGTGCAGATGCTGAACGGTCCCGCAGACCCAATTTCAGGCGCGCACCTCGCAGAGGCATTCGCCGCACGCAACCCGCGCGCAGAGGTGCATTCGCTACCGGGCGTGGGCCATTACCCGCAGGTCGAGGCGCCTGAGAAGACAGCGGAGTTGTATTTGCGGTTTTTGCTAGTTAACCAACGGCCTTAATGATAGCGTCCTCTCGACTGTGTCTGACGGCGTAACGTCAGTTTAAGAACGCCCTCCTCAGTTGTGCCCAACCGGTACAAAAGAGAAGAACACGGAAAGAAAAGCAGAGCTTACGCACGGCTTGGAAAAAATGCTCTACCGGATCTTGAGAGCGGAGGACGAAAAACTAGCAAAACGCAAAATGCCGATTATCGCGAAACCTGCCCGCATGACTGAATTACTCACCGTACGAGCTGCCACTTCAAATTTCGAAACCTACTCATGCCAATTTAAGAAATCTGCTAAACTTTTGAAATTAAGAGCCGCCTTTGCCGGTATTAGATTTTCGGGTTCGGTATGTAGCGCCAATTGGGAGTGCGGATGATCGACGACTTGTTGTATAACCTTTGGCTGTAAAAAGAGTTGTAATTCGAAAGACTCGCCGAAAGCAAAAATAGATAGATTTAGAGCGCGTCGCAAAACCCTCGTCGCGCGACAAGCCGCGTTCGGTGTGGAACTTGTCGCGGGGGAATTTGTGCGGTTTAGCCTCAGCAACTGCGGCAAAAAATCGCGCCAGCGAGTTCCTGCCAATTCACTTTTGAAACGCCCTCATAATATCGTTTTATTACTTGCCAATAAGCTCTAATATTTGTACTATTCAAACATGTATATAGCGCCAATGCAAGAATTAAAAACACACCTCTCCGCATTGGCAGAAAAAGCCGCTAACGGCGAAATCGTAGAAATTACCAAGCATAATAAACCGTTTATACGCTTAATGCCCGCAGTCGAATCTGCGATGCGTATGGGCCGATTTGTCGGTAAGAAGTCGCTCAAAACCGTAGTTTCTAAAAATACCGCCGGCGCATTCTTAAAGGCGCTACAAGCCGATCGTGAATAGAGTTTATCTCGATACGTCAGCGTATCTTGCCGTGCTGCTCGGCGAAAAACAAGCGGCAATTATTTCGAAATCGATTTCTGGCTTTGTACTTTGTTCGAGTACGCTGCTCTTACTCGAAGCAGAGCGCAATCTTGTGCAGTTGGTGCGCCAAGAGAAATTACAGGCAAGCGATTTTGAGGCAGCGTACGAGCAGCTTAGTGAAGATTGCGAAGCAATGGTGTTGCGCGATTTCACTTTTGATCTCTGCCTCACACGGCAATTTCCATTAATACGGACGCCGAAATCTGCCGATATGGCGCACCTGCGAACAGCGCAATGGTTTATGGCAAATGGTGGATTAGCTAAATTCGTCTCTCTCGACGAGCAACAACTTCGAGCGGCTCATGAAATCGGTTTACCGTGCTAGTTATTTTTCGCCGCTATTTACGCTAACTCGCGATTTTTTGTTTCTTGTTGCGATACTTCGGTTCGTGCGGTTCTTTGACCGGGAGCCCTTGCTTGATGCGGTCGATGTCGCCTGCGAGCTCTTTGTGCAGCTTTGGTTCGAGTTGATCGACGAACACTTTGCCGTCCAAGTGGTCCATTTCGTGCAAGAAAGCCCGCGCGAGCAGCATCTCGCCTTCGACGGTTTTCTCGTTGCCGCTCAAATCTTGAAACCCGATCTTTACCCAGCGCGGGCGCTTCAACTCGGCCGAAAGACCGGGCACAGAGAGGCATCCCTCTTCGCCGTCTTGCATTTCATTGGATGCCTCGATCACGCGCGGATTCACAAACGCACCTTTGATAAAACCTTTTTGCACGAGATCGATGACGAGCACGCGCTTCAGCACCCCGATTTGAACGGCGGCTAAGCCGACCCCGCCTTCTTCGATCATCGAATCGAACATGTCGCGCACGAGATCGCGCAGCGAGCGGTCGAATTTTTTTATGGATTCAGAGACTTGATAGAGGCGTTTGTCTTGAATAGTGAGAATCGGTTTAACCACGGCTATAACTTAAAGCGAAATAGGAGTCAGGGCGAAAATAATTTAGGTAGCTATCGAGATGTGCGGTTTCTCAGGCGGATAAACGCCCAGGTACGCGCTATAAGTAAAAATTACTGGCCCGTACACCTCCAGATCATATATATTTGTATATATGAAAACCAGCATGATTTTAGACGATGAAATTCTTAAAAAAGCGCAGGAATATACCAATATTACGAACAAGACCGAATTGGTGCATACGGGTCTCAAGGCACTCATCGAGCGCGAGGCGGCACGACGCTTGGCGGCAATGGGAGGCACAGACAAGAATGCAACTGCCGCGCCACGCAAGCGACCATGGTCTTAGCCGACACATCCGTTTGGATTGACCATCTGCGCCATTCCAACGCTCAACTGCTCAAACTACTGTCGGGCGACAAGTTGTGCATGCATGCGCTGGTTATAGAAGAACTCGCCTGCGGAAATCTGACTAAACGCGAGCGGACAATTAACGATCTTTCAAGTCTGCGTAGAATACAGACGAGTTCGCATGAAGAGGTTATGAATTTTATTCAACTGAAGAAAGCATACGGCAGCGGACTTAGCGCGGTAGACGTTAATCTTATTACATCTTGCCTATTCGCAGGCGCCGATTTACTCACCCACGACAAACGCCTGGCGCGGGCGTGGGCGATGAGTAAGCGTTAGCTTATTTACCCAGCGCCTTTTTCATCGTCGCGCCGATGTCGGCGGGCGACTCGCAGACGTGAATGCCGGCGTCTTTCATCGCCGCCATCTTTGTCTGCGCGGTGCCTGCATGACCCGAGATAATCGCGCCCGCGTGGCCCATACGGCGACCCGGCGGCGCAGTCTGCCCGGCAATAAAACCGACCACAGGTTTTTTTACATGCTGCTTAATATACTCCGCCGCTTCTTCTTCGGCGCTACCGCCGATTTCGCCGATCATGACAATACCTTCGGTCGCCGGGTCGTCGGCGAGTAACTTCACGGCTTTAAGGTGCGGCAGGCCAATAATCGGGTCGCCGCCGATGCCGATGCATGTCGATTGCCCGAGGCCGACTTGCGTGAGTTGGTGCACCGATTCATACGTGAGTGTTCCCGAACGCGAGATGACACCGATCGTGCCGGGCTTGTGGATGAACCCCGGCATGATGCCCATTTTACCGACGCCGGGAGTGATAACCCCGGGGCAATTCGGCCCGACGACGACGGTTTTGCTATTGCGGATAAAATCGACAATGCGCGACATATCGCGCACGGGAATACCTTCGGTGATACAAATAACCAGCTCGAGACCGGCAGAGATGCCTTCTAAGACGGCGTCGGCGGCAAAGGGCGGCGGCACGAAGATAACGGCGGCGTTCGCCTGTTCTTTTTCGACAGCCTCTTTGACGCTGTTGAAAATCGGTAGCCCGTGTTCAGACTTTTGCCCGCCCTTGCCGGGGGTGACTCCACCGACGACTTTTGCTTTGGTGTTGTATTCGAGCATCTGCCCGGTGTGAAACGAGCCTTCTTTGCCGGTGATGCCCTGTACGATAATGCGTGTTTTTTCAGTGATGAGAACTGCCATACGTTTGACTGGAAAGCGAAATGAGGGCGTCAAGGAGTAAGCAAACACCGCGTAGCGGTGGTTGCTTACAATAATAATTGTAGACACGATATATTATATAGATATATTAGTATTATGAAAGCGCTACTCGAGATTGAGACTGAACAAGTCGATTTGCTCAAAGAGTTTTGTGCGCGCGACGGCATCTCCCGCGCCGAAGCGATACGTCGGGCGATCGACTATTATGGCAAAAACATGCTCCCTGCCGCGCCGCTCGATGCGCATTTCGGTTATTTCAAAGGCCGCAAGATCGACGCCGATAAATATGTCGATGAACTGCGCGACGAATGGTAGAAAGCGATTTTTGTGAAAGCCGTTTTCGATACCAACATTCTCATCGACTATCTCAACGCCGATAAGCGCGCAAAGAAAGAACTCGATCTTTATGAGCGCCGTCTTATCAGTCTCGTGACACAAATCGAAATTCTCGTCGGCGCAAAAGATAAAGAAGACGAAGCGGAGCTTAGAAAGTTTTTACGCCATTTCGAGTTGTGCGACATTTCGCAAGAAGTCGCCGAGTTTTGTATCAAGCTGCGCCAGAAGAAAAAAATTCGTATTCCCGATGCGCTGATTTGGGCGACGGCGTTGCACCACGAATGCCAACTCGTGACGCGCAACACACGCGACTTCGATACCGGGCATCCGTCGGTGCGTGTGCCGTACCGTACGGCTACCGCATAAATCGAAACGGTTTACCCTGTTTTTGCGCAGCGACCGCCTGCGCGATTTCTCCGACGCTCATGCAGCGACCTTGCCCTTCGGCTTCGGCATGCATCACCGCATCGCGCGAGAGCGACGGATTGCGCAATAGCGGCAGCGATATTTTTATCGATTGCGGCGAGGCGTCGGCGATTGTACGGGCACACTCTGCGACGGCGACAGATATTTCTTCTGCGCTCGCGACTTGATTAAAAAGCGCCGCGAGTCGCGGCTCCGACGCCGAATAGATTTTTCCGGTAAGTAACATCTCGCGCACGAGCGGCGACGATTCGCGCGTTGCCCAGAATTCGGCCGCCATGCCGGGGTTGAGCCCAATCTTGACAAAATTCATACCGACTTTTGCGCCCGAAACAACGAAGCGCAAATCGCAGGCGAGCGCGAGGCAAAAACCCGCACCGACGCACGGCCCGTTAATGTGCGCGATTGTCGGCAACGAAAGCGTAAAGAGCGCCAAGTAGGATTGATAGAAGCGAAGCATCGCTGCGGCCGAATCGTTGGCCGGTAACGAAGTTAAATGCAATAAATAGTCGAGATCGCCGCCCGCCGAGAATGCGCGGCCAGCCCCGGTGAAAACGACAACGCGGGCGGCGCTTTGACTTATGATGTCCGCCAGTTCGTTCGCGCCTTCGGCCATTGTCGTCGTGAGGGCGTTGAGTTGGGTCGGATTATTGAGCGTAACTGTGCAGATTCCGGCGTCGTCGAGGATTGCATTTAGTTGGTTAGTGTCGTACAGTGGTCGCATTGTGTTGAATAAAATTTTGAATCAAGCAGGCAATAAACTTTACCGACTGACTCGCTAGCGAATTTTGCGACATGCCCGAAGCGGCAGATCAAACTATCGAAGCGCTCTTTCTCGAACATAAAGGGCAGCTCTTAAAATACCTACGCAATTTTGTGGGTGACGACGAAACACACGATGTTTTGCAAGATGTGTTTATTTCGTTTCTGCGGCAAAAACGCGAAGCAAAGATTCGTTCGAGCGACGAGCTTTCGTGGCTTTACCGCGCGTGCCATAATCGCGCGATCGATTATATTCGCCGCGGCAAAAAGCTCACACACTTTACCGAAGAGAAATTCGATCGCATCGAGGCCCCGCAAGAAGACGAACGCGCTCGCACCTGGCACGAGCTGCGCGGCACACTCAAAGAACTTGCAACCCGTTTCGGTAAAAACGGCGAGGGTGTGCTCTTGTTGCACCTCTTAGAGCAGGGTACGCCCAAACTTACGATCGCCGAAACGTTCGGTATCTCCGATCGGCAGCTCAGACGGCGCGTTGCATTGCTATTTCAGTTCTTGCAGCAAGAGCTAAAAAAATTAGGAGTTGAAAATATCGAGTTGGGTTGATGCGAATGGTTGCATGCGACATAACATGCTCGGCGACGGCGCACGAATTGAAAAAAATTGTCCTTAATGTGCCGATAAATACGTATCTTCTTTAGAGAGAGTGAAGTAAATGGCTCGGCAAAAAAATTCTACAAAAGCCAAAACTACCGAAACGCTGTCAATCCCCCTGGCCGATCAATTATTCGCCGTGGTGACGCATCGCTACGAAAATGCCGCCGCAAGCCTGTTACCCCAAACGAAAAAGAAGCAAATACAGTCTATAACCGGCTATGCCGCTGCAAACAAAGACAAAATTGCGGTGTTGCAGCCGATTACAGAAATTGTCGAAGTTGCGCCGCGCGGCCATCTCATTAGCGCCGTTTTTACGCGCTTGGTTTCGCAAAGTTCGCTACGCTATGTGGCGCGCGCGGCGGTATTGCTCGTCGTGGTCGTTTCTGGTTTAACGTTGATGAATCTTTTGGGCGACGATACGATTCGTATCGAAGACGAATTAGGTAAAAGCGCATTGAATAACGAATTTGGCGCAAAAGAGAAATCGGTCTCACTGCGTGTGATGCGTAAGCGCAAAAAAATCGGCGAGTTCACCGTACGCGAAGGTTCGACGCTCAAAGTCGTTAAGGCGAGCGTAGACGGTTCTTTTAAGACCGAAGTGGCGTTCGCGGGCAACGAAGCCGACTTCGCGCTAAAATATAAAGGCAAGGCTTCGGTGATTGTGAATAACGGGCCTTTTTCCGCGAAAGTAAAAATTCCACAAGCCCCGAATAACGAAGTCTATTTGCGGTTTAGAGAATTGGGTACGGCATTGCCGATTGGCGATCCCGAGTTTTCAATCGAAGTTATAAAAGGCAACGTACAGATTGCCGAAGTCGACGACGACCTGAATTTCAAACCGTATACCGCAGGCGAGAAAGTTGTCTTCACGTTAGACGATAGCGAGAATCTTTAAGCGCGCGCGTTCCCAAACTAAAACGTGCCTGACGGCACGTTGGTCTTTCACGATCGAGTGCACATGGTCACGACGATCGATTGCCATTACGTGAAAGAAAAAATTGCCGCCGCCTATTTGTTGCACTGCGGCGACAAAGCGTGCTTTATCGATAACAACACGAACTATGCGGTGCCTGCGATTATGCAGGCGCTCGCCACCACAAAATATAAGCCCGAGCAAGTCGAATATATTATTATCACGCACGTGCATCTCGACCACGCGGGCGGTACGGGTCTTTTGCTCAAAGAGTGCCCGAATGCAAAGGTTGTCGCGCATCCGCGTGCGGCGCCGCATATCATCGACCCCTCGCGGCTCGTGAAAAGCGCGCAGAGCGTTTACGGCGAAGAAAACTTTCGTAAACTCTACGGCACAATCGTACCTGTGCCCGCAGAGCGCGTGCTGATACCCGCCGACGGCGAGACGCTTACCGTGGGCGATACCGAGTTAAAATTTATTTATACGCGCGGGCATGCGAACCATCACTTTGTTATCGTCGATAAAAAAACGAAGAGCGTGTTCACCGGCGATTCTTTCGGTATCGCATACCCGATGCTGCAAAGGGGATCTACCCCTTTTCTGTTTCCGAGCACGAGCCCGACAGATTTCGACGCAGCCGAGGCGCGTAAGAGTTTCGATTTAATTTTACACTCGGGTGCGACGCAAGCGTACCCAACGCACTTCGGCGTCTTCAACGACCTCGCAGGCGGGCATAAGATGCTGAACGAGTACATGAACGAAGTCGAACAACTTTTTAACCGGCTTGTCGCCGCGCCCGCGAACACGCCAGACGTCGACTATCAGCTTGCACACGACGCATGGAAAAATCTTTTCGAGCGCGAACTTACTCAGCGCGGCATCAACCTATCAGCAGAGCAGTATACGATGCTCGAACTCGACATCGATTTGAACGCACAGGGTATCGCGTTCGCCGCGCAGCGCGCGCGTAAAAAATCGCAGAGCCCGGCGTGAAAAGCAAACTCGAAATCTGCGAAGTAGGGCCGCGCGACGGCTTGCAATCGGCTGCGCAGATTCTTTCCGTTGCCGAGCGCGTTACATTCGTATCGGGTCTCGTCGCGTGCGGCCTTACGAAAGTCGAAGTGGGTTCGCTGGTGAATCCAAAATTGGTGCCGACCATGGCGGGTTCGGACGAGGTATTTGCCGCGCTAATCGAGCGGCACCCCGAGCATCGCGACGGTTTTTCGCTATTGGTGCCGAACGAAAAAGGTTTAATGCGAGCGATAGAAATCGGTTGTAGCTCGGTTGCATTTTTCACCGCAACGTCAGAGACATTTAACAAAAAAAATATCAACCGCAGCGTCGCCGAATCTCTCGCCGAACTCAATCCACTGATTGCGCAAGCGCACGAGCAGCGTATGCGCACGCGGCTCTATATTTCAACCGTGTTCGATTGTGCGTACGAAGGCACGAAACACCCCGAAAAAGATTTGCAACAGTTCTTGCCACTCTTCGATCGTGTCGACGAAATATCATTGGGCGATACCACGGGCAAGGCGACCACAATGCAGGTAGCCGCGCTTGTCGAACACGGCATCTTACAACCGTGGCGGGAGAAAATTTGGTGGCATTTTCACGATACCTACCGGCTTGCCGCCGCAAATGTACGGTATGCGATCGGGCAGGGATTTACGTGCTTTGACGCATCGGCGGGTGGTATCGGCGGCTGCCCATTTTCACCCGGGGCGAAGGGTAACATTGCAACCGAGAAAGTTATAGAAATTGCCGAAGAGTTAGGTCTCGCGCACGGCGTGCAATTACCGTTAGCGCTGCCCTACACGCCGTAGTCCATATTCATCGCGCGGCGCATTTCGGTAAGCGTCGCGTCGGCGACCGCATTCGCGGCGGCGTTGCCTTTTTTAAGTACATCGTGCACGACATGCACCGCATCGCTTTCGAGTGCAGCGCGGCGTTCGCGAATCGGGGCGAGCATGTCGTTTAGGGCATCGGTCAACGTCTTCTTGAGCGCTCCCCCGCCGCCGTCGCCGATGCGCTCGGCAATTTTGGTTGCATCGTCGCCGGTGCAGAGCGCAATGAGCTGCAACAGGTTCGCGACTTCTGGGCGCTTATCGGGTTCGTAGGTGATTTGCCGCTCGGTGTCTGTCTTCGCCTTTTTCACGAGCGCCGCCGTTTCATCGGCAGTCGCACGCAGCATAATAGCATTGTTGCGGCTCTTACTCATTTTTTGCACGCCGTCGAGTCCCAGAATTTTCGGCGCTTCTGAAATGAGCGCCGCCGGTTCGGGAAAAACCGCCGCACCGTCTTTGCAGAAGCGGCGGTTAAAGCGCCGCGCGATTTTTCGCGTCAGCTCTAAGTGCGGCAATTGATCGCGACCAACGGGAACGACATTGCCTTTGCAAAAAAGAATATCCGCCGCTTGGTGTACGGGGTACGTGTACATTGCTGCGTTGACGTTCGTGAGGCCCGCCGCTTCGATTTCTTCTTTAATTGTCGGGTTGCGATAGAGTTCGCCCATGCCGACGAGCGTCAAAAACGGCACCAAAAGTTGATTGAGCGCGGGCACGTGGCTGTGGCAAAAAATATGCGTGTGCTTGCTCTCGGGGTTTAAACCGACCGCCAAATAATCGAGCACCAGTTCTTGTACGTTTGCGGGAATATTGTCCACTGCGTCGCGGTCGGTGAGCACTTGGTAATCCGCAATGACGATAAAAGTTTCGATGCCCAGCGCCTGCAGCGCCACGCGATTTTTGAGCGAACCGAAGTAATGCCCGATGTGCAACGCGCCCGTGGGGCGATCGCCGGTGAGCAAACGATATTTTGTGGGATTGAGGCTGAAATCTGCGCGCAGCGCGTCAGAACGGCGCAGCGCTTCTTCAAACGTTTCGCTGATATTTTCTTGCGGGTTATTTTCTTCTTGCACGGTTTGTCTCGTATGATTTGAAATTTAAGACGTAAAGTGCGAATCAAGACGTTCGCGCGAGATGCAGCAGATATTCTTGATTGCCCTTTGTACCCTTAATCGCGGCGGCGGTTGAAACCAAGACTTTGATGCCGTGTTGTTCGAGGCGCGTTTCAAAATTTTGTAATAATGCGGTGGATTTATTCTGGTCTTGCAATATGCCTTTGTGTAGTAGATTGCGCTCCCCTTTGGCAAGCTCGAATTGTGGTTTGAAGAGTACGATCGCTTCGGCGGGGCGTACGCGCGGCGTAAGTAACGAAAATGCGTGAGAAATTATCGTATCGAGCGACGTGAACGAGACATCGGCGACGAATGCTTCGACGGGGTGGTGCAGTTCGTTCGCCGTAAATTTCTTGAAATCGACGCCTTCGATGCCTTGCACGCGCGCATCGCTGCGCAGTTTTTGGTGTAAGAGGCCTTTACCGACGTCGATAGCGGCGACAAACGCCGCGCCGCGTTGCAAGAGTGCGTCGGTAAAGCCGCCGGTCGACGCGCCGATGTCGATAAACGCGCGACCGGCGATCGGTATTTGAAAGGCGTCGATCGCAGCGTCGAGTTTGTGCCCCGCGCGCGAGACAAATTTTTTGAGTCCGCGAATGCGTATTGTGTCCGACGGCTGAATATTTGTACCGGGTTTCGTGACCGGCTTGTCGTTGACTAAGACTTGTCCCGCAAGAATTAATCCCTCTGCATGTTTGGGGGTCGCGGCTAAAGCGCGTTCGACGAGTACGTTTCTGAGTTGCAAGGCACTACCAATGGGATTCATATGCGCTGACTTTTTGGTAAAGAATCTGAAGCTCTCACCACCGGTACTTGGGGTTGAAACAACTCATCGATTTCCCAGTTAGTGGGGTTTTGTTGGATATACAAGCGGATTTTGTCTAGAGGTTCGTCATCGCGAATAATATGATCGTGAAACCGCGGTTGCCATGCGAAATGCGAGAAAACAGATTTTCGGATTTCAAATGTGGATCGCCCCTTATACCAACGAATGATCGTCGATAACGATACGTTTTTTATTTTTGAATTTTCTGTAGAGACGCGATTAATCGCGTCTCTACCATGCGTCACGATTTGAATTATCCCATGCACGTGATTTGGCATCACCACAAATTCGTCCAATTGCACGTTCGGGAAATGTTGCGGTATTTCGCGCCAAAATTCGTCTGCAATCTGCCCGATTTCGGAAAATTGCATCGTCCCGTTTTCAATACACCCAAAAAAATGTTCGCGGTATTTGTTGCGGAAGAGGATCACCCCGCCCCCTTCGACAGTATCTTTGTCATCGTCTTCGCTATCCTCCGCGTACGGGTTTCGCTATAATTGACGCGCGGCGGCAATCCCACGCTTGCAGAAAATATCGCAAAGGCAGTCGGTCAACGCCTTTCAAAACTATGCACGTCGACCCAGCAGATTTCGGGGCAGCTTGGGAAAAAGCTCCGAGTCAGAAAATAATTCGCGGCCGCGTTCGGCGAGCTTTTCAGCAAGCGCCGCCGCGACTTCGCGTGCGCGTGCAACGCCCATGAGTGCGAGAATAGTTTTCTTGTTCTGCGCTGCGTCTTTGCCGGCGGTTTTGCCGAGCGTCGCCGAATCTTGGCTCGCGTCTAAAAGATCGTCGGTGATTTGAAAAAGCAGCCCCAGATCGCGCCCCCACCTAGCTATGGAAAACCGTAGCTTACCTTCTGCCACGAAAAATGGTAACGCCACCGCCGCTTCGATGAGTCGCCCCGTTTTGAGGCGATGTAGGCGCAGCGTGTTCGTCGATTGAGATTCCATATCGAGAAATTGCCCCGCGACCATGCCCTGAGCGCCGACCGCTCTTGCGAAATATTTCATCGTGAGCGAGGGTACATCCGCCGTTGCTAAAAATTCAAAGGCGAGCGATTGCAACAAATCGCCGACCAAGATTGCCGTCGCTTCGCCGTACTTTTTATGGCACGAGGGTTGCCCGCGCCGCAGGTCGTCGTCGTCCATCGCCGGTAGATCGTCGTGGACAAGCGAATACGTGTGCAGGCATTCGAATGCCGTCGCGATTGCGAGCGCGCGCGTATCGTCGAGGCGCGAGAGGCGCGCGGCTTCGAGCGCGAGAATTGGGCGTAGGCGTTTGTTTTTCCCCGAGAGCGCGTAGAGCGTTGCTTCGCGTAATTGGGGCGGCGCCGACTTAAGCGAGGATGTCTTGAGTACATAAAAAAAATCCCGCTCGAAGCGGGATTTTTTTTCTACCAAGAGATCTTCGATCAAAATTTTACTGACCAGCTAATTCGAGGCCGTTAAAGAAAAACGCCGCTTCGATTCTCGCGTTTTCGACCGAGTCGGAGCCGTGTACGGCGTTCTCGCCTTTCGATTTTGCAAAGAGTTTGCGAATCGTATTGGGTTTCGCTTCGGCGGGGTCGGTTGCGCCGATGACATCGCGCCAGTGGAGCACCGCGTTGTCGCGCTCTAAGATTGCCGCCACGACGGGGCCCGACGCCATGAAGCCGCAGAGCTCGCCGTAGAAGGGGCGCGCCGCATGTACGCTATAAAACTCTTGCGCTTGTTCGAGGCTGAGACGCACGCGCTTCATCGCGCGAATCTTAAAGCCTTCTTCTTCGATGCGCGCGAGAATCTTGCCCGAATAATTCGAACGCACCGCGTCGGGTTTTACCATAATAAGAGTATATTCTTTTTCAAACATGGGTTTAAGTTAGGTTTTGAAACACCGCGTCAACGACAGAGCAAATCGCAAAAGTGTTGACCCCTAAAACAGAAAAGACACTCTCGATAATGCTCCGAATTTCTCTGAGAATTGTACTATTGAGTGCTATGACTGTCGCGCTCTCGGCGAAAGCCGCCAAAACCGTAGAAGCTCCTAAAATGCCGAATTTCTATAACGAGACGATGACGTTTCGTATCGAATGGAAAGGCATTCGTGCGGGCGATGTGATGATGCGCACACGCACCGACGGCAACCAGTTTATCAAAATCAATGCCCGAGTCGATTCGCTCGACGCCGTACGGGGGATTTACTACGTACAGGGCGTTTTTGCCGCGAAATGGAATCATGTCACACGCACCCCGATCATTGCGTTTGAAGAAGCGTATCAAGGCGATACATACCAGCGCCGCAAGTTTCGCTTTGGTGCGGGTAAAGTAAACGTCGATAAGGACGAGAAAAAATTTAAAGAACATAGTTATCCGCATTCGAGCGAGCTTAAAGGCAAATGGCAAGAAAACTACGATGTGAGTACGAAGGGCGGCTACCAAGATTTACTCGGTGCCTTCTATCTCGTGCGCAGCACGGGCCGGGTCCCCAGGGTCGGCGAGGTGCTGCGCATACCTGTTTTGCCGGCAGGGTCCCGGCGTTCATTAGTGCTTAAGGTTTTGGGCCGTGAGACCCGCAACGACGTGCCGTTTTTCGGTACGCGAGAGATCTTTCACGTACGCTCGGCGCTCGTCGACGATGCCAATAACAAGACGCAGGGCGGGAGCAATATGTTCTTTAACACACAATCGCAAATTGATATGTGGATAACGGCCGATCAAGATTTCGTACCCGTAAAAATTTGGACCGATGTTCCTTACTTAGGTACCGCCTATATTCTACTGGAAAGCTATACGCAACCATAGGGGTTTATGAATAAAATTGTTTTGTTTTTCTTACTGACGGCCGGCGCATTGCTTGCCGACGATTGGGTTTACGAAAAATCGGGCGATGGCGTTGTCGCGTATACGCGCAAGACGGTTGATTCGAGTTTTAAAGAATACAAAGTCGAGACCGACGTCGATGCACGACTCAGCCAAGTCGTCGCTTTACTCATGGCGGTGAAAGACATGCCCGAGTGGGTCGACCGCTGCGTCGAAGCAAATATCATTAACGAAATTTCTCCTACCGAGTCGATTTCGCGTTCTGTTTCTGCGGCACCTTTTCCACTCAAGAACCGCGAAGCCGTCGCGCACGGCAAGCTCACGCAAGACCCGAAAACGCACATCGTGCGCTTATTTTCTAGCGGCCGCGCTAACGCGCTGCCCGAGAACAGTAAGTACCAGCGCGTCAAAGACGTGCGCGGTTATTGGGAACTCAGTCCCAAACCGGGCGGCAAGGTGCATATCAAGATGATCGGGCATACCGATCCGGGGGGAGTTATCCCGGCGGCGCTCGCGAATCATTTCGTAGTGACGATTCCGTTCAACAGCATAAAAAATTTACGTAAGCAAATAAAAAAAGAAAAATACGCTAAGGCGAAACTATCATTCATAGTGGATTAGCAGGAGGCAATGTGTCGGTAACTAACCGTAAAGGAATCATTCTCTGCGTCGACGACGAACCGGGGGTACTCTCGACGCTCAAAGAACAACTACTCTCCGATTTTCAAGGCACGCACGACGTGATGACGGCGACTTCGGGCGAAGAAGCGCTTGCGTTTGTCGAGGCTGCGCGTTCAGAACACGAAATTATCGAACTTATCATCACCGATCAAATGATGCCCAACATGAAAGGCGATGAATTCTTGAAGCGTGTTCACAATGTTTTGCCAGACACGATGAAAATTTTGCTCACCGGGCATGCGGGTCTCGATTCGGCAATCAAAGCTATCAACGAGGGTGGCCTTAATCGTTACATCGAAAAACCGTGGAACGCCGAAGCGATGCGCGACGATATTAAAGGTCTAATCGGTAAGTTTCGCCAAAATCTCGAAAACCAATATATGCTCAATAATCTTGAGGCGCGCATTCGCGAGTTGTCGAAGGCATGAGAAAGCGCGCAGTCTTAATATCGCTCTTTGCCGTATCGGGCGTACTATTGAGCTGCGGCTTTTTTCTCTGGGCGACGGCTCCCGCGCCGCGCCAGCTGAAAAGTTTATCTGAGGTTATCGCCGCGCGCGATCCGTACACGGTTTTAGCGATCGCGCCCGACGTGGGTGAAATTCTTAATCGCCTACAGAGCGGGCGCATGAATGAATTTTTGAAATCCCCTTTGGGTTCTCACCTGTTTCGTTCGGTACCGTTACGCGGTGCGGCGCACTTGCATCGTCTCGTTGCGATCTTGCCCGAAGCATGGCGTGGTTTTCTCTATAGTTGGATTACGAAAGGCCCTATTATTTACCGCAGTAACGGTAATGATTTCTTGCTCGTCGTTGCGATTGAAAAAGCACAGGCGCGCCTTGCGTCGCTGAAGTCGCTACCGCATGCGCAAGAAAAAAATAAGTGGCTCTATATCGCGTCGAGCGACGCCGTGCTACAGAAAGCGCTCGCATACGCTGATACGCCACGCGACGAGAAATTTCCCATCGACGAAGATTTACGCCGTCAAGCTAGTCTCACGATTTTTTTCAATGGCCTCGATAAAGTTGTCGTATCGCGTAGTCTATCGCGCGCGCTGGTTGCGTATATTTTCAAAGACCGCGCGTATAAAGACTGCCGTCTGCGGATTACTCCCGGCGACATGGGTTTGGCTTTAGACGGCGAGTGCAATGCGAATACGCAGACCACAACCTTGGTCGCGAATAATAACGAAAGTCTTGCGCTACCCGAATCGGCGGCGTATATTTATTATACGCGCGAAAACGAAAGCCGCCCGTATATTTTAAGTCTCGGCGGCTTAGAATCGGAATACGGTAATTTAGTACCACGCCTTATTTTCTCCGGGCCAGCGACCGACCAAAAGAGCGTCGAGTTCTTGTCGCAGGCATTCAAAACAAAAACACACGCCGAAGATACGCAAGGTTCGGTGCTGCGTATTCGCTATCCGCACGCCTACTATACGAACGAAAAGCGCTACGACATATTTTCTCCGCATTTAAGCGCCGTGGCGGGACGCTTCTTCTGGCAAAGCACCGCTACCCCCGAGGGAGTGCGGACACAAAAAATTGATATCGAGACTGCGAATGCATTTGTGCTTGTCGCCGATATCGACTCGCTTGTGGCGAAGTCGACAGCGGCGCTTAAACAAATCGACGCGGTGTATTCGAGCGGGCACTTTAACGAGTTTCGCGACGCTCTTTTCAAATCGCTGCCGGCGCTCAAGAATTCGTCGCTACGGTTTTATGGTAAAAGACAGGCTGCAAGTCTACGCCTCGGAGGTGAGCTCAGTTTTCGCAATGCATCCCCCTAAGGTAATCTTTGTTTGCTTATTTGCCGCGACTGCGCTGCACGCGGGTCTTACCGTCGAAGGCCGGCTGCCCGGCGAAAGTTTTCGCGAAGATAACCCGCCCCGCTTCGGAGCGACAACGAGCCTCGTTTCTGAATCGGATTCGGTCGTCGTCTTAAAAGTACGTAAAGTCGCGCCATCGTATACAATCGCGCGGCAACTCGATGCAATCGTACATGCGTTCAAGATCGCGCGCAAGAGCCTCAAAAAACTAGAGACCGTCGAGGGCGTGCAACGATGGTTGCAGTATCGTTTCACAAAAGGGGCCGGCGGCGGGTTTGTTTATATCACGCGCCAAGCAAATTGGATTGTCTATTTGGTTGTCTATAATTTGCAGTATGAAATGTTGGCGACCGATTTGCCGGTCATCGATCGTTACATTAAACAATTGAAGCTCAGCGAAGACACTCGCTGATTTTCGCTTTGAGCGCCGGTTAAGTAAGCTTTCGCTTATATGCGATGTTTCCCGTAATTTCACCCCAGAGCGCGCCCAAATCGGTTACGGGTTTTATCGCGGTATAAAAATTTACTTGAAAAGCCATGAGCAAGCTCTGTGCGTGAAAGTATGCCGATGCAAAGCGATTTTGCATAATGCTTTTATCGCAGTTTAACGACACAATAAGAATCTCTCGCGGCGATAAAATAATGCTATTGTCGGTATCTTTAAGAATGCGGTGGATGTCTTTCTGTAATTCTTGCAAAAGTTCTTTTGCAAAATTTTCTCCCGCTAGTCCGACGTATTTACTCGTCGACTCGAAATAAAGATAGGTGAACGTAACGGGCAAACCCTGTGCGAGAGCCGGGCGAATAAGATCGCCGATGACAGTTTCGGTCTCGGAGAATAAAAGCGCGACGCGCTCGTCGCGCGAAAAACTCGAAGGCAAATAATAGCGCTCGAAAACGTAGCGCAGGCGTTTCAAGTGCGGCGAAAGATCGTAACCCTCGACGGATAACACGGCGATCAAAAAGTTTTGGTTTCCAAAACCGCAGTGTAGATTGTGCAGGCGCAATTCGTGACCGCCGTGTTCGAACGCGACCGATCGGGTGCTCGTGTCGGGTAAACTATCGATTGTTTTGAAAACGCTTGCCGACAAAGTGGGAAAAATACCATAGCTGTGGCGCACAGAGTTGGTTTGCAGGTCGAAAATATAGAGCCCTAAAAAAAGGCCGTGCATTGCCTCGAAGAAAAGATAGTACTCGATGTATTCGGAATATAGCGCGTCTTTAGCGTCGTCGAGACGTTTGCGCCAATATTGCAGCAGACTCTCGGCAAGTTGCGCAGAGATTTTATTTTCACGCATCAAACCGCGCAGTGTGTCGAGTGAAATGCGGTGAAATTCACCGTGTGTTACGGCTTGTTTATCCATTGCGGCGCCGCATTTGTTCTGCGGAAATTTTTGCCATCGTCGATGCCGCCATGTAACTCGAGCGCACAAATGGACCGACCTCACAAGCTAAGAAACCGAGTGCCGAAACCTCGTTTTCTATATCGGCAAATTCGGCGCTTGTATATTGCTTTTCGACGGTAGCTTGCTCGTGCGACGGCTGCATATACTGGCCGACGGTAACGATTTCAATTTGGGTATCGCGCATATCTTTCAGAAGAGCGGAGACCTCTTCGCGCGTTTCGCCTAAGCCGACCATAAAGCCGCTCTTGCGTAATATCGTGGGATAACGCTCGCGCCAAAAGCGAAAAAATTCAAGCGAGCGTTCGTATTTTGCCTGCGGGCGAATATGCGGCGAAAGGCGCTTGATCGTTTCCATATTGTGTGCAATGACCGTGGGACTTGCGTCGCCAATCAGCGATAAAAATTCGGGTCTGCCGTGAAAATCGGGAACTAATAATTCGACCTGTATCGAACGGTCGAGCAAGTCGCGCGTGATTTGCGCAAAATGTTCGGCAAGGCCCAGCTCGTCGTCGTCGCGTGCAACCGATGTAATTACCAAATAACGATATTTGCGCGCAATTGCCGACTCCAAAATATCTTGGCGTTCTTTCAAAGCAATCGACTCCAAAGCGATCGGTTTTGCCGTCGCAATATGGCAAAATTTGCATGCGCGCGTACACTCGCTACCGCCGATGAGATACGTTGCAACGCCGTGCGCAGAGCATTCGTAACGATTCGGGCAGCGCGATTCTTCGCAAACGGTGTGTACATTCTTGTAGCGAATGAGATCAACGTCGTTTTTGAAATCCCACTTGAGGCGTTTGGTTGTACTTTCGGCGATCATGGCTATTCTTCAATCGCATGCGTGTATGCGGTTTCTAATTGATCGGCAAGACCGATGCCAGAGACCATCCAACCCGCTAATCGCACGCCATCGTGTTTTGCGATAAGCGTGCCGATTTCTTTTTTCCATTCGCCGTAGCCTGGCGCGTAGCGTGGTATGCCGGGTGCGTGGCGAAAAACTTTGCTCCACAGCGGCTTCGCGCGCGTCTTAAAAATGCGGGCGATACTCTCTTCGGTAATCGAAGCCAATTCGGCGTCTTTGAAGACCTCGCTATCGCCTGAAATCATTGTCTTAGTCAGAAATTTATCGTCGCCGATACGCCCTGAAAATACGTTCGACGCATAAATTGTGCCGAGTATCGGCGCACGTTCTTTGCGCGGCACGAGAAAACCGTAGCCGTTCTGGGAAAAATCTTTGCGCGCCCAGGCGTTATAGACAACGTTGATCGGCGAAAATTTAATCTCCGCAATCTTGCGCGAAAATTCTTTATCGAAATCGCGAAATACATAGCCGATGTCGGCGGCAGACCCCGTAAAAACCACTCGATCGAATTCACCGTATGGTTTTGTCTTAGATGCAAGTGTGTGTAATGCGGTGGATTTATCAATGCGCGAAATTTTGTCTTGAATTATTTCAATACCCGAAGCGCGTAACGATTTTTCAATCGCCTGTACCCAGGTTATTAGACCGCCTTTGAAACTGTAGATGCCGCGCTTGAAAGAAACTTCGGGTAGTTGCGCAGCCCAAAATTCTTTACGCTCTCGGTTGTATTCTTTTAAGCCTTGTTTGAGCTTAGGGGCGTTGACGATATGCGTATACAATTTTGGAAATAACGACGAGAACTCGAGATCTTCTGCCTCGCTGCCATAGACACCGCGAGCAAACGGTGACGCCAAATATTCGGCGGCGCTAATACCCAAGACGTTGCGCGCGGCGTCGAATAGTGTAATCGTCGGCCAGAGCGAGAATTTTTTACCCATCGCAAAAAAGATTCTAAATTTCTCGGGGAAAAATAAGAGCGATGTTGTAATTAATCCGCCCGGCGACTTTGGGGCCGATGCAAGATAGCCGTCTTTCAGAATGTAGCGCTTAGCGTTCTTATTATTTTCGGTGAGCAACTCGTTCGATAGCCCTAACTCGGCAACCATCTTTGTAAAGAGGCCGTTACGTTCGAGATACGAATCGGGACCGGGCTCGAGAATCGCGTCTTCAAAAATTTCAGTGGCAATATTGCCGCCTATTTTTGCGCCACTAAATAAGACAATTTTATCTTCGGGATGTTTTTGTTTCCAGAAGTAGGCATGGCTTAGGCCAGAGATACCTCCACCTACTATAGCAATACGGCGCATAAGATTGCATTGCGAATTCTTACACACTGACAATTAAAAACTTAAAAAAAATGTAAAAATGCTTTACAGAAAATAGTCAAAAAAGGGGTGTCGATTATGCTGCCTGCAAGCGTAAACCAGATTGCCATCACTCCCATGGGCTTTGCCGCCATAATTCAGATTGCGTTCAAAGAGAAGATTATTCCGATCTTTATCGGGCCGTCAGAGGCGCATGCAATCTCGACGGTGCTGCAAGGCGAGCAAGGCGAACGTCCGGGGCCGTCAGATCTCATGTTACAGTTTGCCGAGGCGAGTCAGGTAAAACTCGACAAGGTATTTATTCGCGATTTTCACGGCGGCACATTTTTTGCGCAGATTTATTTTCAAGGTAAATCGTTACGCGACGGCGTTCTCGAGCTCGACGCGCGCCCTTCGGATGCGATTGCGCTGGCGGTGCGTTTCCGCGCTCCAATTTACGTTGCCGAGCATGTGTTCGACCGAACGGGGGTCGATGTCTCGACGTTAAGAGAGGCGGGTAACGAAGCGCTCCAAACAGGTAGCGAAAGTAGCGTAGACGAGTTGCTGACAGCGGCAGAGCGCGAAGAACTTTTTGAATCGATTTTAGAAGAGTTTGCCGAAAAGCGTACGGTGAAAAAGAAAGAAAAGAGCGAAACCAAAGTCGAGAAAGTAAAATTTCAATCGCGGCGGCAGGTCTTGCAGCAAATGCTCAAGGCGGCGCTCATGCGCGAGAACTACGAAGAGGCGGCGCGCATTCGCGACGATTTGCGCTCTGAACCATTGAATCTATAAGCGCAATCTTTGCGTGTCGCGTCAGTGATTGACGTGGCTTTTATCGGTAAATTTATCGAAGAAAATATTTTGGTTTGAAATTCCCAATTCATTGAGCGTTTTGATTGCCGCGTCGATCATCGGCGGCGGGCCGCACAGAAACGCAGCGGTGTCGTTAAAGTCGAGTTGTTGCTGCGCGATCGCCTCTGTCACGAAGCCGCGCGCGCCTTTCCACGAAGACGATTCTTCTTCGTTCGAGAGCACCGGTAGAAAATCAAATTTTGCGCCGAGGCTATCTTTCACGCGCTTCATGTCGTCGAGCGCATAAAGATCTTTTTGCGTACGCGCTCCGAATAGGTATACTATGCGCTTCGCCGACTTTTTTTGAACCGCGTCTTCGAGCATCGCTTTCATCGGCGCCATACCGCTGCCGCCCGCAATGCAGAGCCAATTTGATTTTTCTTCGCGCCAACCGAACGAACCGCGCGGGCCGCGCAGTTTAATTTTTTCGCCCGAGCGATCTTTTTCGTGAAACCAACTCGTCATTTCACCGTTCGGTACCAGGCGCAGATGAAACGCAATTTCGTTACTGCCGCCACCGGCACCCGGCGCGGCGGCAAAAGAGTACGAGCGCGACCCCCTGATCGGGCCGACGAAAATATCTGCGTACTGGCCCGCGTTGTAGCGCATTTTTTCCGAGAGCTTGACGCGGATTTCGATAATATCGTGCGTCAACTTCTTGTAGGCGGTAATTTCGCCGCTATACTCGCGCGACTCGTCGGGTTCGAGCGTGACGATCAAGTCTGTTTTTGGTATCGCCTGGCACGCGAGAATATATCCCTTTTTTAGGTCGTCTTCGCTGAGAACTAGACTCATGTCAGAGAGGTCTTTGTATTCGCCCTGCACGAGTTTTGTTTTGCAGGTCGTGCAGCTACCGGCGCCGCAACTGAACGGATAGTCGAGCCCGGCTTCGAGTGCCGCCTCGAGGAGCGTTTGGCGGTGTTTGACTGTCACCGTTTTATCCATACTTTGGATAAACGCTTGAAATGTCGGCCGATCTTTCTTTTTGAACAATGAGAGCATGAGGCTGCTTTCGGAAAT
>JAFEGD010000221.1 GCA_018240245.1 Spirochaetota bacterium | reverse complement strand
TAGAGCGGCGCTGTCCCGGTATAATTGCCGCTAAATGCGGTCGGCACAGATGCGACGCTCGTTCCGGCTATGAACCCCACTTCATGGCGACCGAGGTCGTCGTCGTCGCGTGCGATGCCGCCTTCGCCTTTATTGGGCAGCACCGCCTTGGCTTCTTGCACCACACGCCCGGCAAGATTTTCAACCTCTGTAAAGAGCGACGCATCGGCGGGCATTTCGGTATCGAATTCAGTGACGACTTTTTTCTTGCCGACATCGAGCACGAAGACATGCGCCTTGATGACGAACGCGCCGCGGTATTTGCCCTTATCGGCAATCACTGCCTGATAATATCCGCCGACGGCGATATCCTGCCGCGCCAAGAGACCGAGGTTCAACGCAACGCCGCGGCTGTAGTTTTCTTCTGCCCAGAGAAAATAATTTTTCTGTGCGAGGTGTTGCCAATCGGCCTTGGGCATTTCTTTGAAATCGAATTTCGCCTTGAGATTATTGCGGATTGCCTCCGTTACTGAATCTTCTAAATATTGGTAATTGGGATTCTTATCGAGATTCTTGAAATCGAGAATGAGTACTTTTTTGAGTTTTTCGGCGTGGAGCGGAAAAACACTAAAAAGAAAAATTGCCAGAATCGATTGCGCACGTTGCCTGTAACTCGTTCGCATCATGCCAATTTAATATCCATATTCGATAGGGAAAGTCGCTTTTGGTCTGTAGCCTGGCAGGAACGGTGATACTCAACTTAATATTTTGCAAGAAATTTTATGTCCGTTTGTTTGCTGTTAGACGTAGTCCTTCTTAGCCAGTTTACCCACAATAGCCGCCCAACGGCTGGTAAAACGGAGGAAACATGAAAAAAATTTTGATGAGTATTATGATTCTCGCTGGCATAGCGATCGTAGCGCAAGATGCGACAATCGCCGAAAAAGATGTGCCCAAAAAAGTCGTCGCCGCGCGCAACAAAAAAGCCGCTGCGCTCAAGCGTAAAGGTGCGCAATGGACCAAAAACGCCCAGGGCGAATACGTGCTGACAGTCGGTATCGGCAAAAGCTCGGTCGAAGGCCCGGAGCAAAATTTGACGGCACGCTTCAAAGAAGACGGCACTTGGATCTCGACCGAAAATGTTCTCGACGCTTATAACGAGAAGCTCAAGAAAAGAATGGTGACGCGCAATGTGCAGGCTGCCTGCAATAAGCGCGCCGATGGCGGCCCGATCATGATGGGCGGTGTCACGATCACAGAAACGCCCAAAGGCAAAACTTTCGAGCTTATGTGCGGCGAGGGACGAGTGACTTTCGACGCCAAGGCCAAAGAAGTTAAATAACAACCGATTCGGGGGATACTTATCCCCCGAACTGCCCCTTGCAAAAAGTACAGCTCAGCAACCGAGCGTAAAACCAGCGAAGTAGCCGTGCGTGCGCGTTTTGTAGGTTCTCTGAAATTTGCGAACGCGCCTTTGCCTTTGATCAGTCGAGAAAACCACAAGCGTCGGCATTTTCCTGTGGAAAAGCCTACCAAAACGCTGCGCAGCTCGCGGTTTTCACAAATACAATTGAAATCAGTCGGCAAGCCCGTTCGCCGAGTACCCACAAAACGCGCCCGCACCCGTGCCGCCACTTTTGATCATGAAAAAGCTTTACGACAGCGAGAGTAAGGGTTCGATGACTTCTGGAAAATTAATTTCCTGAATATCTAAGCAAAGACTCAAGGGGCAAAATGAAAAATTTAGCAACTATCATCGTAACAACTGTAATGCTTTTCGCCGCTTGCGGCAAGAAGACTGATGCTAACGCAAAAGGGCCGGCAGGCGCTTGCCACAGAGAAAAAGAATTCTACTGTAACGAATATTATGGAATGGCGACAAAAAAATGGGTAGAAAATGATAATTGTAAACCCATGAATGTTCCCTATTTGGCAAAATGCCCTACCCAAGGTGCGATCAAGCGCTGTGTATTTGACGGTGGAACAATGCAAGAACGCCATCTGCTCATTTATAGTGCAAAAGCAGATTTTTATTGCAAACAACCGGGCGTTGTAGAAAAGGTTCCGTAAATTCCTACCCGGAAGGCCCTACGGCCTTCCGGATGTCGTGCCAACCGCAATCGGCGAATAATACGCAAATATTTGAGTCCACATCTGTGAATAGAAATTTGTGACAAGAACGCATCAAAAACATCTTGTCTGACAAGATACCTTTGCAGCCTTGGGCCGTGGCGCTCGTCGGTTGGGATAAAGCACTCTTTGAATACCTGACGCTCTATGCGAATCCCCCGTGGCTGACTGCGCTCAGCGAAAAGCTCGGCAATCCGGCGACGTTCGCAGTTCCCATTATCGTCTTCTTCGTATTATATTTTTTTCTGAATCGATTGCGCTTCGCAAAATTTCTATTGTTTGTCGTTGTTGTGCTTGTGTGCAGCGAAGGCGTTGCGCAGCTACTCAAGATTTTCGTCGTGCGCCCCCGACCGGCGGTCGAATGGCTCATCTACGTCGACGCAAAAGCATTGGGATTTCCCTCGGCGCATGCGGTCAACACGATGGCGTTGGCTTTTTTTCTCGCACGCTGGTTTGGCAAGAGCTTACTCTGGTATTTACCGATTCCGATCGTCATTGGCGTTTCGCGCGTCTTGGCAAACTATCATTATCCGCTCGACGTTGTCGGCGGTTGGGCGGTCGGCTATTGCGTGGCCGCGTCGCTGTGGCATCTCGCGCAGCGGTTTTTTCCCGAGTTCTGCTCTGACTAATAGTTTCCCAGAAGGGGAGACTGTTAGTCGCTACCGCGCCACAATCACAAAACGCCTGAGTCGCGATGCGATGAACGCCATCAGCGCGAGAAAAAGAATCGAATAGATTAAAGAAGAAATTTTTGCTGGCATGCCGACACTTGCCAGATGGCTATAAAGCCACGCCTTGAGCGATTGTCCGGGTGCGAGCTGCCACAGCGCCAATGCCTTCGCGACAACGCCGCTTAAAACATAGACGGCGAGCGGGTTACGCCCCAGACTCTCCAGAGGGCGGGTAAATTTTTCAATAGCTATGGTTTTCCATAGCAGAAAGACCTCAAGAAGCCCGAAGACAAGCATCGCCCCACCCGCCGTCACGAGCACGTAAGGCAGCGTCCAGAGATTCTTATTGATGGGCTCGACAAGGCTTGCCGCGAAACCGGCAGCAAGACAACCGAACGCCAAAAAATAGCGGGGGGAGTCTGTGGAAAAACCGCCGGGCCGGCGGAAAGCCTCGGGGGATTGCTTGCGGTAATAAAATAAACTACCGAACAGAAAACTCAACAGCGCCCCGAGTGTAGTAACTATGCCCTCGGGGTCAAAGGCGACGCCCTTCACCTTGTAGAGCATCGCCGACGGTAAGAGACTCAGATCGACGTAACGGGCAAAATTATCTTCGAGTGCAAAACTACGCCCAAAGTGACCATCCGCAGTCGTGATGAAAAAAACACGCATCAATAGCTCATAGAGCGCCGCGACGCCTATCATAACGATCATGAGTTTCATGGGCGAACGCGCAGCACGCAGAACGAGCGTGCCGAAAAAAACGCAGAGCGCGATGCGCTGCAAAACGCCGAAGATGCGCAACTTTTCAACGGCGAATGTACTACCCGGCACGAAACCGAACGGCCATGCATTCAAGAAGACACCGATCGCAAAGAGAATGAGCGAGCGGCGCAGTAGCGGCAAATAAAAGGGTGGCGGACTCTGCTCTTCGAGGGTCAGCGCGCTCGCACAGTGCGGGCCCGTTGTGCTATAAGATTTCTTTAGCTTCAGCGCGGCGGCGTACCCCGCGACAAATAAGAAGAAAGGAAACACGACATCGGCGCCTAAAAAGCCATGCCACTCGGCGTGGTGCAAAAATGCGAACATATTCTGCCAATCGCCGGGAGTGTTGACGATAATCATGAGTGCAATCGTGAGCCCACGCATAACATCGAGTGCGCGGTTGCGTTGGTTGGCCAGTGCCATGCGACGACAATTTGTTAGTACGCGACTGGTTGAGAACCGCTTCGCATTTCTCTGAGAGTCGTTGTACCGTGATTAGGCGGGAACTCGCTGAAGCGATTTTTTCCACGATAAGCCCGTACTAATCAGCGCGAATTCTCCCGCAAATCGTGCCGATTTGCTCGACGAGAGGCCGAAGACGACCTGAATTCGCACTGATTTGCTACCATTGCAGCACCGCACGTGCTTATCGTGGAAAAAATCGCCTTTGTATACGGCTTGCGCGAGTTCCCGCCTAATCACTACCATGAATCCCAATTGACCCGGCGTATGTCGGCGCAAGAAACGCAGCATGCGACGTTGCTTCGGAATGCTTTGTATAGTCTTCGTAATGGCAAGCTGCCATCGCCCTGTGAAAGAGAGCGCGGCGATTACGCTCGACACGCCGCGCAAGGGCTATTGGTTCTTATCGGAAAAATTTTCGTACCAATTTATGCGCGTCGAACTCTACGATAACCACATCGAAGGCTTGCCGAGCCTCACGATGGAGTTTCGCATCAAAGCCGAGAGTTTGGGCGCCACTTGGAAAGAAGACGGCAATAAAGTCATAATCCGCTATTTGAAACCAGAGGCGGGCACGGTAACGCTCACGCCCATTGCCGATAAAAAAACGTATAACGGCCGTTATCTGCGCGATGCGTTGGCGTTGCCAATTGTCGAGGTGCGCATCGGCAAGCAGGTGAAGATAATGCACTACACTGAAAGCGACACCGTAATGGAGCGCCTGTTGCGCGCAAAAAATAAATTGAAACTCGACGTCGTGTGGGGCGCGACACCCGTCGAAGTCATGCAGACGATGTTTGCGTTCACGCACCCCACGGCGCAAGACACCATGTTCGATTTGGGCTGCGGCGACGCGCGTATTCTCGTCGCAGCGGCAAAGCGCTTCGGCACGCGCGGCGTGGGCTACGATCTCGATCCGCAGCTCATTCAAAGGGGCAATGCGGCGGCCAAAGCGCAGGGTGTTGCGCCGCTTATCACGCTCAAAACCGAAAATCTTTTTGCCGCCGATTTGTCGCCCGCGACAATCGTCGCGATTTATTTGAGCGACCGCATCAACTCGAAGCTCAAGCCGAAATTTTTTCGCGAACTCAAACCCGGCACGCGCATCGTCTCGCACAATTGGCACATGGGCGATTGGCAAGCCGACGACCGCAAATTCATGAGCGACCGCTCGCGCGTCGTCTATTACTACGTGATGCCTGCGAATTTTTCGGGCGTGTGGCAAAGCGCCGACGGCACGACGCTGCGTTTGAAGCAGCACTACCAGATGGTCGACGCCGAGGTGGTGCATGCGGGCAAGACGCTCAAGGCGGATGGACTTAAGGTTGTGGGGCAGCGGCTGGAGTTATCGGCTATACCCAACGGCGCCTTGCAAGGTACGCTCGAAATGACTGGCCAAACCGCTACCCTCAAACATAAGGGTTCTGTAGCTATGGAATTCCAGCGCCAAGCGGGCACTGAAGAGCCGTTTGCGCTTTAGATAGACGAATCTGCGGCACCATACCTCTTTGAACGAATATCTTGTGCGAAGCAAACAATAATAAGCTAAGCAACTATCATTCGGTATACAAATAATCGTTATTTTGTAGCATATTTTGGCGCTACCTAATAATTAATGAAGATAATATTACAGGGTATCCTATGGGAAACTAACACTGTCACTCCCGAGGTTAAGCAAGTTAAACCCAGCGATTGATGCGAGACCATCCAGACAAATATCCCGACTCTGACGAGCACGCTGTGTTGCGCTGTCAGACCCCATTGCGTGGGCATGACAATGGGGTCTGACAGCGCGTCACCAGTAGAGAATTTCAATTTGGATTAACTATGATTAGCATATCAAAAATACGCGAATATTTTACGACAAAATCGAGCGCGCCCGCAGAAACTTTCTTGAGTAATTTAGATCAAAATGCGAAAGGCATTATTACGATAGCACTGGCCATTGGGCTCGTTGCATGGCTACCCTATATTGAAATCGATGCCGAACTCAATCCGGGTCGTAAAGACTTGGCATATCTGCGTATCAGTTTGAGTCTAATTTGCCTTTGCTTGTTATTCTATCTTTGGGTATCTCAGTTTCGTTACAAATACATGCTGGCATCTGCCATTGCAATATTTTACCTGATCGGTGCGACTGCATATATCACAGGTAGCGTCAAAAACGTATCGATCTACTTTGGTGGTTTCGTCTTGAACATGTTCATGATGTACTTCGCATTCATGCCGAGTGTGCCGGTTCTCTTAGGCATCGCGGGCAGCGTTGGTATCTTTCTAACTACTTTTTTTATTTTTCATCCACGGTCGATGGATGCTGCGACTGGCTACATGCTGCGCGATTTGGCGAACTTGACAGTTTTTCTCACCGTTCTCTTGACCGTTATCCAGCGGCAGCGTTTTCTTGCGTGGTCGCAAGCAAAACTTATAGCCGAGCAGAAAATTGAATTGAGTAGGCGCACTATTTATCTTGAAAATCAGTTGCTCGACCATGAAAAGCTCGCCGCCATCGGTAATATGGCGGCAAGTATCGTACACGATTTCAAAAATCCAGTGAGCATTATTCAGAGTGCGGCGGTGTATGCGTCTGAATCCGAGATTAGTATTGAAGACCGAAACAATTATCTCGGCATTATACGCGACGAATCGGCGCGCCTGGGCGAAATGGCACAGGACATTTTGGATTTTACGCGCGGGACAACGCACATCGACAAGGCGGATATTCCACTCAGCAAATTCTTGAGCGCAATTGAGCGTACCATTTCGCCCTACTTTAATCAAAAAAATATTTCGTTCACTATCGACAATAAGACAGACGGCGTGGCTAAGATCGATGTGTCGCGTATGCTGCGAGTCTTTATCAACATCGCCGGCAATGCGGCGGATGTACTTACGGCAGGTTGTAATTTTGATATATGCGTTTTTCGCGAAGGCGCAAGCGTTATTTTTTCTTGCCGTGACAATGGCCCGGGTATTCCCGAGATAATTATTCCAAAACTATTTGAACCGTTTGTTACGCACGGTAAATCACACGGCACAGGTTTGGGTATGGCAATTTCAAAAACCATCGTTGAGGCGCACGGCGGCAAGATTTGGTTTGAAACTGCAAACGATTTTGGGACCACATTTTATGTGGAGTTGCCCGCATGAAAAAAAGAATCGTCGTAGCTGTTTTAATCCCACTCATCTTTGTCTTATCGTGCGTAGTCAACTCGGCGAAAAAGCCACCCAAAGCTAAGGCTGGCGTCTTAAATCTCACCGATTGGGATTTTGTAAAAGACGGCCCAGTTGTTCTTAGGGGCGAATGGGAAATTTACTGGCATCAGCTGCTGCAATCAAAGCGCGTAACGGACAACCCTTCTGGCTATATGAGTGTACCCTCATACTGGTCGAGTTTTCAAACCGCCGAGACCTTCGAGAAAAGCAAAAATTATGCGTCACACCGACTGCTACTCTACTTACCAAAAAACACGAAAATGCTCACGGCTTACTTCCCTGAGCAAACTTCGAGCTATGCTCTCTATTGGAATGGAAAACAAATCGCCAAGAGCGGCGTTGTCGGTGACTCACCAGCAACGACGGTGCCCTATTTCTCAATCAACTATAAGCATATCGAAGTGAATAGTCAAAATGAAATCGTAATGCAGATAGCTAATTTTGTGGAAAATAGGGCAGGGTTCACGGGTTCAATACGTTTAGGGCTGGCGGAGCAAATTGAACACGAAGCTGGCTTGAAGCGCGCGATGGAACTTGTCATGTTTGGCGCAATTTCTATCATCGGCTTATACCATCTGATACTTTTTCTTTTCCGTGCGCGTGAAAAAGCAGTCTTGTACTTTGGTGTTTTTTGTATTCTCATTTCTCTACGCATTGTTACCATGGCCGACTATTCGTTATTACAATTGCTGCCGAATCTCCCGCATAGCCTCACCAGGCGAGTTGAATATTTTTCTTACTATTTGGCAGTCCCGATTTTTGCGCTCTTCGCATATAATATTTTTAGACAAACTTTTCCAAAATGGCTTCTCTATGGCGTACTAGTAATCGGCATTCCCTGTAGCGCTCTTACTCTTATATTGCCATTACCGCAGTTTTCAGCCACGTTATTGTTTTATGAGGTTTTTACTTTGGCTGCGGGGCTTGCTATCGGTATTTTCGTGCCAGTGCGTTCGCTTTTGCATAAGCACGCCGATGCCTTACCATTTCTCTTGGGATGGCTACTACTTTTCGCCGCCGTCGTACACGATATAGTCAAAAATAATCTTTTGTTAAACTCTCCTTGGTTGACCTCTGCGGGTCTGTGTTTTTTTATCTTTGCGCAATCGGTAATATTGGCACGCCGTTTTACCAAGGCGAGACAAATGATTGAAAATCTTACCGGTGAACTCAAAGTAAAAAATGTAGAGTTAATACAACTCAATTCGATGAAAGACGAATTTCTCGCTAATATCTCGCATGAAATGCGAACGCCATTAACAAGCGTCGCAATGGGGGTAGATTTTTTAGAGGATGCGACCGCAACGGGCGATCTCAAGACAATCGCCTTGGAGAATATTCGCAATGGAACCGTGAAGCTTGATAGGCTGATCGACCGTATGCTGTTGTCGTCAGATCTTGGAACTGGAAGTAAAGATTATTCGTTTGAGATGGTAGATGTTGCGCTGGTCGTTAAAAATGTGTTTTCTGAAATAACGCCAAAATTTCCTTCACTGGAGTGCACTTTGAGTACTGAATCTTTTACAGTCGATGCCAATAAAAATCTCACGACCACGCTTTTTAACGAACTCTTGACAAATGTTGCTCTTTATGGCAAAGGCAAGTGTACAATTAATATGCAGAAAGCAGCGGACTATGTCGAAATCTCTATTGCAGATTCTGGACCCGGTGTGCCTCCCGAAATAATTACAAAACTGGGACAAAAATTTCAGCGCCTCGATGTCTCCACAACCTATGAAACTCCAGGCATGGGTCTCGGACTATACCTCTGTAAGAAAATTATAGATATCTTTAAAGGAAGCATCGTATTTGAAAATAATACGCCACGCGGATTTCTCGTGACACTAAATATCCCCATCGCAAAAAAAGGAGCATTCAGTGAAAAAAATTCTTCTGGTTGATGATCAACCAAATTTTACAACGATGATGTCGATTAAGCTCAAGAGTATGCAGTTTGAGGTTTTCACGGCAACCAATGGGCAAGAAGGTCTTGATCTGGCACTCAAAGAAATCCCCGATTTGATTATCATGGATATTATGATGCCCGTCATGGACGGTTTTACAGCCGTTGCAGAATTGCGTAAAAATCCGAAAACGGCCAACGTCTTGGTGATTTTTCTCTCGGCTAAGGGAAATCCAAAAGACCGTGACCGAGCCCAAGAACTCAAAGCTATCGATTTTATTGCAAAGCCGTTCAGCCCACGAGAGTTGGTGGATAAGATTCAAAAACTGATAGGATAATCGCGTCGTACCAAGTATACATGAAAATATTAAATCAATTGACCGATTCTATCCGCTATGCTTTGCTGGGCTCTAAAGACCGACCCTATCCTGACACGTATCGCGAAGAACTCGAATATCAAAATAGACGTTTAACCCCCGTTTTTATGATTCTGGGTCTCTTTATCTGGCTGCCCTACATACCGGTCGATATGAAAAACTTTCCGCATCAGCCACTCATGCCGCTCACAAGAGCTGGCTTAAGTGTTCTTGGGGTATTTGCAGTTATCAACTATATAATAAAACCTTGGCGATACTGGGGCACAATGATTGTTAGTGTGGGCATGTCTTATCTCGTGCTCGGCAGCGGTTTTTGCGCACTTTTATCGGGAGCGGATTCCTCGTATATCGGCGGCTTTATTTTTTGTCTTAGCCTATTCGCTCTTGTCGTGCCGTTACCCTATTGGCTTATGCTAACAACTTTAACAATAGCATACGTTGGATTTTTCTCTGGAGCTTACGCCTTGGGTATAGAATTCAAAACAAACTCCCAACGATATAGTCTCAACGATTTAGCTTCGAGCATCATTGTTTTCAACATCATCGGATATGTTCAGCACCGTATTCGCCGCTCGCACTATCTGCGCGCCAAAGCGGTCGAACGGGAAAAAGCTGAAAGCAATCGACTGCTGCTAAATATTTTACCCGCCAAGATAGCCGAAGAACTCAAAACGCAAGGTGCTGTCGAACCCCTGTTCTATGATTCAGCAACGATTTTATTCACAGACTTTGTGGGTTTCACCGAAGCGGCGAAGGTCATGCTGCCCGATGAGCTCATCGCTCAGCTCAACAATATATTTTTTCAGTTTGACGAGATTTCAAGAAAGTATCGGATTGAAAAAATAAAAACGATCGGTGACGCCTACATGGCGGCTGGTGGCTTACCTGAAATGAACAATACGCATCCTATTGATGTATGCTTAGCAGCGCTCGAGATCAAGCGCCTCACCAATCAAATTTTAGATTTGACCGAGCACGATTCAGGGAGCAAATTCTGGCGATTGCGTATTGGCATTCATAGCGGTTCAGTCATGGCAGGTATTGTCGGCCAATTAAAATTCGCCTACGACATTTTTGGCGACGCCGTCAATGTAGCGAGCCGCATGGAATCAACGGGTTTACCAAACCAAATCAATATCTCTGCGGACACTTATGAAGCCGTAAAATATTTTTTTAATTGCACATTTCGTGGATCGCTTGAAGTTAAAGGCCGAGGCCCGATGGACATGTACTTGCTACACAATCTAAAATCCAAATACCTCAATGAACACGATGCCCCCAACGCACGCTTTCTTGATATTTATGCAAAACTGAAAGGTGGTGCACGTATCGAACCCAAGTTGATCGCGCCGTCGACCTCCAACGGCGTGGGCTCGACAACGTTGCCGACGGCATCAGTGCGCGGGTCGTGAAATTTAATCGAGGAGTGGATTTTTTACTTTGAGACGCGGAAAACGATTAAAATCGCGGTCGGCGCTATAGAAAACCTGGACGTGGTTTTGCAGACAGATCGAAGCAATTTGTGCATCGTAGACGCGACCACCCGAAATATGCGCTCCCTTACAGAGCTTTCGAAGATTCGTAAGAAAGCCCGCCGAATGCCCAAGCACCAGAAGCGTCGGGCACTCGGCCAACGCATCTAATTCATCGAGTGCCGCATCGAGCGTTGCCGGGTTCTTAAAGATGCGGTGGTTCGTGACAATTGCTAAGAACTCGATCATGCAGTGGTAGGGTATACCCACCGGCCTGCCCGATTCTAAGAGATTCGTCACGAAGGCATCGGCGCGTGCATGAAACTCTTGATCGGTGCGAAAATAATAAACAAGGATATTGGTATCTATGGCTTCCATAGTCTCTGTTCGCGTTCGGCATAGATCGTGTCTCTGATTGCATCCCAGTCGTGAATCAACATGCCCCCGGTCTGCGACGAATGTTTTTTTCGTAAGGAAAATTTTACAGGATTCTTATGCTGTGCTATATAAGCGACGAGAGCGGCTTGCATGACATTACTCAGCGTTGTGCCGCGTTTTTGCGATAACTGGCGTGCTTCTGCAATAATTTCATCTGCCATTAACACGGTTGTTTTAGACATATTCAGAATATATATTTAACCGTATATACGGTCAATAAAATTAGAATATTCGATAGCGGAAGAGGGCGCGCGATTTTTCAGGGGGTGCTGGCAACTTCGCAAGCAGCAAAGCGACTTGGCTTGCCAAGTCGCGGAGCGCTTTAGCAGCGGTTTTTCTTAAAACCGCGAGGCTTGCGATGTTGCCGGCATGTAAGCAACATATG
>JAFEGD010000220.1 GCA_018240245.1 Spirochaetota bacterium | reverse complement strand
CGCGGCGAGTCGTATAGCGGCACTGTCTCGCGCGATAACAAATATCTCTATTTTTCGTCGAACAGTGCGGGTAATTACGATCTCTACGTGCGCGATCTTTCGGGCGTGTTTTCGGTGCCCGTCGTGTCGAGCGTCACGAATCAAAAAGAACCGACGATTAGCCCCGACGGTAAATATTTAGCGTACGTCGACGACGAACTCGACCCCGACGGCGATATTATGCTTTTGCGCGTGAAGCCGCAGAATTTGATCGATAAGTTCAACGACGAGCGCGGCGGCGATACCGAGTGGTTTGTTTCCAAGGTCAAAAATTTAACGAATAGCGAAAAAAATCGCGTCCGCGCGCACGATGCGAACCCCGCGTGGTCGCCCGACGGCAACACAATCGCGTGGAGTACCGATCTCATCGCGCATAAGGCGAACGATTTGGGCGCCGGTGCGGGCGCTGTGCAAAATATCTGGATAATGCCGGCGTTTAGTCCCGATGAAAAGCGGCAACTGACGACCGAGGGTGGAGTGATGCCCTCGTTTTCGGGCGACGGCCAGAAGATTGTCTATATCTCCTACCAAGACGATGCCTCGCTCGGCGCGATTTACGAACTTGTGCTCGCCACCGGGAAAACGCGACGTTTAACTTCTGGCAAGGCGCTCGATTTTTATCCCTCGTACACGCCCGATGGTTCGATTATTTTTACACGCATTGCGCGCGATACCAACGGCGACGGTACGATCGACCGTAAAGACGCCGGGCAGATTCTGCGTATCTATCCCGACGAAATCGAGGGGTTGGGCGACGACGATTTTATTCCGCTGACGTCGGCGAAAGATCATGTTTTCGATTCGCGTTATAGCACGTTCGTCGGCGGCAGTGTTTTGCTCGCGCAGCTTAAGGGCGAAGATATCAATGTCGGATTTATCCCCCTGTCGGGTTCTGTACCCGTCAAGACGAATCCACGGCACCAACTCAACTACTTGAAAAAATTATTGAAGCAGAGTAAAACTCCCACACGCTATTGTTTGGGGCTCGAACAATTGCCCGCCGCGTTCGATAAATCGCCCGAGATGGTGGTTTACGATGCGATAGGAGCGATGCGCTATGCGTCGTGCTCGCCGCGCGCGCGGCAAGATTTTACAGAGTTTGTCGAATCCGCAGAAGCCGGCGAACGCGATCTCTATCGTTTTTTGTCCGACCTTGCGAACATCGACACTGACTACGCAGACCTTAAGGAAGTATTGAAGCTATCTCCCCTGTCGAGCGCGCAAGGCGACGAATATTTTCGCAAGCTATTGAGCGATAAATCGCTGCAGAGGCGATTCGAAGACGCTTACAGCGAAGAAGACGCGCAAGCGATTTTGGGTTTCATGCGTTTAAGCCAAGCGCGGCAATTTATCAAGCAAGGTAAACACAAAGAAGCCGTTGCGACGATTCGACTATTGGTTCGGCAACATCCGGGTTATTTGGGCTCGGACGAACTTCTGCTTACAAACGGTATAGCCGATTCGACGACGTTGCTTGCGCGAGAATTGGTGTATATTCTCGCCGACGAAAAAGATGCGGCACTCTTACCCGATTACTTCAAGAATATGAAGTCTCCGGTTGTAAAGATTCAACCGTACGTCAGACGAAAAGCCGAAGTGTTTGTACTCGACTTCTTGAGCAAGCAATTTACGAGCGGCGGCTCTACCGCGCAATTACAATTTCTCAAAGGCTATCCCGAAAATAAACATAAGGCGCTACACGCATTGGCTTCGCTTGCAGCGGCGAGAGCGGCGATTCAAGCCGAAGCTTACGACGATGCCGAAGCGGCGGCGGTGCGTACGCAGTCGCTCGCGCCTGCGGGTAGTTGGACCGCATACGGAGCGCAAGTTGTTCGCGGGCAAGTTGCCGAAGTGATGGGGGGTAGCGAAAAAGCTGCAGAGATTTATAGCGCCGCAATTAAGACTTTCGCCGACGTCGAAGTGCCCGACGACGTCGGCGACATCATCGATAGATTGTCGCTCTATCATCAAGACCGTATTGCACTTGCTAATGCATCGGGGCGGCTATCCGACACGGCTAAAGAATACCAAGAGCTTCTCGACATCTTGTTGAGTGCGCATAGTACTCGTCTTACCCGAAAAGTTCCCACAGGTAAAATTCTCGACTATGCTTTAAGTCTCGACCAAATCGCGCTGCGCTCTGTCGACAAAGACGAAAAGTTACTCTCCGAGATTTTGCATTTTTACGAAACACGCATGGACATTGCGCGGCGGCATTTAGTGAACGAATTTATTTTCGGTCGGGGATTTTTAGAAGCGCAGTTGGGTATTCAGCGGCATCTTAACGACGAAGTCGACGGTATTTCGAAATCTGAAAAAAAGCGAGTATTTGAAAATTTTATAAAAGCCGAAGAAGATCTCAACTGGTGTTTCTTCGCCGATGCGCGTTTCGCCGATGCGTATATCATGTTGGGGTGGATGTATCAATTTATCGATGAAAAGCGCGAAGTAGTGCTTGAGCCTTCGTCGGGAAAAAAAGACCGCGAAGTATTCGAATCGCTCTACCAAAAATATTTTCCCTCGTATCTCTTCGAGAAAAACATCAGCTTGTATCAAAAGACGCTTTCGCTTTTCGGGAAATCGGGTTCGCCGCGTGTGCGCAACAGTTTTCATTTGAATATCGCGAATAATTATTTTTTACTCAATAATTATGCGCAGGCCGAAGAGCATTACGCGGCGATGCTCGACAAGAGCGGAAATCCCGATTATCAATTCGAAACGCCAGAACAAGAAATGATGTTCTACTATCATTTTGGGCGCACACTCTATTTTACGGGAAAAAACGACACTGCGGCGCGTTATCTGCAATTCGTCGCAAAAAATCTCGACGCTCGCTATCCGCTTGCCGGGGTATCTGCTGATGCGCAAAAGCTTAACCAAGAGCGCCGCGAGCGGGCGTACAAGTCGCTCGCCTTAAATAGCGAATACGCGCAAGATATTCAGGGTGCGATCGCGTACAATGAAACCGTCGTTAACGAACGCCGTATAACGGTTTCCGACGCACCGATTTCGTTGGTTTACCTAGAGTTGGCGCGTTTGTACCTGCGTCAAGGCGAGTTGGCGCGGGCACTCGATAACACCAATAGCGCCGAAATAGCGTTGGGTAACGAAAAAGAGATCGCTATTCCGAAGTTTAAGATTCGTATTAAATGGTTTTGGGTCTACGAACCATGGACTTTCCTCGTCGGGCTTTTCTATAAACTGCCGTACGACGACGTTTATATCGGCGACAACCATCTTGCGTTCGATATCCCTACGGTAAATCGCTACCAATTATTGCATTCGTTGCGCGCAGATATTTATCGTCGTAAAGGTCTTTTGCAAGAAGCGTCCGATTCGTTGGGTGAGCTTGTCAAGTATGCGAAAAAAGATAAAACTAAACATGGCAGCGAAGCGTTAGGTGCTGCCGTTAGCCGCCGCGCCGAAATCGAGTTTCGCTTGCAGAATTGGGATACCGCTGAATCGCTCTACGAAGAGGCGTTAAAGAGCGCCAATGCGGCGGGTAACGCGCACCAGGCTTTAGTACAGAGAAAGAATGTTGAGATTTGTAAGATTCGTAAACTTGAAGATGCCAATGCAACGATAGCAGAGAAACTCAAGCAAGTCGATCGTAACGTACAGAGTCTTGAAGAATACCAGAGCACCATGGTTTTAGCGCGTATCGGTATCGCCGAGCGTGCGCTTAAGATTAGTAGCGATGGATCTAAGACACGGTTGCCGCCAGAAGAAGAAGGGCGCATTCAATCGCAGGTCCTAAAAGAAATTCAATCGGTGTATGTCTTCAGCGGTCTAAACCGTGCGCATGCCGCCGAATTTGCAGATTACCAAGATCAATTCAATCCGCAGAGCGAAGAATTTTCATCGTATTTTTCGCGCAAGAAGACCCACTATGAGCAGTACCGTCGTGCGCTGCAATTCTTTCGCGGTTATACGCGCGACGTCTTTCCCGATGTCGATTCGACGTTCGAGCCCGACTTACGCAACAACTCGTTGCGCATAAAGCTTGCGATGAACCGTGCGAAAATTTTAGAGAGTTTCGGTTTCTTCGAAGAGGCGGCGCTCGAATTAAAAGAAATTCAAGAAAAAGGCTTCGAATTTAGCGCGCGGCTCGAAGCGGCAATCGCAACTTACCGAGCGTACCGACTCGCGGTGACTGCAGAAACCGTCGATCGACTGAGTATGCAGCCCTACGAAGAGCTATTACAATACTTTCTGAAGAATCCGTCGTTTCTGCAAGCGAACGTCGACCTCTTCGAGCGCACCGCAGGCGTGGTCTCCGAGCGCGCACTCAAGAATCGCGATTACGCCAAAGCGATTCGTATCGAAGATTTGCGCCGCCAGAAAGTTGCGGTGCAGATGTATTTTAACGACTTGAAACTTTTCGGGCCAAAGCAAGAGCTTTTTAGCCGATTGCTAATTGTCGAGCAGCAGCGAAATTTATTGCAGGGACAAATTCGCTCAGCGCACTTAGCGAGGCAAGGGGCTGACACAGACGAAAAAAATCTGCGTGCGGCAGATGTCGAAGCGGATAAACTTTATACGCTCTTGCGCGCGCCTGACCGGCTCGACTATCGTTACGATACGTTTTTTTCGGAAGGTTATTCGACGGGTGAGCTTGTAGAATTAGCGCGCCTCGGCATTATCTATGCCTTGAAACCCGGCGAAGATACGACGTATATTTATATCCGTTCGGACGGTAAGACACCGCGTTACGAAGTCTTTTCACCAACGGCCAAAGCTAAAACGCCAGTGATCGACCAAGTTACCGAGTTTGCACGCCGCGTCGACGCGCGAATTTTTGTCGCCGATGCGTCTGTTTTGCACGCTTTGATCGGTAATGAAAAATTGCGTCGCTTAGCGATACAGACATCACTGCGTTCTGCCATAAATTTTTCGGCGAATCCCGACCGAGCCAAACGTAATATCGTGCAATTGACGAAACCGAGCGCTTTCTTTAAGATCGGCGGCAGCAACGAAGTGAATTATAGCAGCCCGCAGACGAACGAAAAGGTGGGCACGAGCCGTGAGGCGGCGGCATTATTTTTACATCGTAACATAGTCGATTACGAAGGCGATCTCACCTTTAATTCGATATTACACGATAATGCGCTCATCTCTCCGGGAGCGCTTTTTGCTCTCAAAAGCAATCCCAATTATGGTATCACATCGATGCGTTCACGCGAAAAAATTCGAAGTGCCGAACAATTCCGTTTTGCGGCCGCTACCGACGTCTATTTTTCGGCGATGGGCGCGGGCCAAGTCTTGCATACGTTCGGCAGCCGCAAAGATGCGAAAGGGAGTATCGAAAGATTTTTGAATGATGGCAGCGTCGCCCAAGGCATGTTGCTTACCGGCAATGCTAACTTTGCCGGCTCTGATGCGAAAGACGCAGAGAAAAAACTTATGCGGGAGCAACACGCCTCGTATTTGCGTAAAGTCGCCAATGCGCGTAAACTGCGCGAATACGACGAAGCGGCTTCGTACGCCGAAGATGGGCTTTCTCTTTTTCCAAAAGAAGCGGAATTTCATTTGCTTGCCGCCGAGATTTATTTAATCCTGCAAAATGTGTCGGCAGCAGCCAAACATCTGACGGCTATCGGTAGCGATAAAAATCTGACGTCTGCCCAAAAAATAACATATGCGAAGTTGCTCTTGCGTTCGGGTGACGATGCCAATTACAGGCTGTATTTAACGAAGAACGCCGCTGTGCGGCAAAATATCGAAAAGAACATCGCAATCTCCGAGGGCATCATTCAACTCAGAGCTTTTACGACCGGCAATCTGGGTTTGCTTGACGGCGCTTTGCCATGGGAGAGCGAAACGGACACAAAGCATCCCGAGTTATTGCGACAGATTTCAAAAAATTTGAAAGATAATGAATTAAGAAATGAAATTTGCAATGCGGCCGCAGCAGCTTTAGAGTATAATTTAGTGATTGCCTCGTGCATCGATAATCCGCAGGCCGATGCCGTCGAAAAAATAGAACGCCAACGGATTAAGATTTGGTTTGCGACCCAAAAGATTGCGCTGCGTCCGAAGCAGGGCGATATCGAATTCGATTTTTTTCATGCATTGGCGTTTTTAGAGGGTGGATATATAACCGATGCGATCCCTTATGCGCAGCGTTTTCTGGGCGTGGGGCCGCGTAGCGTAGCAAAAGACTTATTGGTATTTTCATTTTTGCGTCCGTTATCCGAGCGTACGCCGACCGAAGCCGAAGAGCGCGGCATCGTCGAACTCTTGCACACGTTCGGCAAGAACTTCGAGGCGAAGGCTGAAAATTCGCAGGCGCGATGGTTCTATCAGAATCTGAATGCGCTGGATAAAATCTACGACAAAGGCGTCGCGTCGCTGCCGCCACAGCTCGGGCAAAATTTATCGACGACAGGCGCTCTCTCGGCTGCAAATCTATTGCAGCGATTGGCGCTGACGATTGCGCCGAGCGACACCGCCTTGCCGCAAATGTTGTCGAGCGGATTTACTACGGATAAATCGGTTGAGAACGAATTAAAGTATTACACGAAATTTGCGCAAGTAGCAGACGACACTCCAGATTGCGTACGTAACGATTGCTCTCTACTCGTTAAGCGCTTTATTACGAAGAAACAATATAACGCAGCTTTGCGCTTGACGTTGACGCATCAGGGAATTGTCAAAGATGAAAAAGAAATTGCAGTTCTCCCGCAAGGCACGTTTGGCTACACTGAACTTTTTCCCCGCGAAGTTTATGAGTGGTACGCGACCGGAAAAACCATAGAATTCGCGCGTATTGCTTTTGACGAAAAAAATCCGCCGAATCTTTCTTCGACGCGCAAGTACTTGGTTTTTCCTAAAAAGGGCAATCTTTTCTTGACATATTCTGTAAAACCGCCGCGTCAGGCTGTTTTACTCGATCTTACGCGCGCGGCAGAAGCGACTAAATCGCCGCCAAATCCGCAATACCGCATCGCAAGCACGCATCCGTCTGCGATTTATTCTGCAATTTTCGCGCGTTGGGGGCTCGGACAAAATGAAACGACGACAGAATCGCTTTTGGTAAAGGGAGTAAAAGATGCGCAGAGCGGCCACCTCAATATTTATACAGATCCTATCGCACTCAATAGCTTATCGAACCTAAAAAGCGAAGGCTATCATCTGTTTTGCGGCGAAGGCGAAAGCTATAATGCGTTCGCCGCATTCGCCGTACGGATGAGCGAATATTTATTTGCGAAAAAAATGAGCGTCGAGGCCGCGTACGAAGCGGCGATGAATGTAAGTCGCGGTAAACAAGGCGCTAATCGCCCGTTTTTTTATTTATACAAGAATTGACATGACAATGAATCCCGCACTCGATTACGAACTTACCACAGCCCACCCGCTCGCGCAATCGCGCGACGGGCGGATTATCGTCGAGCCGACTGCCGAGTTGGCGAAAGCGGCTGAGTATATTCTCAAAGCCGCCTGTACCTTAATGCAGGCTGAAAATTGTTTCATGACATTGCGCACGCTGCAAGGAGTAAAAACGTATCGCATTTCGCAGCGTACTTTGACGGATGCCGAAAAAGCGATTATGCACAAGAGTATCGCCGACGGCGAAACGTTACTCATCGAAAGGCAGCAACAACTTTTTAGCAGCAAACAGCGCGCGTTGGGTGAAGCGGACGAATCGTATATCGCAACTCCCTTGGTGGCTGATAAGCAAGGCCAAGTCGGCGCACTTTTGTGGCGAAAAAAATTAGGTTCAGAAAACTTCAGCGAAGAAGATTCGAGTTTGGCCGCAACCTTCGGTCGCACTTTTGCACGGATGCTCGTTAATTGCGTGACTGTTCCCGAACATACGGCTCTCCTCGTGCGCTTCAGTAGCAATCTGGTAACCGTATTCGAGAACCTTTACCTCTACCGGCGTAATATTGAAAATAATTTCTTGCTCTCGGAAATGATCAAAGTATCGAAAATGATCAATTCGACGCTCGATCTCAATAGCTTGCTCGAATCGATTATGGATTCGGCGAAGATCGTATTAAAAGCCGAAGCTTCGTCGCTCATGCTCATCGATCGCAAGACGAACGAGCTTTTTTTCAATATTATCTCCGGCGAAAAAGAACGCGACCTAAAAGAGATTCGTATTCCGATGGGCGTGGGTATTGCGGGCATCGTCGCCGAGACGTGCAAGTCTCTCATCGTCAACGACGCGCAAAACGACGAGCGCGTCTATAAACAAGCCGACGAGAAGATAAATTTCGTCACGCATAACATGATCGCAACGCCGCTCATGGTGCGTAATCGCATCATCGGCGTTATCGAAGTTATCAATTCCGTCGGTCGCGACGAATTTTCTGAAAAAGATCTCGAATTATTCAATACATTTTCCGAACAAGCCGCGCTCGCTATTCACAATCGCGAACTCATCGATTCGTTGAAAGATATTAACCGCGAATTAAAAAAGAAAGTCCACGAATTAACAAGTTTGCACGAGATCGGCAAGGTGTTGATGTCGACGCTCAACGAGAAAGATCTTTTCGATTCGATTGTGCGCATTATCGCCGACGAAATGCAGGCCGACCGCGTGTCGGTGATGATTTTTGCGCCAGACCACGACGCGCTTGAGATTGTTTCGCACCACGGCTTAAATCTTTCGCCGTTCGAGCGCACGTTTGTGCCGATGCAAAAAACGCTCGCGGGCAAAGCGTATTTAGATCGCAAATTGATTTATACGAACGCGCTCGAAAAGTCGGCGTATGCCGCGTTTCGCGATTACGAAAGATACCATACCGGCGGCTGTATCGTGCAGCCACTCATGCACGGCCAAGAAATATACGGAGTCCTCAATATATCCGATCGGCAATCGACGTTGAGCCATGAATTTAATGACGACGATTTGCGTTTGGTCGCGACAATCGCGAGCCAGATTACGCGGAGCATTCAGAATTTTCGGCTCCTCAACGAGATGCTGCAGAAGCGGTCGTACGAGAAAGAGCTCGAGATTACTTCGAGTATCCAAAAATCGATTTTGCCGACGCATTTTCAAAAATCTGCGTGGTTCGATCTCGGCGTTGTTTCTGAGCCCGCGAAACTTATGGGGGGAGATTTCTACGATTTGCTTTCGTTCGACGGCGATCAATTTGTTTTTTCCGTCGCCGATGTGAGCGGCAAGAGTTTGCCCGCCGCACTTTTTATGGCGGTGACAAGCTCTATTATTCGTACGATCGGGCGCGAAGTGCGCGTGCCGGCCGATGTTCTCTACAAAGCGAACGATCTCATCTATCAAGATAGCCAATCGGGGATGTTCGTGACGCTGTTTTATACTTTTTACGACGCGCCCAATCATCAATTACGCTATGCATCCGCCGGGCATAACGAGCAATTGATATTTCGTCACGATACACGCACTTTTGAAAAGCTCGGAACACGCGGTCGCCCATTGGGTGTTCTCGATTCGACGCAGCACGGCGCTTTCGGCGAAGGTAAGGCATTTTTAAGCGAGGGAGATCTGCTTATCTTATATACCGACGGCGTGGTCGAGGCCATTAACGAACGTAACGAAGAGTTTGGCTTCGATCGATTTTGTCGTATCATTAGCGATAATATGTTGTTGTCGTCCGATCAGCTGGTTAAGAAAATTCTCCGCGAGGTTCGCACTTTCGCCGGAAACGAGCCGCCGTACGACGATTTTACTCTACTCATTCTCAAGATACTGAAATGAAGCGTGCATTGAAAGAATTTAGTATCGAGAAAGCCGTTATCCCGAGCGTACACGATTTTGTGCGCGGCACTTTAGAAAAAGAAGGAATCGCGGCAGAACTTACCGAAGATATTGTTTTGGCGTGCGACGAGGCCGCGTCGAATATTGTCGAGCATGCGTATCCGGGCGCGACGCAGCAGAAAAAAAATCGGCAGCGTTTTATTATTTCATTGAAGTGCCGCAAAGATCGAGTAATCGCTACGTTTTTCGATTCGGGCTTAGCGTTCCACCCCGACGGCGCGCCGCTACCCGACGTGAATAAAAATCTGTCGGGCGAAAAGTGCGGCGGTTACGGTATTTTCTTAATCAAAAAACTGGTTGATAAAATAGTTTACAGCGCACGGCATAAGCTGAACGTTACGAGACTCATAAAAGAGGTTGAGAGCAAATGTTGAGAACAAAAGAAGTCGGTAATACCATCGTTGCTTACCTCAAGGGCCGCTTAGATGTTCATATCAGCGGCGAAATCGAAAAAGATTTGATGCAACTCAGTGAGAAAAATCCCGATTCTGATTTCGTTTTGAATCTCGAAGGTATCGAATATATGTCTTCGAGCGGCCTCAGAGTGCTCGTGGCTTTGATGCGCCACCTGAAAACGCGCAATCGCAAGATGAAGCTCTGCAATATGAATGTCGCGGTGAAAAAAATATTCGAAGTCGTCGAACTGATGGACATGTTCGATATCTATCCGTCTGAAGAAGAAGCGTTACGTTAGGTTTTAATGAGGGCAATCTTTACGGCGTTAGCGAAGTTATTTTCCGGCCGTACGATGAGACATAATCCGGCGGTGCCGTGGGGGAGTGAGAGCTACCCCAAGAGCCTGACACCGAATGCTATTGCGGCGATGAAAAATGTTACGCGCGCCGAGTTTTTGACGATTTACCAAAATATGCCCGAGCGAGCGCGCACCGAACTTTTTGTTTCATTAGACTACCGCCAAAAAGAGCGTTTGTTAAAACTGATTGCGGGCGGGGGAGTCGGCGGCCAGAAGCAAATCGCGCCTGTAATCGAGCACACCGCCGAAGATTTTCTCCCCGAGCTCGACGAGCGCAAGATTCTACGCTTACGGCAAATTAGAGAAGTGCGCGATCTCAAAGAGCGCTTTACCGCTATGGAAAAGAGCGCTCCGCAGGCGATCGCCGACGTTCTTGCAAAAGAAAATCCGTCGCTCGTTGCCGCAGTGCTACTACAATTTACGCAACAGTTTGCCTCGCGCGTGTTGAAAGTGCTGCCAAACCTAATGCAGAGCGAGGTTGTGCGTGCGATGGCGGCAAAGCGGCAAGTGGCGAGCGAGGCGTTGGTTGCCGTGCAACAAAAAATGGCGGTGCGTTTAGTCGAAATCGAGCGCGATGCGCCGCAGAAAATCGACGGTGTAAAGCACGTGAACGAGATCTTAAAATTATTAGGCGCCGAAGATGCCGAGCGCATCACGCGCGAAGTCAAAGCCGTCGATACGAAATTAGGGCAACACATCGAAAAAGAACGGTATGCGTTCGAAGATTTGACGGCGCTTGATGCGCGCGATTTTCGTATACTCTTTAGTACATTGCCCGACGAGCATCTCTGGGCACGCGCTTTGAAGGCGTTCGATCAAGGGCAACGCAAAGCACTTTTGGGTAAGTTGCCACTCAAGCGCGCGGGGCTCATTGTCGCCGCGATGGGCGAAGTGCAGACGACACGCCTCGATAGCATCGATAAAGCACGTACGCGTATTTTAAGCGAAGCGCTGAAGTTAGCGGCGCGGCACGAAATTAAATTTGCGAATAATGGCCTCCACTGATAGAATACGGCGACGCTATCTCGTAACGGGGCGCGTGCAAGGCGTCGGTTTTCGGCAATTCGTCGCCGAGGCGGCGCGGGCGTTAGCGCTCGACGGTTGGGTAAGCAATTTGCCCGACGGTTCGGTCGAGACAGAGGCCGAGGGCAAATTTGCCGCCATCGGCGAATTCGAGAAAGCTCTCGAGCGGGGGCCGGCATTAGCGCGCGTTGATTCGCTAAAGCAACACGATCAGCCCGTACAAGAGTCGGCACAAACTCTGTTTGAAATTCGGCGATGATGTGGGCGTACGATATACTATTAGTTTTGATCTACGCGCTCTTGCGGTTTGCGGCGTTATTTAACCGCCGTCTGCGGCTTAGTTTTTCGCTCCGCAAAACGCCGCCCGATTTTTCTGCGGCGAGCGGCAAAAGCCATATTTGGTTTCACGCCTCTTCGGCGGGCGAATTCGAGCAGGTTCGAGCCATCGCGCTGGAGTTAAAAAAGACGCGCAAAAATTATTTTTTCTCGTTTAGCTATTTCTCCGATAGCGCCTACCGCGCGAAGAAAAGCGATACCGTACCCGATTTATTATTTGCGTTACCGTTCGATTTTTCGTGGCGCATGCGCCGCCTCGTGGCAGCGATGCGCCCGGCCGCGCTAATTATCGGTAAGTACGATGCATGGGCGAATCAAGTACGTGCAGCGGTCGCCGCCGGGGTGCCGGTATATTTGGCGAGCGCGACGCTACCTGCAAAATCGCTGCGCTACCGCTGGCCGATTAAACTATTCATGCGCAGGGTCTATGCGCCGATGCGCAAAATATTTGCCGTCGACGAAGAGCATGCCGTGCGTTTTCGTAGCATCAGCGCGGCGAACGTTGTCGCGGTGGGCGATACGCGGTTCGATGCGATTTTCGCGCGGCTTCAAGAAAAGAAAGCAGTAGAGCGCGAACTCCAACAGATAAAAAAAGCTATTGCCGGACGGCATTGTCTCGTTGTCGGTTCGAGTTATGCAACGTCGGAAAAAATGATAATCGCATTTATCGCACGGCGAAAAAAAATCGGCAGCAAAAAATTTATGGGCGTTGTCGCTCCGCATCATGTGAATGAAGCGCGTATTCGCGAAATCGAGAGCGAGTGCGATCGTTGCGGTGTTTCGCATGAGCGGTTGAGCCGGGCGCAAAGCGCGAGGGATGTCGATATTTTAATCGTCGATTCGTTGGGTCTGCTCGCGTTCGTGTACCCGATCGCGCATGTCGCGTACGTCGGGGGTGGGTTTGAAGGTTCGGTGCATTCGGTGATCGAAGCGGCGGTTGCGGGTGTACCGACGCTAACGGGCCCCGCTATTCAAAATTCTCCCGAGGCGCTCGCGCTATGCGCGACGGGATTGTTGGCGGTATTGGCGACGCCCGATGTAGCGATATTTGCCGAGCGCGTTGAGGCGCTGAGTCGGGCACGCGGTGCGCTGGCAAAAAAAATTCGCCAATTTTTTCGCGAAAGATTGGGCGTGAGTCGACGAATTGTGCATACTGTGATAGACGACCTATCGCATTCGTAGAAACTTAGCAAGTATAACTTTAAAAAAGGGGAAATTATGGCATACGCACCTATTGTAATCGAACAGACAAATCGCGGCGAGCGGCATTACGATATCTATTCGCGGCTCTTGAAAGATCGCATCATCTTCATGGGGTTTCCGATCGACGACGCTTACGCAAATGTCGTAATTGCGCAGCTTTTATTCTTAGAGTCCGAAGACCCCGAGAAAGATATATATCTCTACATCAATTCGCCCGGCGGTTACGTCTCATCGGGGCTCGCCATTTACGACACAATTCAACTCATTCGCCCCGAAGTGCGCACCGTCTGTACGGGGCAGGCGTCGAATATCGCCGCACTCATCTTAGCGGCAGGGACAAAAGGCAAACGTTCGGCGCTACCGCATTCGCGCATTTTGCTCCACCAGCCGATGGGCGGCGCTTCGGGGCAGGCGGCGGATATCGAAATTCAAGCGCGCGAAGTTTTACGAATTCGCGATACGTTGAACGGGCTCTACCAAAAGCATACCGGGCAGACGCTCGAGAAAATCGAGCAAGAAACCGCGCGCGATCTCTATATGGACGGCAGCGAAGCGATGAAATGGGGGCTTATCGATTATGTGATTTCTGCGCGCGTTGAAAATACCGCGAAAGAACTCGCCGGGTAGTCGATAATCTAAAGGGACGATATGGCAGAAAGACGTAGCTACGATTCGGGAAATCACTGTTCGTTTTGCGGCAAAGAACAGGCGAAAGTCAATCGGCTCATCGCCGGGCCGGGAGTACATATTTGCGACGAGTGCGTTGTTTTATGCAACGGTATTTTGGCCGACGACCTCGAAAAACAGTCCCCGCAGACCCCGCAACAAAAGCTACCAAAACCGGCAGAGATCAAAAATATTCTAGACGAGTATGTCATCGGGCAAGACGCTGCGAAGCGCGCGCTTTCGGTTGCCGTATATAACCACTACAAGCGGCTGCAGTATGAAAAAGAACTTGCGGCGAATCAAGGCGGCAAATTTCTACGCAAGCATTCGCCCGCCGAAAAGAACAACGTCGAAATCGATAAGTCGAATATCTTGCTGATCGGGCCGACAGGTTCGGGAAAAACATTTCTCGCGCAAACTCTCGCGCGCATCTTGCAAGTGCCGTGCGCGTTGGTCGATGCGACAGCACTCACCGAAGCGGGGTACGTCGGCGAAGACGTCGAGAATATTCTTTTGCGACTTTATCAAAACGCCGATGCGAATGTCGAAAAAGCGCAGACCGGCATAATTTATATCGATGAAATCGATAAGATTGCGCGTAAATCCGATAACCCGTCGATCACCCGCGACGTGTCGGGCGAGGGAGTGCAGCAGGCGCTCTTGAAAATTATCGAAGGTACGGTGGCGAGCGTACCCCCGGTCGGCGGGCGCAAGCATCCGCATCAAGATTTTATTCAAATGGATACGCGCAATATACTTTTTATTTGCGGCGGCGCGTTTGAAGGCCTCGACAAGTTGATCGGGCGGCGTGTCGAAAAGTCGTCGTTGGGTTTCGACTTCAAAGCGCCGAAGCGTAAAGAACAAGCGGGGGAGTATTTACGGCAAGTGACTCCCGACGATTTAATGAAATATGGATTGATTCCCGAATTTATCGGCCGTTTGCCGATAATTCGCTCGCTCGACAACCTCGACGAGCCGTCGATGGTAAAGATTCTTACCGAGCCGCGCAATGCGCTCATCAAACAATATAAGAAAATATTCGAGCTTGAGGGCATTAAGTTGACTTTCGAAGACGAGGCGATTAAGGCGATCGCCGAGAAGGCGTTGAAGCGCGAGACGGGCGCGCGCGGGCTTAGGGCGATTCTTGAAGACGCCATGATGGATCTCATGTTCGAGATACCGACGATGATCGGTGTCGATGAGGTCATTATCACGCGCGGTATGATCGAATCGGGCGAAAAAGCGCGCGTGGTAACGCGCGCAGAGACCGATAAAGAACGTACACGCAAAGCCAAACCGACGCTGGGAGAAAGTTACCTTATCCCGCCCGATAAAATGGCTTAATATTCGACAGATACGTCAACCATGACCGAAACGACCGCAATCCGCTATCCGCTCTTACCGTTGCGCGACATGGTGATATTTCCGGGAAGCGTTACTTCGATTTTTGTCGGTCGCGAAAAATCGATGGAAGCGACGCGCCGCGCGATGGATTCAGATCGCCATATCATTCTCGCGACGCAGCGCAACGCCGAAATCACGATTCCCGGTCTCAGCGACATTTATGAGGTCGGTGTCGTTGCAGAAATTTTGCAGCTCTTGAAGATGCCCGACAATACGTATAAGATATTGATCGAGGGCTTACGGCGCATTCGTTTAGTCGACATCGACGCTGTCGACGAGACGTGCCCGATCGGCGTCGCCGTACATAGCGTCTCTGCCGAACCGACCGGCGAAAAAGAAACGCACCTGTACCAGAAGTCGATAGCAAAACTTGTCGACGCTTTCGAGCGCCTGAACGAGCAGCAAACCTTTATGGCGAACGAGGCGTGGCGCGAGCTGCGTGCAAAGAACGACCCCGAGCGGGTAATCCACGCGGTCGCAGAAAGTTTGCGTATCCCGTTTATCGAACAACAAGACGTTTTAGGTACCGATAATCTTTGGGAGCGCGCCGAGAAAGTCAAAGCCGCAATGGAGAACCAACTCGAACTGTCGCGCCTAGAAGGCCAGATTCACGACAAAGTACGTGCGCAGCTCGACAAGATGCAGCGGCAATATTATCTGCAAGAGCAGATTAAAGTGATTCGCGAAGAGATGGGCGACGGCGAGCCCGACGAATTTGAAACGCTCAAGAAGCGCGCGAAAGAAAAAATTTGGCCAGAAGAGATACGCCAGCGCTGCGAAAGCGAAATTCGCAAGCTCGAAAAAATGCCGCCGATGTCGGCAGAGTCCGGCGTGATTCGCAATTATCTCGATTGGTTACTCGATCTGCCGTTCGGCGAGACGACGCAGGATAACAACGACATTACGCGCGCCGAAAAAATTCTCAACGAAAGCCATTATGGCCTCGAAAAAGTGAAAGACCGTATCCTCGAATTTATCGCAGTAAAGCAGTTGGCGTCGACTTTGCGCGGGCCAATCTTGTGTTTGGTCGGGCCGCCGGGCGTGGGCAAAACAAGTTTGGCGAAAGCGCTCGCCGAAAGCTTAGAAAGAAAATTCGTTCGTATCGCCTTGGGCGGAGTACGCGACGAGGCCGAAATTCGCGGGCATCGCCGCACGTATATCGGCTCGATGCCGGGGCGTATTGTTGCTTCGCTTAAAAAAGTTAAAGTGAAAAACCCGGTGATTTTGCTCGACGAGATCGATAAAATCTCGTCGGATATGCGCGGCAATCCGGCGGCGGCGTTGCTCGAAGTTTTAGACCCCGAACAAAATCGCGAATTTAACGACCACTATCTCGATATTCCGTTCGACCTCTCGCAAGCGCTTTTCGTCGCCACCGCAAACGTTACGCACTCGATTCCCGAGCCGTTACTCGATCGTCTTGAAATTATTCAACTTTCGGGTTATACCGAGATGGAAAAAATTCAGATTGCAAATCGGTATTTGATTCCGCGCCAAATCGAAGAAAATGGTATCAAGGGTGTCGAATTGCAGTACACGAATAAATCCCTCGCGTACATTATTCGCCATTATACTAAAGAAGCGGGCGTGCGCCAATTCGAGCGCGAGCTTGCGCAAATCGCGCGAAAGATTGCGCGCAAGGTCGTCGAGAAGCAAACCGAGGGAGCGCAAATTCTCGATAAGCAGGCGCTCGTCGAACATTTAGGTCCCGCAAAATATCTCTACACGCGCAAAGAAACCGAGAACCCGGTAGGCAAAGTTTCAGGACTCGCGTGGACTTCGACGGGCGGAGATATTCTGAACATCGAAGTCGCGCTTGCGCACGGTAAGGGCAATTTGCAACTGACGGGAAATTTGGGCGATGTGATGAAAGAGTCGGCGTCGACCGCGCTGGGGTTTATCCGTTCGCAGGCGCATTTTCTCGGTTTCAGCAACGATTTTTTTGAGAAGAACGATATTTTTATTCACGTTCCCGAAGGTGCGATTCCCAAAGACGGGCCGTCGGCGGGGATTACGCTCGTGACCGCGATTCTTTCGGCGTTGACGCAGCGCGGCGTTCTTAGCCATATCGCGATGACGGGCGAGGTGACGCTGCGCGGCAACGTGCTTGCGATCGGCGGCCTCAAAGAGAAAGTGTTGGCTGCGTTTCGCGGGGGGATTACGCACATCATTTGTCCGAAAGACAATGAAAAAGATCTTGCCGAAATACCGCAAAGTGTGCGGCAGCAAATGCAGTTTAGCTTTGTCGTGAACGTACGCGAAGTGATTGCGCTCGCTCTCGTACAGGGCGCGACAGTCTTTCAAGAAAAATCTGGCCTTGCATTCTATGCGACGCATTTAACGGGCCAGACACCGATCACCGCTGGCGGGACAACGACGCAGCCGATGTAGCTTGGGGGCGGCACTTGCGCTTCAACAGCGACTCGCATATTGTGTTTTAGCTTTTATTTCT
>JAFEGD010000021.1 GCA_018240245.1 Spirochaetota bacterium | reverse complement strand
TTACTAAAGGCGTCTTGTCCTTGCTCTTTAAGTACGTAAAAATCTTTTTGCGGGTAGAGGCGGCTGAGCGCGGCGAAGATGAGACTACGCTCGGGTGCCTGTTTGTTTTCGGGACGGTTCAGAAGATCGTTCACACGGCGTTGCATGCGGTCGGCAATCTTTGCGTCGAGCCGATAGTAGACGAGCGCCTTTTTGAGATTGGTGCGTACATCCGCCGCCGAATACCCCGGATACGGTTTTTGCTGGAGCGTAATAATGTCGGCTTCTTTGGGCAGCGTTGCGTAGGGATCGGCGGGTACTGCGCTATAGCGGCGTACGCGGCCGGTGGCGATCGGCTGGCCAAACGCATTGCCTAACACGCGCAGCGAAAGGTCGATCGCAGAGAGCAGTTGTGCGCTATTCGCCGACCGCCGCAGAGAATAAAAACTACCAATCATCGATTTGGTTTGCGTATTGACCGCATAGCGCGTCAGATAGTCGACGATTGCAATACGCGCGGTAGTCGGCACGCTACGCTTTGCCGCGAGTTGCAGCAGGTATGGGACGCCGGGCGGGTGCGCGTTGGCGATATTTTGCGCCGCGCGGTCTTTCGCGTCAATCGAACCGGCACCGCCAAGAAAATTCAAAAGTACTTGTTCGGGGTCGCTGTCGGCGGCGGTTGCGGTGTTTACCTCGGGAGCGCTATCTTCTACGCGCTTATCGTTCGACGACATGATCGATTCGATTTGTAGTGAAGCGCCGCCCGATGTCGATTGTCCGAGCGGCAGCGAAAAATTTAACGGATGGTACGTTTGTTGTCGGCGCTTCAGAATTTTTCCTAATGCATCGATCGTGAGTTCGTCTTTATTCGGGTCGCGCCCGATCTGTTCTTTCAAGAGCCGCACCGCCGCCGGGTTATCGACATCGCCCAAGGCGGCTATTTCTTCGCGCGTCAGGCCGCTGAATTCTTCGGCGTTTTTTGTCGCCGCCGCAACAAGTAGCGCGTCGATTTGATCTTTATTATTGGCGTCGCGCTGTCGGTTGAGCCCCGCCGCCGCTTCGCCGCGCAGATAGCGGTTCGATAAGTTTTCGCGCAACAATACCTCGGCGCGCGGCGATTTGATTTTGCCGACCGCCGTGAGCGCCTTTTTCTGCATCTCGACGTCGGTGTCGGCGTCGTTCGTGCGTACCGTCGTTTCGAGCGACTGCCACCCGCGCTCTTCATCTGCAGCAGCGCGCCGTGCCGCCTCGTCGATTTCCATATCGCTGCGTAGCTGGCGGGCCGAACAATCGATGGTAAAAAGAGCGCTGGCCGCGATGAGGATGGATAACGTTATGCGCTTCGGCATCCTAATAATTATCGGCATTTCGTGGCGCGGGATTGACTGGTGTACACCCTGTATACTCCTTGACAAAGTGTTACAAATCGTAACATATACCCATGAAGGTACTGAGAAGGCAGAAAAACCTGAGTTTCGGTACCAGCCCCGATAACGAACAGGGGCTCAAGCTAGACTTACGCTTCGACGAAGATACGAAAACTGCCTACGGCGAAATTACGTTGCCGGTGCATTTTCAGGGCAACCAACCCGAATGTGTGCATCCCGGCGTTATTGCCGTCATGCTCGACGAAGTCATGATGAAAATCAACCAAGCGTTGAATTTGAACGTGAATACCGGCGAGGTGACAATCCGTTATTTGCAACTTGCTAAAGTGAACGAACCCCTCTATCTGCGCGGCTATTTCGTGAAGAAAAATAAGCGCGTTATCGAAAACCGCGCCGAACTCGAAGACGACATCGGTAAGATTGTCGCTCGCGGCAAAGGCAAGTACATCGAGCAAGATCTCTAAAGCGATTCGGCGGGCCCGCCGAATCGTTATACTCATATCGCTTTACACGCGCGCAAACGGCGCAAGCTCGACGCATGGTTCCCGCACATCTATTTGGCATCGCCTATTCGCCGTGGTCGGCACAAGCGCGTTGGGCGCTCGATCATCATATCATTCGTTATAAGTATACCGAACACATTCCGATGATTACGACACCGCTCATGCGCTTGGCAGCGGGGCGTTTCACCGGCAAGATTACCGTACCGCTGCTCATCGCAAACGGCCGCACGTACGACGACTCTTGGAATATCGTGACGTACGCCGATCGCAGCGGGCATCGCGAGAAACTTATCCCCTTAGATAAGGCGGATGAAATTAAAGCATGGCACGATATCTGCGATATCGCACACACATCGAGTCGTATTATCGCCACCGATGCGACGGCGCATAACGAAGAAGCGAAGCGCGAGAATCTACCCGATTTTTTTCCCGAGTTCACAAGAAATGTACTCACGCCAATCGCCGACTTAGGCATCGCCTATCTCGGTATGAAATACGATTTTCGCCACGCAATCATCGCCGAAGAAAAAAAGAAAGTGCGCGAGGTCTTAAATAAGATTCGTAAAGCGCTCGCAAAAAAGCCGTTTATTTTCGGACACTTTACTTACGCCGACATCGCCGCCGCAGCGACATTACAATTCGTGCGCCCGGTGAGCGATCATTATATTCGTTTGAAGCCGGCGATGCGCGAAGCTTTCACGCAAAACGACTTGGCGAACGAATTTGCCGACTTAGTCGAGTGGCGCGACGCGCTCTATGCCGACAAGCGGGGAGATAGCCCGCAATAATGGCCGTGCGCCATTCTCTAATATTTTTTTTCTCCATTTGCATCTTAATCTCAGGCATAGAGGCCGTCAGCGAAATCTATTCGGGTAGCCCGTCGCGACAGAAAGATCGCGTGCATAGCGATCTCAAGATGTTTCATCCGAAGATTACGCCCGAATTCTTATCGAGTTTCAAACCGACGCAGCTCGATTTCGATATGGATTGGGTCATCGTCGATCAGAGCGCGCGCAAGTATCCCGACAAAATTACCGCCGACGATTTACGCACGCACCGCGATAAGAAAACGAACACGCCGAAAGAGCGACCGCGTATCGCCAATCGCGGGGAGTTCTTGTGGTCAGAAGGTCCGAACGATTTATCGACCGGTAAGAACAACGAGGGGTTGGCGTTCGTGCTCGCGAACGACATGGATCGCGCGCGCGAAATTTTCGAAGAGCTGCGGGCTCATGAGCCACAGTTTTTTCCGGGGCGCTTTAATCTAGGGCGTATCTATCTCTATTTCAAGCAGCACCGTGAGGCGATCGTCGAATTTGAGAAATGTACGCAGCTCGTACCGCAGTATAGTAAAAATTATTACTATCTTGGTAAAGGTTACGAGCTGGCGGGGCAGCGCGACGTCGCCGATTTCAACTATCTGCGCGCGTATCGTTACGATATTTACGAATTGACCGCGCTCGTTGCGCTCGGCGATTCGCTGCTCGAACAGAAGCGTACGAACGAAGCGCTCACCACGTTCAAATATTGCCTCAAGCAAGACCCCGGCTTCAACGATGCGCTCATCGGCATGGGTAAGGTCGCGTATACGATGAAAAAATATTACGACGCGACACTCTGGTTTCGCAGCGTGAATACTAAGACTACATACCAAAAAGAACTGCATTTCTACTACGGCGAATCTTCGTTTTACGCGCAAGATTACCAGACCGCCGCGCGCGAATACGAAGCGATGCTGCATTTTCCGCAAGACGCGATCTATTCGAAAGTGTCGCTCCTCAGAATGCGAAAACGGCTTGAACAGACAAAACGTCTACTCAATCAGACGGTGGATCAATAACGATGAAACCTATCCGAACGCTTCTTGTCGCGAATCGCGGTGAAATCGCGCGCCGCATTATGCGCTCCGCCTACGCGATGGGAATTCGCTGCGTTGCCGTCTACGAAGACGAAGACCGCGACTCGCTCTATGTCGCCGAAGCCGATGCCGCACATTTTTTACCGAATGGTTTTCTCGACGGTGCGCGCCTGCTCGAAGTCTGCCGTCTCGAAAACGTCGATGCGATACACCCTGGCTACGGTTTTCTCTCCGAAAATTCTGCATTCGTGCGTTCGGTCGAAACGGCGGGCATTGTGTTCGTTGGCCCTTCTGCCGCCGCGATGGAGCGCATGGGTGAAAAAACTGCAGCGCGTATAGAAGCGCGCGCCGCAAAAGTGCCACTCTTGCCCGGCGTCGAAATCGACGATGCAACCGCGCTCAATGCGGACGCACAAAAAAAATTAGTCGGTGAAATTGGTTTGCCCTTAGTGCTCAAAGCGGCGGCGGGCGGCGGCGGCAAAGCGCAGGCGATTGTCAACGATGAAACCGAAATTGCCGCAGCGTTTGAAAAGGTCATTCGCGAAGCCGAACGGCTCTACCACAGCAAGTCGCTCGTCGTCGAACGCTACCTCGAACGCGCGCGCCATGTCGAGGTGCAAATCATAGGTAACGCCGCAGGCAAAAATTTTGCACTCTTCGATCGCGATTGTAGCGCACAGCGCAATAATCAGAAAATTATCGAAGAAGCGCCGGCGCCGCACCTCGACGACAACGTGCGTGCCGAACTGCATGCGTCGGCGGTGCGTCTCGCCGACCATGTCGGCTACCGCAACGCGGGCACGATGGAATATCTCTACGACACTGCGCGCGGCGAATTTTATTTTCTCGAAATGAATACGCGCCTGCAAGTCGAGCACACTGTCACCGAAGCAATTACCGGGCTCGATTTGGTGCGCGAGCAGCTATTAATTGCGCAGGGCGCGACCACCGACTACGGGAGCTTGAAAGCGAGCGGGCATGCGATTGAAGCGCGCATCTGCGCCGAAAAGAGCGACGGCACGTACCAACCGTCGACGGGAACGATTTTAGAATATATCGAACCCGATGGAGTGCGCATCGATACCGGTGTGCAAAAAGGCTCCACGATTTCTGGCAAGTATGATAATATGATCGCCAAGGTGATAGTGCATGCGGCAACGCGCGACGCGGCGATTGCGCATATGAAAGAAAAACTGAGTGATTTTATCGTCAATGGTATCCATACGAACATTCCGTTGCTCGTGAAGCTCTTAGACGACGCAGCGTTTCGCGCGGTGACGCATTACACGCGCTATTTGCAGCGCGAATTTTCGGCGCCCGTAAGCGACGCGGGCGCAGCGGCTGCGGTGGCGTCAGCGATACTTTACGAACTCGAAAAAAATTTGTCGCGAGAAAATTACGGAAAATTATCAGGCTTCAGCAATGTGCGTTAGTCTGAGAAGTCTATCCGCCCCAGTGCGTCGAAGTTTTGCTTTCGGCATGATTGCGATGGCAGCGTTTCTTACCCTGCGTTCGAGTTGTGCGAATTTAGGGCGTGGCATCGCCAACGTCAATTCGGGCCCCATTAGCGACCAGTACAAATCGTTTCGCCAAAAAAAACGGCTACTTTACATTCAGAACTTCGACAACCGTACATACTCGCCTCAGTTAACGGGCAGACTCAAAGACAAACTCATGAATTCTTTTTCGCGTTCGGTGTCGCTAAAACTCACTGAAGACAAAGAGAAAGCCGAGGTGGTGCTGTATGGAAAAATTATCGGTTACGCAGAAGAGCCGGGCGTTTACGATAACGCGACTTCATCACCCTCGACGTATAATCTCACCGTCGTCGTGGCAACGCGCATGCGTGCGCGCAGCCAATCGACTAAGGACGACATCGACCCCCTGACCGAAGAGCACTCGATCAGCTATATGACGACGTATAATCCCAGCGCGCCGCTTTACGAAACGCGCTTCGACGCCGAAGACCGCATGCTGCAAGGTATCGCCGATCGTATCGTCGGTTCGACGTACGAGCCCGACATTGTGGAGAAAAAATGATTTTAGCGACTCTTTGTTATGTACGATCGGGTGGCAAGACGCTCATGATGCACCGAAACAAGCGCAGCGACGATGTGCATCTTGGTAAGTACAACGGTCTCGGCGGTAAATTTGAACCGGGCGAGTCTCCCGAAGAGTGCGTCGTGCGCGAAGTTTTTGAAGAAAGCGGGCTACAAATTATTCCCGAGCTGCGCGGTGTGATGACTTTCCCACAGTTCTCGAAAGGCCGCGATTGGTATTGTTTTCTTTATACCGCGCACAGCTTTCGCGGCGAAGTCAAAAAAGAGTGTCCCGAGGGCGATCTCGTCTGGGTCGACGACGATAAGCTGTTGGATTTACCGCTCTGGCCGGGCGATAAAATTTTTTTGGGTTGGTTTCAACAGCCGCATTTCTTTTCGGCGAAATTCAACTATGAAAACGGCAATCTCATAGGCCACACGGTACAGTTTTATCCCGAGTAGTGCATCCGGCATGATTGAAGAACAAGAAAAACTCACAACCTCGGCGTTCGGGCGCATTCTCAAAATGGGAGCGCTTGCCGGTCGCGTCGGCTTCTCGCTGGTCGGCGAAAAAGCGTTAGGGCTTTTTCTCGGCGAAGATTCGCGCGAGCTGCGTATGGCGCGCGCGTGGGCGCGCAACGGCGAAAAAATAGCCGAGACCTTGGGCCGCCTCAAGGGCGGAGCGATGAAGATCGGGCAGATGCTTTCGATTCAAGAGGCGTTGCTACCGAAAGAGTTAACCCTCGTGCTCAAGGCGCTACAGCGCAATGCGCCGACGGTAGCGTCGTCGGTGATGCTACAAACTCTCGACGGCGATATTCCTCATTGGCGCACGCTCGTGGCGAAGCTCGACGACAAGCCGCTTGCCGCCGCGTCGATCGGGCAGGTGTATCGCGCGATCTTGAACGACGGGCGCAAAGTTGCGATAAAGATTCAATATCCCGGCATCGACAAAGTTATTTTTTCCGATCTAAAAAATCTGAAGCGGCTTTTCGAACTTATTCTCGAAAGTATGCTCGCGGCGAATCTCGATCACCTGTTCGCCGAAATCGAAGCGCGACTCAGCGAAGAGGTCGATTACCGTCGTGAAATACTGCGCATCGAGGAGTTCAGAAGTTTCTATGCGCATCGCCCTGAAGTGATAATTGCCGCACCGGTGCCAGAATTATGTTCGCAACGGGTTTTGACGAGCGAACTCGTTCAGGGGCTAACTATCGAAGAGGCGCGCCATGCCGCGCAAGAAGAAAAAAATCAGTGGGGTCGCTTGCTCTTTCGCTCGCTGACAGAGCAACTGCTCGTTTTTCGCAAGATTCAATCGGACCCAAACCCGGCGAACTATGCCTTTTTGCCCGGCGGCAAAATAATTTTGTACGATTTCGGCAGCATTAAAGAACTTCCCGATTGGTTGCATCGCGGCTATATGAACACAGTGGCGGCGTGCCGTGCGGGCCTGTTTGAAGAGCTGCCCGCCATCGCCGCCGGGATGCAGGTGAAACTTAAAACCGGCGAGAGCGTACCGCAAAAGCACGTTGATATTTTTCACGAAGCGTTGGGGCCGGTCTTTCGCGACCGACCTTACCGCTTCAATACCTAAACGAACCCGATTCAAAAAATTATCGCGTACAATCGCGCGCACTTCGACGAACTCAAGCAAATTATTACTCCGGGTGATGTGCTTTTTATCGACCGGGCGATTGTCGGCCTGATCGCCAATTTAAGCGCACTCGAAGCCGAAGCGAATTGGGCGGACGAGTTGGCTGTAGTTGTGTGAGTTGTTGACGCGGCGGCAAATTTGCCCGTACTGCGTCACTCCATGCCGCAAAGATTACTCCCCCTTCTCTATATAGTGTACGCTTGCTCGACCGTTGCATGCGCGGGTGTTTCGCGCAGCAAGAAATCGGCGGATCAAATTGCCGCCGAGCAAAAATTACTCGGCCAAAAAACCGCTTTGCTCGAGCGCGAAAATCAGGTCTTGCGCGACGAAAATCTCGAAATCACGCGCGCAGGCGACCTCGCGCGCGCCGATTACGAGAAGAAGCAACGCGAATTTACCGCGATGGACGAAAAGCGTCTTGCAGAAATAAAAACCGTCGAAGCGTCGATCGCCAATCTTAAAGATAAAATCGCCATTCTCGAATCGGAAAGCGGCGGTAAGATTAGGCAATTAACGGCGCTCAACACCGAGCTTGCCGACAAATCGCAAAAGGCGCAAGAGAAATTGCAAGAAGACCTCAAGCGTTTGCAGCTCGCTTCTGCGCAAGAAAAAGAGAAGCTACAGAAAGAAGCTGCCGAGAAGCAGTTTAACCAAGCGAAAGAACTGCAAGAAACGAAGCAGCGCCTTGCGAATCAAGAAAAAGACGCCGACGAGCTGCGAAAAAAAATTAGCGATTTGCGCGAAAACGAGGCGCGCCTCACGCGCGAGAATACCGAGCTCAAAAACCGGCTCAATGCGGCACCGATTGCTCCCCCAGCGGCTAAATGAAACGCCTCGCGCTTTGCCTTTTGGCGGTCGGTCAACTCTCGGCCGCCGCCGCTAAAGAAGTTACGCTCTATTTGACGTCGAACCTCGCGGGCCGTTTTCCGCTCGATAAAAATCTCGACGACAATGCGATGCTGCGCGTCGGCGCATATTTGCGGCAAGCCAAAAATAAAAATCCGGCGGCGTATCACTTCGATCTAGGCAATGCCTTTTATCCCGGCAGACTCTCGCGCTATAGCTTCGGTGCGCTCACAGCCGATTACCTAAAGATGATTCACGCCGATGCGGGGCTTGTCGCTGCTGCCGACCTCAACATCGGCGCCGACAGCTTGGGCTATATCAACCGCGCGCGCGGTATTCGCCTGCTCTCGGCCAATCTCTTTCGCGAAAAGAAGCCGTTTTTCGGCGAGTATGAAATCTTAAAAAAGGGCGACGCAAAAGTCGCGGTGGTCGGGTTTACCTCGCCGCGCTCGCTTGTGAATTTTGCCGAAGCGCAACATCTCGATTTAAGGCTTGAAAAGCCCGATGTCGTTGCCCCGAATACGCTGCAAAAAATTGCGCTCGAAAATCCCGACATTACGATCGCACTCACGGGGCTTGCGCTCGACGACGCGCTGGTGCTCTTGGCGCATAATCCGCAGATCGATATTCTGCTCTGCGGCGGCGACTCGCCCGGCACGATTGGCGTCGAGCCCGTGCGCGCAATCGAGCTTCCCGACGGGAGGCGTGCGATTGCGATGCCGAAAGATACGCCGTTGGTCAAACTCGTGCTACAGAAGCGCGAGAAAGTCTGGGCAGTCGCCGAACGCTCGATTATCGATATATGGACATCGGATGCTCCAAAGGATGTCTTGCCGTCCTTTGCGCGCCGGCTGACGCTCTGGCAAAAATGGTTCGCCGTCGAAGAGGATGCCGATAGTAAGACGACGGCTTTTCAGCCGTTGCAATTAACCCCACAATACGCCGCGGCATCGTTACGGTCGAGTTACGGTTGCGATATCGCCTTTTTGGAAAACGACGACATCGACACATCGGCGAACGTCTCGATTTCGCGCGCGCGCGATGTGCGTTACGCCGTGCAAAACGATTACGATATTTTTACATTTCGTATGTCGGGTGCCGACGCGCGCAGCTTCTATGCGGCGAATCCGCAGCTTGTCTTTTCGGGGATTTCGCAAGAGGCGATTACCGGCAATCCTATTCGCGACAATGTCGACTACCGCGCTTGTGCGACGCAGCGTGGTTATGAAATCGCCGCCGCCTCGCTCGGTAAGCGCGCCCCGGCCGAAAGCCAATGGAGTGGCATCAGCGATTCGGTTGTCGACGCTGCGGCGGTGGGTAAGAATCCCGATAACGTTGCCGATAAAAAATTTCGCCTTCTCACAATTTTTAATCTTTCGAATACCTATGAAACCGGTAACGTGACGACAACGGCTAATGCGGCTATCCCACCGGGGCAGCCACCCAACTCGTATTTCAAATGGGGTTTGGAAAATAACGTCAATTTCATTCTCTACAACCGTAAACATGCATTTTCTTTCAATCCGTATATATTTTATGTGAGACAGAACGATCAAATCATCAACAACCTCATGCGCGCTCAGGTAACGTACACGTACAATACCGAATGGTTGTTGAAACCCTACCAGCGTAGCCGCGTCGATACGGTCGTTGTGCCGATCAACGGATTAAACCCAACATTCATTCGCGAGACAGCCGGTGCCGAATTGAACTACGGTATATTTACCGGCCGTTTTGGTTTGGGCTTTGAAAAGCAGGTGCTCGATCCGGCGACGACGAGCTATGCCGGTTTTGAAGCGACGCTCGGTATCAATTGGGAGTTCGTGCCGGGAATAACTTATAGTCTTGCGTTCGATTCTTTTTCGGCGACGACCTTAACTGGGGTTTGGCGTAACCGTATCGATATGACGAATGCCGTGATTTTCAAAATTGTCGATCCGCTCACGTTTACCGTGAGCCATCGCTATTATTATTTTTATCAAGAGAGCTTGCAAAGTCTCTATAATTCGTCAATCCTCTTGGTTTCTCTCGATTTGCGTACGACGTGGAAGACGCCTTAGTTTTTGCCGAAGGCAAAAAGCTAAGGTCATTTTGTTTCGACAATAATCTGGCCCGACTTTGCGCGGTAGAACGCAATTGTGTCTTCGAGGCGCTTCTTGCTCTTGATCGTGATGCTGTCGGGTGCGAGAATAAAATTGCCGCTCGATAAGAAATTGGCGTGCGTCGAATCTTTGAGACGCACGATACCGCAGAGAGTCTTCAGTTCTTCGAAGGTAATCTCAAAGCGGTACGCATGGTCTTGGCCGCCGCGTTCGCGCGTGCGTAAATTTTGGTTGCGCACGAGATTATAAAGATACGCATACATACGCACGAGCGGGTCGGATATTTTGAAAATAATGAGACGCTGGTGCGAGAACCAAATGCGTCGCGCCATGTTTTCGAATATTTTTTGCAAGACGCCTTCGGCGACGCTCGAAACGAGCTGTTCGGGGGTAATGCGGATAATCTGCGATTCTTGCGTCGTTACCGCCGAGCCCATGCGCGGAGCGTTTTCGATAAAAGCCATCTCGCCGAAAAGTTCGCCGGCACCCAAAATATCGATAATAAATTCTTCGCCGCGGACAATCCGCATAATTTTGACCGAGCCTGCGAGAATGATAAATATCTCGCGCCCCACTTCGCCTTCGGAGAAGATCATCGTGTCTGGCGGCACCGGCGTCGCTTTCGCGGCGAAGACGATCGGCTTATAGTCTTTCTCTACGCTCGACCAAAGCTCTTTGGCCATTTCAAGGTAGACGCCGTTATTGCTTTCAGCCCATGGAATATATTCGTGCAGCGCGCGAGCGGCATAATGCGGCTTGTTCCACTCGATATATTTTTGCGCTAAATGGAGCAACACTTCGGGAGTAATTGCGCGCCCTTCGGGGGTATCGAGTTTAGAGAGATGCAGTTGTATTGTGCGCAGCTCGCGCGAATAGAGGCGCAACATTTTGATCGCGAGTTCGCTTTGCGATTTCAGATACGACCCAATCATCGATACGGGAATCTCGGCGACCTGCGCTTCGGTCGCGGCATAGATCGTTACGAGAAAATGATGGCCGGTCAACGCCGAGACCAGACCAAAACTATCGCCGGGTTCGAAGCGCGAGAGAACCTTGTCGCTCAAACGGTGCTCGGTATCGATCGCGAGCACGCCCTTGCGCACGATATAAAAGATTCCGGGATTCGGGGCATTTTGTATGACAACTGTCGACCCGACTTTGTAATCTTTAATACGAACTTCTGCCATACCCTTAGGCTTATTATCGGCAATTTTGCCATGGTGTCGAGGGAAGTTTTTTATGCAATCGTGAGTGAGGGTACGTGACTAAGCGGGAACTCGCTGGCGCGATTTTTTGCCGGTTATCAAAACCGCCTCGGCAACTGCGACAAAGAATCGCTTTTGAGTATAGCTTGCGCGAGTTCCCGCCTAGTCACCATAGTCACACGACACCCCCGAAATACTATTGACGCAACGTCTCTAATGAAGAGACATAATTCGAATTGAGTCCCCATGCTGGCTGAACTCCTCTCGCGCTATAAATCTGCTTCGTCGCTCGTTTTCACCGTTTTATTTTGTTTAACCTGTCTCATCTGGAAATCGAATATGATTGCGCGCACCGCGAACACCGCAAGCCGCACGCTTGATTTTTTTTCGGACACGTTTTCGTCGTTCGGTAAGGGAGTCTCGCGCTTCGTCGATAGCTATGGCACGTACGAGGCGATTCGCGGCGAACGCGACGCGCTACTCGAAAAGGTGAAGCAGAATCTCGACACGCAAGTCGAACTCGTGCGCTTGCGCGAAGAAAATACGAAGCTGCGGCAATTTTTACAATTGCCGCCAATCGCGAACTACCCCGTGCTGCAAGCCGAAGTGATTTCGCAAGACCCCGATAACTGGTTTCGTACGATTATCATTAACAAAGGCAGCGCCGAAGGGGTGAGCACGTACATGCCGGTGGTCGCGTTGCAAACGATTATGGTGCCGCAAGCGGCGGGCAAACCACCCGAGGCAAAACTGATTGCCGGTATCGTCGGCAAAGTGATTCAGGTGAACCCACACTCGGCGCGTATTCTGCCGCTCACCGACCAGTTTTCGCGCATCGGCGTTACCGTGAAAAAAACCGGGCACTGGGCACTCCTCAACGGCCAGAGTCCGCACCAAGAAATGCCGCTCATCGACTATTTGAGCCTCGGTGTTTTTATCGCGACTGGCGACGAGATCGTCACGTCGGGCGGCGACGGCATTTTTCCGCGCGGGCTACCCGTCGGTACGATCGGCAAACGCATCGAGCGGCTCGGCAGTTTTCAAAAAGCCGAAATTCAACCGGTAATCGATTTTAAGAAACTCGATTTCGTGATTGTTATTCAGAAAAAAGTCGAAACCGAAGCGTTGCAATTTTTACCGCTGAAATCCGATACCGTCGAAGAGCCGAAACTCCAGCCCGCACCGGCGCCGCTACCGACGTCGAACGATGCAAGCAAAGACGAAGACGAGGGGGATATACCGCCGATCGCAAAACCCGTTTCGAAAAAAAATACTCAACGTAAAATACCCAAGAAGGCAGACGAACAAATCATCATCAACGACAAGCCGACGCCGCTTGCACCGCAGATGCCGACAACCGCCCCTGTTACTCCCCCCGCACCGGGAGGCGCGCCATGATTTTAGAGAAAGTCGTCATCGGCATCGCCATTTTCGTTTCGTATTTTTTTCAAACGAGCGTCGATTTTTTCGCGCTGGGCTCGATCAAGCCCGATTTTCTGTTGATATTGACCGTCTATTTTGCGCTCTATCGCGGCTCGTTTGCCGCACTCTGGATCGGTTTTTTCGGCGGTCTATTACAAGACATCAATCTCGGCGGTTATACCAACTTGGTAAAGCAAGATGTGCAATATTATATCGGCACTTCGGCGCTCGCAAAAACGATTGTCGGCTTTGTCGCCGGTAAAGTCGCGCGCGACATCAATAAAGACGCAACTTCGCTCGTCGTCATCGTCGTATTTGCGGCTTCGATTTTGAAGGGCGTCATCATGTTTTTCACAATCGCCATTTTTCATAGTAGCGCGAACGCCGCATCGCTCATCACCATCGTCATACCCGAGGCGATCTTTACCGCCGTGATTTCGATCGTATGGTTTCGCCTGCTGCGGTGGGCTTTTCCGACGGTCGAAAAGACCGAGAACCATCGCGTCATTCGCCGCTTAGGATAATATGGCGCAATCGATTCAACAATTCCAGTTGCGCCAGCGTCTCGACCGGCGTGTGACGGGTCTCACAATTTTTACGTTAGGAATGCTTGCACTCTTGCTCTTGCGTATCGGCGATTTACAACTAGTGCGCGGCGACGATTTCTTTGAAAAATCGCAGCGCGTCATTCGCCGCGTCGTCGCGATGACTGCGCCGCGCGGCGAAATGTTTGCGCGTAACTATACGAGCCGCGATAAAGCGACGTACATCGTCTCGAATTCGTCGACGGTGTCCTTAAGCGTTATCCCCGCGCATTTCCCAAAGAAGAAAGAACTCAAAGAACTAGTCGCGAAGCTCGAACGCCTCTTACGTTTTCCCGAAGGCTCGCTGACGCAAAAAGTCGCAGACAATCGTTATAAAGCGCAAGAAGAAATCGTGCTCATCGAAAACTTGAAACCAGAGCAAACGACCGTCATCGCCGACTATTATATCACGTTCTCGAAGTTGATTATTCGGCCGACTTCGCGTCGCCTCTATAATCTTGGCCACGACGCCGCGCACCTCACCGGTTATGTCGGCTTGCCCAACCGCCGCGAACTCGCGGCCGGCGTGCGTAGCTACCAGTACACCGGCAAGAACGGACTCGAAGCGCAGTACGACACGATGCTGCGCGGCGAAGACGGCGAGATCGTGCAAATTAAGTCGGCGAGCGGCGACATCGAAGAGCAAAAAGTTTTTCGCAACTTTGTTCCCGGTAACAACCTCATCTTGACGATCGACGCCGATTTGCAAATCGCCGCTTCTAAGGCAATGGGAGATAAAACGGGCGGACTCATCGCGGTTCGCCCGTTCACCGGAGAAATCTTGGCGATTGTGTCGAAGCCCGATTTTGACCCCAACCTCTTGATCGCATTAGATAATCCGCTGCGCAGCGAGCATATTCGCACGATTCAAGAACAGAAAGCCGAGATCAACCGGGCTATCTCGACGAAATACCCCCCGGCGTCGACGTACAAACCGCTCGTCGCGCTCGCGGGCCTCGAAGAGAAACGTTTAACAAAATCGGATCACTATTTTTGCCCCGGAAAATTTATTCTGAAAAGCAGCTATCAAGGCTCACCCGACGCGGTCTTTAACGACTGGGCGCGCCACGGCGATAACGATCTTGTCGGCGGTATTGCGCAGAGTTGCTCGGTCTATTTCTACGAAGCGGGTTATCGCATGGGCGCCGAACCGATGATTAAATATTCGCGCTATTTTCATCTCGGAGAAAAATCGCAAATCGATTTACCGAGCGAAATCGCGGGTTTCGTTCCCGACGGCGCGTGGAAAGAGAAAACGTTTAATACGCGCTGGTTCGACGGCGATACGATTAACATGTCGATCGGTCAAGGCTTTATCGAAACGACGCTCGTCGGCATGATCGGCTTTTACTCCGCCATCGCGACAGGCGGCACAATCTACAAACCGCATCTCATCCGCCAAGTACGCTTTGCCGAAAACGACCAAGTGAAATTCGACGTGAAACCGATCATCGCCGATCAAATACCACTCTCGAAATCGGCGGTGCAAACGGTACGCGAGGGGTTGCGCGCGGTAACAACGCGAGGCACCGCCGCAGCGCTCTTCAAATTACCGGGACTAATCCCGGTCGGCGGCAAAACCGGAACCGTGCAAACGCGCTCGGGCGATCGCTTTAACAAAGCGTCGCAGCATGCGTGGTTCATCGGCTACGGCCCGTTCGACGGCGACCCCAAAGACATGTTGGTCGTCGGCGTCATTATCGAACGCGGTATCGGCGGGTCGGTCGGCGCGGCCCCCATCGCACGCGATGTCTTCGTCAAGTATTCGCAGAAGCTAAAAGGAGGACTCTCCGACTGAGGTCGGCGAGCTTGTCGAACCGTGGAACGCTTTGCCCGCCTCGATTGGCTTTTGATCGGCCTTACCGTTTCGGCGACACTCATCGGTGTCATGGTACTCTACGGCGGCGGCGTCACCGGCGAAGAACTCGCGCATAAGAAAATTGTTTGGCTAATTCTCAGCGTGATTGTGATGTTGATCTTCGCGAACGTCAACTACCAGCTCTTGGGTTCGTTCGCGCCGATGATTTACGCAGTCGGCATCTTGGCGCTTATTCTCGTGATGATACCGCATGTCGGTAAAGAAGTAAAAGGTGCGCGCTCGTGGTTCAGTCTTTTCGGTATCAGTTTTCAGCCAGCAGAATTGATGAAACTTGTACTAGTTATTACACTCAGCAAATATCTTGTCCTGCGCGAATCAGAAATCGGGAAACTCAAAGAATTGATTTTACCGACCATATTAGCGGTAGTGCCGGCAATCCTCATCGGCGTGCAGCCCGACCTCGGCGGCGCCGTCATGTTCATGGCGATTCTCTTCGGCATGCTGTTCATAGGCGGAGCGAATACGGCGGTGCTTTTCGGGTTCGCAATCGTGGGCTTTATCGCACTTTTTACGCCGATGTTTCTCGAATATATGCGCTATATCATCGTCGACGATATCTATAACGCGCTCAGAGAAGAACATTTTCGCCTCGCCGATGCGGTGCGCATTCTGAATTATGAAGTCTGGGAAGTCGCAGAAAATCTCAATTATAATACGCGCCTCATCCACGACAAGAACCTCGTCAATTGGGCGAAAGAAACGCTGTCGCAAGGCGATAACCTAAAAATATTCTGGCAGACCGCGGCAACAATCGAACAGGCGAATCCGAGTTTCTTGCGCGATATGCTGCGCAATACGTACGTCATGGTTGCAATCGGCGGTGCGGGGCTTTTCTTCTACGCGCTCGGTATATTAGGTAACTTCATGACCGGCGCGCGGTGGATGCGGCGTGTCGCAAATATTGCGCTCATCGTCGGCCTTTCGTTTGCGTCGGGGTTCATGTTCAACAAGTTTATAAATTTCAAACCGCACCAAGTGATTCGTATCGTATCTTTTGTGAACCCGGATAAATTTCAAAAGGGCGCCGGTTATCAATTGCGGCACTCGCTCATTACCGTCGGCTCGGGAAAATTTTCGGGCAAAGGATTGTTCAAAGGCGACATGACAAAAGGAGAAACACCGTTTTTGCCCGAATGGTATAACGACTTTATCTTTTCTGTCGTCGGCGAGCAATTGGGCTTCTGGGGTGCTGGTCTTTTACTCGTGATCTTGTTTGGCATTATCTTACGCGCGATCAACATCGCCGTCAGTTCTAAAGACGACTTCGGCGCCATGCTCGCCTCGGGAATCGCGTTAATTTTCTTTCTCCATATTTTTATCAATATCGGCATCTCGCTCGGCATGCTCCCCGTGACGGGGATTCCGCTCAGTTTTGTGAGCTACGGCGGTTCGCACATGCTTCTATGTTTTATCTGTATAGGAATTTTAATCAATATTTATCGCCGACGTTTTATCAACGCTTAGAGCGCATTGCCAAGCGAACTAACTAAAAAAATTCTCTCCACCGCCACCGTATCGGCGCGACTGGCTCATGAATTGCAAGGGCTGGTCGTTAATCTTTCTACTGTTTCTCACCGATACGCTCAGCGCGACAAAAAACTTGCTCCGCGAAGAGCTATTTATTCGCCCCGGTTTCGATAGCGCATGGCTCCAGAACTGGCCCGAGCGCGAGAAAAATATCACCGCGTGGCGACATATTCCTTCGTCGGCGTCGAACAACCGTGCGACAAAAATCAGTACGCTCGGTGCGCCATTTCTAACTCCCGGCATCTATGCGTGGCCGACGCAGAGAATTCACGAATACACGGCGGTGACGCGCTTTTTTCTCACCCCCGAAGAAAAAAAAGAACCGCATGCGTGGGCGTTGAGGCTCGGCAGTATCAGCGACAACTGGCAAGTCTTCGTCAATGGTACAAAAATCGCCGACGCATGGCATATCGATGCGAAAGGCGAGCGCATTCTAATACACCGTGTGATTCGCGATGCCGTGCTTGAAATTCCCGATGCGGCGCTTGTCGCGGGCGAAAATATTCTTGCCTATCGTCTTGCGGGCGACAAGAGCAGCTTCGACGTGGGTTTCTTTATCGGCCAGCCGTTCGAAGTGGGCGCATTGCGTACGCTACTTGCCGAGCGCAGCGAGACTGTCGTGTTGATACTCCTTTGTCTTTACCTTGCCGTCGGTATCTACCACTTACTGCTTTACCAGCGTCGCCGCAAAGAAAGCTATAATCTTTATTTTGGTTTGTTTTGCTGCGGTCTCTTCGTCTATCTTTACACGCGCACGGCAAGCGTGTTCGATCATTTTCAAGATTCGACGCAAATCCAAAAAGTCGAATATATCGTGCTTTTTAATATCATGACACCGTTCTTGATTTTCATCGATAAACTCTTTGGTAATCGCATTTCGCTATTCCCAAAAATCTATGGAGTCATCGCGGTTGTGTTGTCGCTAGCCGTGATACCGACAACCGCTCTCTTCAATACGACAATTTTGCGTATTTGGCAAATCATCGCGCTTTTGGGAATTATTTATTTTCTGATTTTTCAAATCGCGCGTTCGGTAGTTCAAGATATTCGCAATCGGATTGCCGGCAGTACTAAGTCTAATGCCGTGTTACGGTTTTTCTCCGCGTTTAAGAATACGATGTTTTATTCGCCGGCGGGCAACTTGCTCGTAGGAATTCTTACAATTCTTGCAACGGCGATTTTTGATATTCTCGATTCGGCAATTTTTTCGACGGGCATTGCGCTGTCGAAATATGGCTTTGCCGTGTTTGTGCTCGGCATCGCGGTCGTACTCGCGAATCGCTTTCTTAACGTACATAATCAAGTCGAAGAATTAAACGCCAATCTCGAGCGAAAAGTCGAAGAGCGCACGCACGAATTACAAGAAAGCCTCGTGCGCGTGCAAGACTTGAAGACCCAACAAGACGCGGACTATTTTTTGACGGCGCTCTTGCTGAAACCGTTGGCGGCGAACACAAGCACCAGTAAAAATATTCCGATCGAATATTTGATTAAGCAAAAAAAGACCTTTGAGTTTCGCCACTGGAAATCGGAGATCGGCGGCGACATCAATATGGCAGCTTCGATTTCACTCAAAGACAAGCCTTACGTCGTATTCGTCAACGCCGATGCGATGGGTAAATCGATGCAGGGCGCAGGGGGCGCGTTGGTTCTCGGTGCGGTCTTTCAATCGACGATCGAACGTATGCGGTGGACACGCGAATTATCCGACGTGTTTCCTGAAGTTTGGCTGCACTCAACCTTCTTAGAGCTGCACCGTATTTTCGAGAGCTTCGAAGGTTCGATGCTGATTTCGCTCGTCATTGGGCTTGTCGACGAAACATCGGGAGTTTTATATTACATCAATGCCGAGCATCCGAGCATGGTTCTTCTGCGCGATGGCCGTGCGCGCTTTCTCGACGCGCATATCTTGCGCAAACTGGGTACGCCCGGCATTCAAGGCTTTTTACAGATTCACTGCTTTCAACTGTTGCCGGGCGACGTGCTCGTTATGGGTTCGGACGGGCGCGACGATGTGATTGTGGGCCAGAACTCCGACGGCTCGAATATTGTGAACGAAAACGAGCAATTGTTTCTCGAACACGTCGCCGCCACTAACGGCGATCTAAAAGAAATCTTGCAGCGGGTGCAGCACACGGGAGAAATCATGGACGATTTATCGCTCCTCAAGATCGCGTATATTCCGCAGACGCCGCCCATTACACAAACCGAAGAAACGTTATTGCAATGGCGAGCTAAGGCGAACGAGCATGCGCGCCAAGACGATTATGCCGCAGCGACCGAATTGCGTATGCAAATTTACGAAAGCGATCCGCAAGATCTCGAACTCTGCTTTCTCATTGCGCAGGGATTGCGCCGCGAAAAGAAAATAAGGCAGGCGCTACAATGGGCCGAGCGCTGCGTCTTGCGCGACGGTACGCAACTTAAATATCTCTTGCAAGCGGCGGAGCTCAATATTATGGTCAAACGATTCGGTAAAGCGCGCGGCTACATTCGTCGCGTGCAAGACCTCGAACCCGAACACCAGCGCGCGGCAAAACTCGAGACGCTGATAGTTTAGCATTTAGAGAAATTCTGCGCGAACGGCGTTCGCGCAGAATGATTCTAAAAAATATGATTAAAGTTGATGTAGAGGTTTGAGTCTTCTTTGCTCTTGGCGTAATCGATCATGATAATCGTCGCCATGTTCCACGCGATACGAATGCCTAAACCGTACGAATAGAACCATTGGCTATTTTTGATATCCGCCGGCGTATCGAAAGGGCTACCGATATCGAAGAAGGGCACCAGGATCGGCGCAAAATTTTGCCCGAGCACGTTAAAATCGAACGGTGTCCAGCGGAGTTCTAAGTTACCCAAAGCCATATTATTCGCCATGAATCGGCTATCTTTATAGCCGCGTAACGATCTCAATCCGCCTAAGGCGCTCAGATACGTCGTTTCGGTGCTGCTAATCTGGTTCATGACATAGAACGGCACGTCACCCGCCGATTGCGTATACGCCGCGCGACCGGCAATCACGAGGTCAGCGAGTTTCGGGAAAGGGCTATAATAAAATTTTTCAGAAAGCGTGTAGCGCGCATAGTTATACGCCGAACCGAGCGCTTGGTTTGAGACCTCGGCAATCGCTTCGAACAGCATGCCTTTATTGGGGTCGGGTTCGAAGTCGCGAATATCGATCGCAATACCGAAGCGCATTGTATTATTCCATCCGCCGCCGCAACCGACGGCTTGCCCCGCTTGGCAATATTGCGTCAGGAGCGTGTTGTTACTCGTGCCATAGCTGCCGTCGGAAAGTTTAACTTGCGAATTTGCAAGGTCGTTGATCGAATATTTACTCACCATGAGGCCGAATTGCGGGCGTACGATACCGCCAAAAAAATCGCGCTCGAGCGTTGCGATACCGACAGGATGCGTATACGAATATTTGCTGAACGCGGCGTCGGTGTGGCCGCTACCGTCTTTCGAGTTGATCGCGCTATAAAAATCGCCGTAGTTATTGAACGTGCCCGCTGCCGCGTTTTGCGAAAGCCCCTGCCCCAATGCACTCGTCGAACGCGAGCCGACACCGAAAAAGTTTGCCCACGTATTTTGCTCGAAAATCAAGTCGGCGCGTAGGCGATAGAGAGTATTGCCGATATACGGCGCGTCGAAATTGAGCTCGTGGTATTCGTAGCCGTTCGTCGTCTGAAAAAACTGCGCGTACACACGCTGGCGATAAGGCGTGCGGCGAAAAAGCGGGTCGTCTTTCTCGCCGTTGTTAAAGAGGTAAGCGCGCGCACCGTAGCCGATACCTGTCGTGGGGTCTGAGTTAATGAGCGGTAAGCCGGTAACGTTGATGCCGCCTTTTTTGCGCGCAAAGTCAGAGTCGCTGAGGTAGCGTTTGTTCTTGATCGATTCCATGAGCTCTTCGGAAATATAGTGTTTTGTGAGATTCGCCACTTCTTCTTTATGTTCTGCTTTCGCTTTAGCGTCGTCGCTCTGCGTATCGGAGGCGGTTGTATTGTCTTTAGCTGCGGTGGCGGCCTTTTTAGGGTTTGCCTTCGCTTTTCGCGCTTGTGCGTCGATAGCTAACGGCACGAAAACCATGACAAGAAAATAACTCCATAATTTTATGCGCATACGCCCCCCTGAAACGAAAAAAAATTTTAGATAATGAGGGTCAGCAGAAAAGTATTTATGCGAATGTCAAGTCCGAAACTTCCCGATATTGCGTAAATAAACGCGAAGCGTTTGTTTACGCAAAATTGTCAAAGGTCTTTCTTCAGCACACGCCAAGTCTTATAGCGCACGCAACCGATTTTCTCTAAGACCGTAATCATCGGTTTATTCGTTTCAACGATGAGCGAACAATCCGATTCGACAAAACCGTCGGCAATACCGTTCTCCATCGTTTTGTAAATCATCGCGATTTCGTAACCTTTATTGCGGTGCTCTTTTAATACGCCCATGATCGTTGTTCGTACACGCTTAATCTTACGCATGCCGAGTAAAATTTTGAATAGACCAAAAGGCAACAAGCGCCCGTTCGCCTTCTTCACGGCTTGGTTCGCGTCGGGTAAACTGATCGAAAAACCGATCGGTACGCCGTTAATTTCGGTAATGAGCGCCAAACGTTCTTTCAAGATCATCTTGAGGTCTTTTACGAGATGCTGCCACTGTTCTTCGGTAAAAGGCACGTTACCCCAGTTCTCAGACCATGCTTCGTTAAAGATATGCTTCACCGCCGCCGCTTCTTTTTCAATATCTTTGCGCCGCACTTCGCGCACGACGATGCCTTGTTGTTTCATGACGCGGTTGTTGATGAGGCGCATAAAATTTGGAATTTGCACGCCTTTCAAAAACGCATACCAATCGACTTCTTTCTTGAAACCTGCGCCTTCGACCAGCTTCAAATAATACGGCGGATTATAAGTACACAAGAGAACCGGGTCGGTGTCGAACGAATCGACTAAGAGGCCAATCTCGTCGTAGACGGCAAAATTCATCGGCCCCATGACCGAGCTGCATCCGCGTTCTTTGAGCCATTTTTCACCGGCGGCAAAAAGCGCATTCGTCGCTTCTTGGTCGTCTAACGCTTCAAAAAAACCAAAAAAACCTTGGTTTGTTTTGTAGTGCTCGTTGTGCGCGAAATTACGATGCACCGAAAGCCGTGCGACGATTTTCTCGCCCCGATACGCGAGATAGAGCTGCTTTTCGCCAATGTGATTAAAAGGACCTTTTTGGATAAATTTTACGACATCGGAATAGATCGGCGGTACAAAATTGGGGTAGTTGCGATAGACCTCTTTCATGAAGTGTACAAACCTCTTCACTTCTTTTTTTGAATTGCCTAAAGCCACGACGCGGAGCGACATAGTGCAATGACGGTTATCGAAGACACGGCGGATAACATTTCTTTTTAGTCCTCTGCTCGCTGAGGCGATCAGGGGGCTAAAAAGCCACAAAGCGAACAAAGTGTCATTTTCTGATTTACAAGATAATACGGTCTTTTTATATTGATTCATCTCTCGTTAGGAGGACTCTATGGCAAAAGAACAGTCAAAAGCAGACGTCATGGTCGCGATTATCGGCGCGGGCTTCAGCGGTCTCGGCATGGCGATTAAACTGCGCGACGCAGGCATCGAAGATTTTCTGATTATCGAAGCGGCGAGCGAAGTCGGCGGCACGTGGCGCGACAGCAAATACCCCGGCGCGGCGGTCGATGTGCCGAGCCACCTCTATAGTTACTCGTTCGAGCAGACGAACTGGTCGCGCATGTTTGCTAAATCCGAAGAGATTCAGCAATATATTGTGGATGTAGCGAATAACCACAACCTGCGCCCGAAAATAAAATTTAATACGAAAATTGTCGCGGCGCATTTCGACGAAGAGGCGGGCCTCTGGGTCGCAAAAACCGCGACCGGCGAAACGCTGCGCGCCCGGTTTGTCGTGAGCGCAATCGGCCCTTTCGCCGAATCGAGCGTGCCCAACATTCCCGGCTTAAAAGATTTCAAGGGAGAAACCGTACACACCGCCGCGTGGAAACCGGGTCTCGACCTCAAGGGCAAGCGCGTCGCGGTCGTCGGTAGCGGCGCGAGCGCGATTCAAGTCGTGCCCGCGATTGCACCGATCGTGAAAGAACTCAAAGTCTTTCAACGCACCCCGTCGTGGATTGTGCCGAAAGCCGACTACGAATATAGCGAGCTTGAAAAGCTCGTCTATCGCTATCTACCGTTTACGCAGACAATCCGCCGCGCAGCGATTTTCGGTCTCACCGAACTGCTCGCGACCGCAATCGTGTGGGATACGCCGATGACGACGCTACTCGAAAAAGTTTGCAAGCGCCGCATCGATAGCGTCATAAAAGACCCCGACCTAAATCGCCGCGTCACGCCAACGTATCGCTTAGGCCGCACGCGCATGCTCATTTCGAACGATTGGTATCCCGCGCTTGCGCGCACAAACGTCGAGCTCGTCGACCACGGCGTCGAAGCGCTCACCGAAAAAGGCCTCGTGGCCAACGGCAAAGAATACCCCGTCGATGTGATCGTGTGGGCGACCGGCTATAAATCCCCGTCGCAGGGCTTTCCTTTCCCGCTCACGGGCGCAGGCGGGCGCGACCTCAACACGTACTGGAAAGACGGCGCAAAAGGTTTCAAAGGCGTTGCGATTGCGGGGTTCCCGAATCTCTTCACGCTGATGGGACCGAATACCGGCCCCGGCCACACTTCGGTTTTGGTCTACACCGAAGCGCAGATGGAGTATGCGCGCCAGGCGATTCAAGCGTGCGCGCAGAAGCACATCAAGTCGGTCGCGGTGACCGACGCGAAGCAAGCCGAGTTCAACGAAGAGCTCTTCAAGAAAATGAAGCGCACGACGTGGGGCGACGGCGGCAACAGTTGGTATTACACCAAAGACGGGCGTAACACTACGCTCTACCCGGGTTTCGCAACCGAGTACGTGATGAGCGTGCGCAACTTCGATCTGAACGACTACAACGTTCAGTTCGCGTAATTCATAGGATTTTCCTCTGCATTAGAGGCCATGACAAAACCGCAGGGCGGTATTGTCGTGGCCTCGTTTTTCTATAGGACGAAACAGCCTATTGACAATCGATCGGGTTTATGCTATGATTATTGAAAAATCCAAGCTGCAATGGAATTTAATGAACGCATTGCGGAGAGGGTGGCGTAACCTATGGCATCACAACACTACAGACTCTATTATAGCCTTGCCGTATTCATCTTGCTTCTTTCTAGTTGCCATAGCTGGGGCAAGTTCTGGGAGCTGCCGCTTGCAGGGATTTCGCCCGTAGACGGCGCGACACAAGTAAAGCTCAACACACCGATCACAACTACGTTTCCTGCGGCGGTCGACACCGCGACGCTCTTTACGGGTAGCTCGAACGTGTGCAGCGGTAGCTTTCAGCTATCGGCAGATAACTTCGCAAGCTGCCTCACTATGTTCTCGCCGACGCCAACCGCCGCTGCAGGCAATACCGTATTTACCTTTAGACCGCTGCCTTTGCCTCTTGCGAATACGGCGTATACGTTGCGTATTAACGAAGACGTCAAATTTTCAGGTGGCGGCAGTTCACAAGCCTATAGAGTCACGTTTACGACCGCCGATGTCGGTAAATTCTTTTTTGTGAACAACTGGAACAATGACAATATCGGCTCGTATACCATCGATAGACAAAACGGTACACTCGCACTTACGGGTACACACAGTATGGGTAACCAATGCTACGATTTTCAAGTAGACGGTACCGGCCATTATATTCTCTATTCATCGCATGCTACCAATCAGACATTTATGCCGATTATCGATGCGACAAATGGCACACTCACCGACAACACGCCGCCAGCCGTTACTCTCACGAATACCTCGAGCATCGCTTTTCATCCCAGCAACGCCTATGTCTATATTTTGAATGATGTTGCCGCGAGTATAAACAAATTTAATTTCTCAGAAGCAACGGGGCTGATTAGCTCTCAAAATAGCTTACCCATAAGCGGCTCGGCGACGACGCTCATTCTCAACCACCAAGGTACTGCGCTCTACACGCTGAAATCTTCGTCGAACACGCTTTATTCGTTCAGCATCGACACTGCGGGTAATGTGCTAGCGACGGGCAATATTACGGTCGGCACCAACCCTGTGGGGTTAACGATAAGCGGCGACGATCGTTTTATCTACGTCGTTAATCAAAGTACCAATATTGCGCAATTTCAGCTCAACAGCGACGGCACCGTTGGCGCAAACCTCGGTAGTTGGGCAACCTGCGGCGATGGGGGCGCAGAAATCGACCCCTCGGGTAGATTTCTGTATGCCTCGTGCAGTAGCGGCAACGGTGTCGATCAATTTAGCATTAACGCCAGCAGCGGAAATCTGATGTCAATAGGTCTCGCAAGCATTGCCGGCGCAAACGGTTGTTCGACCGTAGTTGTCGACCCCGGAGGGCGCTTTGCGTACTGCACAAATCACACAACGAACAATATTTCTCCGTTCAAAATCGACCCCGTGACGGGGTATCTTACGCAAAATGGTGCTTTGGTGGCGACTGGTAACGGCCCGAGTGCAGCGGCCATCTATTAGATTCACACGGCACTCAATATGGATTATACCCAGCCGGAGAAAAAGCGTTCATAGCTCATAACCGTCACACCGAGCGCCGGATACTCGCGCCGGTAGTTAGGCTTATCAACCAACTGAAAAACATGTTTCATTTTAAGCTGGCGCGCAAAATAAAGTAGATTCGCGTCGACTTCGGTCTCGCCACTTTTGCATTCGATCATCAGCCACGGCTTATTGTCGCGTAACACGAGAAAATCCGCTTCGCGCTTTTCTTTGTCGCGCACATAACGCAACTCAAATTCGCCCTGAGCGGTGTCGGTAAAAAAATCGCAGGCTTTCGCGAGGTGCAGCGCTGCGAGATTCTCGTTGATGCGACCCTTGTCTTTTTCGTCGAGCGCGAGCGTGTCGAAAAGATAAAATTTGGGTTCAGATGTGAGCGCGCGCTTGATCGATTTCGCGTATGGCTTCACGGTAAAGCCATAGTAGAGCGCTTCGACGATTTGCATGTGGCTGCGTACGGTCGCATAAGCGGCGCCGACGTCTTCGCGCAGCGCGTTGATCGAAAGCTGCGAGGCGACGCGCTCGGGCAATAAGTTGATGAGCAACCGAAAGCGGTTGAGATCGTGAATCGAAGTCAGGTCGCGGCTGTCTTCGAGCACGAGCCGATCGCGGCGCAGACGGCTCCAGCGGCGCGACCATGCGCTTGCCCCCTTGCTAAAGGGTTCGGGAAACGCACCGTAGGCGACAAGGTCGTGCCAACGCCGCACGGGTCGCCGTTCGACGAGAAGATCGTCGGGGCGCGGCGCCTGTGCGCGCTCGCCAACCGTGAAGGGATAGAGTCGGTAAGGAATATAACGCCCGAGCAGACTATCGGACCCTTTGCGATAAAAATCGAGCCGCGCCGAACCCGTGACCAAAAACGCTTCGGGGGTTTTATCGTAAATGCCCTTAATCTTGCGCTTGAAGGCGCGGTCTTTGTGAATCTCGTCGAGGGCAAAAACCCCCGGCATGCGCGAAGCAATAGCGGCGTCGGGGTTTTTCGCCCAAACGCGCTGAAATGCCGAACTGTCATAACTAAAATAATTTTCCGGTGCGGGCAGAAGACTCTGAACAAGTGTCGTCTTGCCGACCTGGCGCGGGCCTACGACGAAAGCGATTTTTTTTTCGGCGATGGCATCGTGTAAAATCGCGTCATGCAAGTAGCGATGCTCAGAATTCGACATCGACTATTTTCCGCTGTTTTGATAAATAGTCAAGACAATTTATCAAAACAGTGCTATCTTTTCAGATGCACAGCCGCTCGCAATTACGCCGCTGCCATTTTCAAAAAACCGCGATTCAGATTGCGGTAGCGTTCGAAGAGCAATTCAAATTCGCGTCGCGCGTCTTTGACGCGCGCCCGAAGCTCGTGCAATTTCTGCCGCACCTCGGCGGTTTTTTGCCGTTTGAGTGCTGCGTATTCTTTTTTGAGTTCGCTCCACCGGCGTGCGGCGGTGAGCGTATGTTCTGCGGCAAGCTCAGACATCTGCTTTGCCATCTCGGCAAACGACGGCAATTTTTTAACCACCGCGCTCTGCAGGCGCTTCTGTTGCATCGCGATCTTGCGCTTCACAATCAGCTCTGCCGAAACTTGCTTGAGATTTTTGACGAGCCGTAGACTATGCAAAACGCGAATCAGCCACTTCGTCGGGTCCCAATGGTACCAACGAATACCGTTGCGGTAGTCGTTCGGAAACTCGTGGTGGTAATTATGGTAGCCCTCGCCATAATTAAAGAACGCGAGAAAGTGACTGTCGCGTGCAGTGTGCTTGTCTGAGTACGGTTGTCGTCCCAGAAAGTGCGCAAACGAATTTATGGAAAAAGTGAAATGATGGTTGATAACAACGACACCCAACCCCGCCAGAATAAATCCGCCGAAAGCATCGCCCCACAATGCGGCAATGCCCGCAGGTAAAGCGAATGCAAAACCGATCGCGATCGGATAATAAAATTTATGTTGAAAGCGCACGAGCGCATCTTTGCCATACTCGACGCCTAATGCCGACGCATGATCGTACTCGCGCTCTCTAAAAAGCCAGCCGAGGTGCGCATGCCAAAAGCCCTGCTTGATATTGTACGGGTCGCGCTCGGTGTCGACATAGCGGTGGTGCTTGTGGTGGTCCATTGTCCAGCGCCAGCACGAGGCTTCCCAAGACGCGGCGCCGAAGCAGAGAAAAAATAAACGCACGAACCACGAGGCTTCGTACGCGCGGTGCGTGAACAGGCGGTGGTAACCGGCGGTCGTCGAAATGCCGACGGCGGTCCACATCAAGAGAAAAAGAATCAGCGTCGGCCAGTTGAACATGCCGGCATAGAACCAATAAAAAATGCCGAGTGCGGCCAACGGTGGAGTTCCGGTGAGAAAGGCGATGGTCGACCATGAGAGGCCCGGCTTCTGCAAGTTTTCTGACATAACTGTCAGTATGTTGCGCCGTGTGCGCGTCAATCGAAATACATTACATAAAATTGCGCGTGTGGATTTCGGATAGCGCCTGCGCGTCGCTTTTACCGAAACCGAGTTGCATGAGCCGCCGCAGACGCGCGCGATGCATCGAGCGCTCGAGCCGCTGCACCGCTTGGTAGCCGCGACCGATCGCAGCGGGGTCGGTTGTACCCGCAGCTAAAAGCGTGAGCGCATAAAACACTTCGTCGTTGAGACCCGCCGTTTTCGCAAGTTCGGCATGGCGGCGGCGAATCGCCGTAGCAAAGCGCGCGAGTAGCGCCGCATCGTTATCGACGGCCGCCGTGAGATGCGTCATCGCAAAAATAATATGCCGTGCTTCGTCTTTAGCGGCAAGCGCGCAGACCTGCCGGGTCAGCGTATCGGGGGCATGACTCATTAGAAAATGCAACAGGCTTAAAAAACTGCCTTCACCCAAAACCGAAAGCAGAAGCATCGCTTCGGAGAAATCGCCGGTGTCGATCAAAGTCTTCAACGACGCTTGCCCCCCGGCGCTCGAAAGCGCGAGCCGCGCACGCTTGAGGCGCGCCCGGCGCGTGAAAATCTCGATATGCCGCGCTTCGTCGGCGGTTTGAATCGCCAAGAGCTGCATCGTCTCGGCATAATGCGGGTGCACCTGCGCGGCAAAGCGCGCCGGTATGACGAGGGCGGCGGTTTCGTTCTCGATAAGATACGTCATGATCTGCACAATCGCATCTTCAATTTCAGGCGGATTGTCTACGTTCTGGTGCCAATCGATCGCTGTGTCGGGATTCCACTGCGCTGCCGCCGCGCGGCGATAGAGCGCCGCCATGCGGCGAGTCCAAACATGGTCGCGGCGGTTTAGGGGAAAATAGAAACCCGATATACCCGGTTCGACCAGTGCGCCGCGCGCCGCGAGACCCCAGCTTTCGCTCGCCGCTGCAACCGGATTGTCGATTGCACCTGCCGCAATAGCCGTGGCGACGCGCACAGAAAAATTTTGCGGCCGCTGAACGCGATATAACCCGCCGCCTATTTCTTCAAAGCCGCAGCTGCGTTGCCTGCACCAAGCGGCGAGGTGAATTCCAAAATCGACTTCGCCAGACGCCACGCATAAAGTATCGCTACCCACGAGCGAGCGCAAAGCGCGTTCCACAAGAATAAATCCGCCTTCTAAAAACGGCAGGCCATCGAGCTGTAATATCTCGTCAGATTTTGGCGCTGGTTTCACGGACAAAATTTTCGATGGTACCGAACCGGCTTATAGCCGCCGCAAGTGCAGCATAGCTCGAGATGCGACCCGGCACCCATTTTTTGAGTCCCTCGAGGTCGAGCAGCGGGCGCACCATGGGGTCTTCATAGTCCATCGCTAAAAGCAGGCTCACAAATTTATCGGTATCCGCATGCTGCCGCTCGCGCAGAACAGTAAAATTGCAATGGTCATAGGCGGCTGTGTGCGCGACGATGCGCACCGCCGCCGGGTTGAGCGTGCCTTCGCGGCAGAATAGAGAATAGTTACTGTCGATCATGCAGGCGGCGTCGACCTTGCCTTGCGCCAACGCGCGTGCGGCATCGCGTTCGCCGCCGATATGGTCGCCGTGTTTGCCGACGAGAATGTCGAAATATTCGACTTGAAAATCTTTACCCGCAATGAGGCCATGCTCAGCCATGAGTTCGAGCGGTATCAGCGTCGCCTGCGGCGAATCTTTCGCGCCGACTGCGATACGTTTTCCCTTGAGGTTGGCAAGGCTGTCGACGCCTGCGTCTTTACGCACGACAACGAGCGATTTGAGGTCGCAGTCGCTGTCGCGCATCGCGACCGCGATTGCTGTGAGGTTTTTATTCTTTGCGATCGCGAGCGATTGCAGCCATGCGAGCGGCGAGTTCCACGCCGCATCGACGATGCCCGCAAAATGCGCGGCCACTTGCCCCTCGTAATTCGAAAATAAAATAAAGTCAAAAGGTAATCCACGGCTGTCAAAATAGGTCTTAAAACCCTCCCAGATATCGACAACTTTCGCGTCGTACGCAACGGCGCCGAGCGTAAAAGGACGCGCCATATCAGAATACCGGCATGCCACAAAGCGCCTTACCGATAAAATCGTAAAGCTGGTCGGTCGTCGGCGCCATCACGATCGCCGCTCGCGCATCGCGAAATCGACGCTCAATACCAGCTTCTTTGCGAAACGCGGCGCCGCCGCAGACCCGCATCGCGAGTTCGGTGACTTGTACCGACGCTGCGCCCGCTGCGGCCTTGCATTGTAGCACACGCAGCATCGTGTCAGCCCGCTCCGCGAGCATCGCCGTTGCGGTGTCAGCGACGAGTAATTTAATCTTGTCGGTCTCGATTTGCATTTGTGCGATAAACGCACGGATTGTCGGCAGATCGAAAAGCGCCGTACCCAAATGTTCGTGTTTCGTTTTTGTTACATGCGTGATAGTTGCAGCGACCGCACCCTGCATAATGCCGGTCGAACAGGCAGCATTCAAGAGATTGAATAGCGGCAGCACGGTTTCGAGCATGACCGCGAGCCCCGCACCGTCGCTATGCAGCAGATTTGTTGCGGGCACAGTAACTGCCGTTGCGCTGACGCTCGTCGAATCGTTGCCCCTGAGGCCAAGACCGTCGAATGCGTCTCCCGATTGAAGACCGGCGCTTCTGCGCGGTACAAGAAAGATGCTGCTCGCGCCTTCGGCTTTGATCGGCTTTGCCGACCAGACATAGTTAACCGCGTGGTTCGCCGACGTGACCCAACTCTTGTGCCCGTCGAGTTTTATTTCTGCGCCCGACGCAACGGCCGTGCCCAGAGGTGCCCAAAAATGCGAGCGCGAACCCATTTCTGAAAATGCCAATGTCGCCAAATCTGTCGTTGCGGTTTTCTTACGCAACTCGGCGCTACCGAATTTTTCAATCACTGCGGCGGCCGAATAATGCATTGCCATCACCATCGCGGTCGAGCCGCACTCGGTTGCGATGCGCTCGATCACCTGCGCTGCGACATCGGAGCCCAACCCCGCGCCGCCGCAATCTTTCGCCGAAATAAGACCGAATAAACCGGCGGCGCGGAGCGCATCGATCGATTGCTGTGGAAACTCCGCATTTTTGTCGACGGCGATTGCGGCGGCGCGAACTACGGGTAGAATTTTTTCTTCGAGAGTCGTGAGTAGATCATGCACTCATAAGAAAAATGTGAATTAGACAGGGCGTCAAGTGAAAGCGATTTTGCTTGCCGACCGCATGCGCATACCCGACGCGACGGCTTCGTGTATGAGGATGTCCTCGTGTTTCATTGATGCTTTTTTTAGCAGTATCTTCAAACGCATCGCTCTCGGCGTTTTTGTCTCGACGCGCCTTTTATATGCACAAGACGCACCGCCCATCGCTGGCGAAAATACTCAGGTACCCGTCGGGGTGACGGCGGCCGTCGAAACCAAAAAAGCGAATACCCCGACAGAAAAATCGCCGTTGAAGTTCGGCATGTTCGTCGATACCTATTATTCGGCGAGCATTATACGCCCCGCATCGAACGATCGCCAGTTTCTTACGCAGGCCGCGCGCGACCGCGAATTCAATATCAATCTCGCCTACCTCGATGCGACATACGAAACGCAGCGCGTGCGCGGGCGTATGGCTTTGCAGTTCGGCACTTCGGTCAATGCCAATTACCAAAACGAACCCTTGCAAGGCGCGGGGACTAATTACTCGAATCAATTTTCTACGCGCAACATACAAGAAGCGTATGCCGGGTACAAACTCTTCGGCAAAGTCTGGCTCGACGCCGGAATTTTTTTCGGCAATATCGGCATGGAAAGCTGGATCTCCCAAAACAACTATAACTACACGCGCGCCTTGAATCTCGATAACGTGCCGTACTATTCGAGCGGTCTGCGGCTTGCGTGGGAAGCGACGCAAAAGCTCAGTTTTCAATTACATATCTTGAACGGTTGGCAGGTCATCACGCCACCGAACCGCGACAAAAGTTTGGGAACGCAAATCTCTTACGACGCCACCGCGAAATTCAAAATTATTCATAATACGTTCGCGGGAAATGTCGCACCCGACGATGGCGCGCCCGCGTACCGTTTTTACTCCAACCTCATTTTACAATATTCACCGCTGAGTTTTTTGCAACTCGCGCTCACGACCGACATCGGAGCGCAAAAGAATCGCTACGACAACGGCTACCGGCAGTGGTATGCTGGTGCTCTCTACGCGCGTTGGCTTTTCACGCGCGAATGGGCGGCGGCGTTGCGCTTCGAATATTTTGTCGACCCCGGCCAAGTGATGATACAAACCGGCACCACCGACGGTTTTCAGACGGTGGGATTCACCACGAGCCTCGACTACATGCCCGAAGATGCGTATCGGCTACGCCTCGAATACCGCAATTTTTTCAACAAAGACGCAGTGTACCAACAAACCGGCGGCACGAGCGCACAAGAACACATGGTGACGTTTGGCGCGAGTTTGAAGTTGTAGAGAATTTGTATAGACGCAAAGTCTTGCGTCTATACAAATTTTATTTACGCAAAATTTTTACTAATATTTCTATAATTTGAATAATTTTTTCCGTCTTCAATCTGCCAACCTTATGCAAAATAATATTTTCGTCTGCCGTAAAAAGGCGATTAGGTCGCACAAAGCTCTGTAATGGTAATGCACCCTCAAAAAAATCTTCCCCATCAAGCTCAATCGAATAACCGTCTTGTTTATACCGACTCGTTATCTGGCATAGAATCAGATCATCATTTGCTACAGGCTGTATCACCAATGCTGGCCGTTTTTTCTGGTTAGTTAAATCTGAAAATGGGAATGGTAACACGACAACGTCGCCCTTTATAAATCGCGCCACGCTGCATCCTCTTCTGGAGATAACCAATCTTTGCGCAATGCACTTTCAGCAACAATTAAGTCTGCTCTTTGCGTACCTTGTTCTTTATTTTTGAGAAAAGTAAAGAAGTCGTATACTTCTTGCACTAAGACATCGGGAGCGCTCTCTATTTCGGTGCGTAACAGTTCCTTAACGCTCATACGGAAGTATAGGGAAAGCGACGTGGTTATCAAGCATTTTTCCATCTGGATATTTTGGCCATCGCACTTCTTTATAACTCGCCAAGAGCGCAAAGCTCGTACCGATAATTAACGAGCCCAAGACTGCGATCGTCTTATTTCTTAGCACGTGCGTCGCCTTAGTTACGATGCAGACTCTCTCACGGCGTCACGAACACCAGCGGCGGCGTGATGGTCGCGGGCAAGCCAGCAACAGATGTGGGCTTACCCGCCCTGAGCGAAATCGAAGGGTAAGGGCGAGCAAGCTCAGGAGCCGGTAGCGACGCAGCGATAATTTTTAGTAGCTGTTTTAACCCCATGGTTACCACCACTATCGGTAAAGTTGACATACCAAGCGTTGGCGGATGTAGACACGTTCGTTGACGATGACCAATAATGGTTGGCGATTGTTCCGGGAAAATATGTCGTGTTAATCGCCAAATTTTTTCGCGTCACATCGCAAATACTTTTAAGTTCACTGATGCTCGGTAGACGCCAAGTGCGGCCAGAAAAGACAAGATTTTTGCAATATTGCAATGCTGTCTGCCAAGTTGACGTCTGGGCAGTGCCGGTCGCACAATTAGCCCCGCCAAGCCCAGCGCTGCATTGTTGCCAAGTAAGATTATTTATCGAATCAGTTACAGTCCCATCGCTATTGTCGATAAATATCCCGCGCGTGGTTTGTATACTGGCCACACAGCGAACAGGGTAGGTGTTCGTCTGTGGCTCGTTGTACACGCTACCGTTAAAAAAACTGACACTCCATGCGTTGCTGGGAGCTATGACAAATATCGACGACGACCAATAAAAGTTCGACGCAGTGGCGGGAAAATATGCCGCATCGATCGCGGGGTTGAGTCCCGAGTAATTCGCGAGCGTCTGTAGCTCATCGACAGTCGGCAAGCGCCAATTGGTGCGCCCTGCATAACCTAAACCGCCATTTGCAGCGTTGAGCGATAGACACTGTGGTGTCGCCGTGTCGGGCGAGAGGGTGAACGTGCTCGCAGTGCCCGTCGCGCACGCCGGGTCCGATAAACCTTCGCTACACGATTTCCACACTAAGCCTGTGACATTGTCCGTGGTGATATAATCGTTCGCACCAACCAGTGTCGGGCCCGTAAAAGACCGTGCAGTAGGTATGTTCACAAAATCGGCATCTTGCGATGGCCAACCAGCGGGTGTATCACCACAGCCCTGAGACGTTGAATCGTTATAGCAAGTCGTCTGTCCGGTATCGGCGAAGCGAAGTTGTATCTGCCCGACAACATTACCCGATGAATCTGTTTCGACCTGCCAAAAATGTCCCCACGAAGTACAGGCCGAGAGCACAAACGATAAAGCCAGCATTAAGAAAACATGGTGACGATGTTGAAAATGCAGAGAACACATTTTACGCCACTGCTTGACTGCTAGCACGACTCTATTATAGCCGTCTGTACCAATTTGTAAAGAGAAATCGAAATTTGCCCCCAAAAATCACTCCCCCTTTTGCCCCAAACCGCCGAAAATCGGACATGGTACGCTCGCTTTGGACATCTGCTACGGGAATGATTGCGCAGCAGTTTCACATGGATACGATTTCGCACAACCTCTCGAACGTCAATACGACCGGTTATAAGAAGAATCGCGTCGATTTTGAAGATCTGCTCTATCAACACCAAGTCTTGGCGGGCACGCCGTCGACCGCGGTTTCTGAAATTCCGGTCGGCGTCAACGTCGGTGTCGGCGTGCGCCCCGCCGCGACGCAAAAACTTTTTCAAATGGGATCGCTGCAATCGACGGGGCATAAGCTCGACATGGCGATTTCGAGCGACGTCGGCTTTTTCAAAATTCTTATGCCCGACGGCACGTTCGGCTACCAGCGCAACGGCGATTTCAAAATCGACTCGCGCCGCCAAGTTTTGACTTCCGACGGTTATACGTTAGAGCCGCCGCTTGTGATTCCGCAAGACGGCCTCATCGAAACGCTGACGATCAACGAGCAGGGTGAGGCGCGCATCCAAATCGGCGACGACCAAATTCCGAAGCCGATCGGCCAAATCGAACTCTATCGTTTCGTCAACCCGGCGGGACTCAAAGCGATCGGCAAAAATCTTTTCAAAGAATCGCCCGCCTCGGGCGCAGAGATTCCGGGCACACCGGGCCTCGGCGGTTTCGGTTCGATCATGCAAGGCTTTCTCGAAATGTCGAACGTCAACCTCGCCGAAGAAATGGTCAACATGATCGTCGCACAGCGCGCGTACGAGGCGAATTCTAAATCGATCCAGACATCCGACAGCATGCTGTCGACGGCAATACAATTAAAACGCGGGTAATCAAGGCGGATTGATTGGCGATATGGAACCATTATTTTAACAAATATCGCACCCTCGGTGCGATATTTGTTGTATCTACCCTTTACGCAAAATCGGCAACCGAAATAAATTTGAAAAAAAAATTTGAAACCGGAAAACCATCCGTCTGTTTGGCAGACCTTGTCGCCTCGCACAACCTCGCTCCACGCGACGCAGAAAAAATGCAGCAATACTGCCGCATCGAATTTAAGGGTGCGCGCTCGACGCTGAGCGCAAAAGACATCGAGCTGCACGCCTGGGCGGCGGGCATCATGCCCGACAAAATTTTAGGCGGCCCGGTGGCGATTGTGAAAGCGACATCGCTGCAATTGCCGAGCGACGCCAGCAGTGCACAGAACCGCAGCACCCGCATTCGTCGCGGCTCGACCGTACAACTCGTCGTAAAAAGCAGACACATGCAAATCGCGCGCGAGGCAAATACCTTGGCCGACGCATTCGCCGGCGAGACGGTCGAGGTGCGCCCACACGGCACACGCCGCACGCTCAGAGCAAAACTTGTCTCGAATTCGATAGCGGAGTTGGTACAGTGACGCGCGCATTTGTATTCGCTTGCGCATTGCTGGGCGCGTCAGCCGCCATCAATGCGCAAGAATCTCTCTGGCGCGACCAGAACCCGTATGTCGCTCCCCCACGCGAGGGCGAAATTGTCGCGATCGAAGTCAACGAAAGCTTCAACATCGTCAGCGACGGCCAATGGAAAAGTTCGCAGCAATTCGAAATGAAGCTCGTGCCCGACACGAAAAATATTCCGTTCTTAACGACTTCGCAGCAGAGCAAGTCGCGCAGTAAAAGTTCGAACGCCAACAACAAGACGCGCGACAGTTACCGTTTTCATCTCACGGGAATTTTGGGCGCAAAACAAGCCGACGGCAACTACCCCGTGACCGCGCAGAAGAGTCTCAACATCGACGGCAAGCCCGTGAATATTCGCCTCACCGGCATTGTCGACCCGCGCCGCATCGGCAAAGGCACCATCGAATCGCGCTTCGTCGGCAATCTGAGTTTGCAGATTCAATCCGAACCGCCTTTCCCGAAAGACCAAAAGCTCGACCTCAAGCCGCCTGCGGGCACCGACCCGAACTCGAAGCCGACAATGACCGAGTTTAGCGACCAGTTGCGCAAAGAGCTGCTCATCGAACACATGAAGCAGATTCTGGGGGGATTAAACCAGTGAAACTCGCGCTCGCAATTTTATTCAGCGCTGCGGCGCATAGCGTCGCCGCGCTGAACTTAACCGTGCGCGACATCGCGCGTATTTCGTGGCACCGCGAGAACCAGGTTTCGGGCTATGGCGTCGTCATCGGCCTCAAGGGTAGCGGCGATTCGCGCTCCGAGCTTGCGGTTGAGACGCTCAAAAAAAATCTCTACAACCGGGGGATTGACCTCGGCGAAAAGACTTTGCAAGCAAAGAATATTGCCGCCGTGATGGTGACGGCGATTTTACCGACGCACGCGCGCCCGGGGGACCCCATCGATGTTTGGGTGTCGTCGATCGGCGACGCGCGCGCGCTGAACGGCGGCATGCTCTTGCAGACCGCGCTCACCGCCGCCGACGGGCAAATTTATGCCGTCGCGCAAGGCCCGATTGCGGCACCGTTGCCGCGCCCGACCGAGAACAATAATTTGCAGCTCTATAATTTTTCTGTATACAATCGCCGCATACCGCCGAACGATCGCCTCGACCAAGAACGCCATAACTCCGCGCACATACCGGGCGGAGCGATTATCGAGAAAGGCGTCTCGCAGCCGACGGTGATAATCGACGACGCGAAGAAAACCAAAGCGTCGCGCCTCTCGCTGCACAATTTCGATTTTATGACCGCGCGCAACACCGTTGCCGCGATCAATAAAAAATTTCCGAACACGGCGTCGCTTGCGTCCGATGGCACGATTGCGCTGTCGATTCCCTACACGAGCGATCACGTCGATTATTTGAGCAAGATCTTACAGGTTAAGGTCGATGTTCCCGAGCGCACCCGCGTTGTACTCGACACGCGCACAGGCACGATTGTCGCGGGCGGCAACGTTGCGATCTCGAATGTGATGGTGACGCACAACGGCATGCAGGTCGAAGTCTCGAATAAGAAGGCGTACACGTACGGCGAAGAAAAATCGCCCGCGAATGCCGAACTTAAAGAAGGCGCGACCGTAAAAGAATTGGTGGATAACTTAAATAAGCTTGGGCTGACCTCGGCAGAGATTATCGACGTCATCAAAGCGATTCATGCCGCCGGTGCGCTGCACGGGGAGTTAAGCGTTTTGTAGAAACGCGGTTTACCGCGTCTCTACAAAACAATAAAATATGGAAATAAACGCATTATCACCGTTGCTGCTGCCCCAACGCGACACGCCGCGCGTCGGTAAAGCCGACAAAGAATCAAAAGTTTCGTTTCAACAGATGCTCAACGACCTTGTGCCCAAGAACCTCGAAGGCAAAATTTCGTCCGAGGCGTTCAGCCGCACACCGCAGCGCGAGCAAATCGTCGCGCATATCGGCGAGAACCCCGAGCGGCAGAAAATGTTCGAGGCGGCGCGGCAGTTCGAGAATTTTTTTCTCGAAAAAATGTTTCGCGAGATGCGTAAGAACATGGGCAAGAACGATATTTTGCACGGCGGGTCGGCCGAAGATATTTTTCAAGACATGCTCTTGACCGAGCGCGTCAATAAGCTCACGCAAGGCGCGACGTTGGGTCTGGCCGAGCAGATTTATACGCAAATGCAGCGGGGCGCGCCATAGCATAAAATAACCACGGCGCACACGGCGAAAGGCGACGCATTGAAACAACAGAGCACGCAGAGAGTACAGAGAATTAGTATGAACCGCACCGTGCTCGTCGTGTTCTCCGTGGTTGCAGTCTACTCCCTCGCCGCCCAAAGTAGCAGCGAAGTTAATCCCCCCGAAAAGCTGACAGCACCTACGGCAGCCGAAACAGCAGCACCGCGCAAACACACAGAGACGACCACGCCCAAGAGCGCTGCGCTCAAGCGTGCAGAAAGATTATTCTTCTCGAAAAAATACGAAACCGCGGCGGCGCTGCTGCGTAAAATCGTCGACGACGAACCCGAGAACGGGCGCGCAAATTCGCTTTTAGGCGATGTCTATTATTTGCAAGGGCAATACGAGAAGGCCGTAAGCCATCTTTTACGCGCGGTAGAACTCAACGAAAACAAAGCGCTCGATTATTTTCGTTTAGGGCAGACGTATACAAAGTTAAAAAAATCGAAAGCAGCGATTTCGGCATTTTTGAAAGCATACGAAGCCGACGACGCGATGAAAACGGCGCTGTTCCACACGGGGTTTGTGTACTTAAGCCTCGAACGCAATAAGCAGAAAACAATCGATTATTGGCAGCGCTTTGTCGACGAGGCGCACAACGACCCGCAGCGCGAGAAAGTCGTGACGGTTCTCAAGTTTTTGCGCGACCCGAATTTTGTTTTGCCCGACAAGAATAGCCCGATCTCGCTCGAAGAAGCGCTCATGATCGGCGGCACCGGTAACGGCGGCGAAACGAAGACCGGCGAAGACAAAGGCGCGGGCTATGAGAAAGCCAAAGAGAAAAACGATAGTAAAGAACTTCTCGACGACGACAAGCTGAACTAAAAATAGTCTATGCGCCAAACGAACGAGCGTCGAACGCGCCACCGCGTCACGGCGGGGGCATACATCGAATACCGCGTGACCCTCGACGGCACACAAGTCAAAGACGCGATTATGAGCGATATCTCAGAAGGTGGCGTGATGATTCTTGCCGACCAAGAGGCCTTGGGTCATGAATTGCAACACGACGAGTATATCGGCGGTGAAATTATTCACGATAAGACAAGGTTGCATTTCAAGTTTGCCGGTCAAGTCGCGTGGTTACAGCCGCGCGAAATGCGTTCGCGCAATTTTGTCGCAATCGGCATTCGCTTCGACCCGAAAATCGAGCTCCCCGCGCAAATTTACGCCATTCTCATGGCTGAAAGCGATTTTTGAGCGCCGATAAATTTTGACAACTCGTTATGACTCTACTCGGTAAGGCATTGCGCGCCTTTGCGGGGTTCGGCATAGTTATTATACTCATTGTTTTTCTGACAGTCTTTTTGCAACACCTGCGTAAAGGCACCGCCGAAGAGGTGCTGATGGGTCAACGAGGCACGACGCAGAGCCTCGCGAATATCAAAGATAAATCTTTTTTTACAAAACTCACCGAGCTTGTCCGCGATCTACCGCATATCGCCGAATGGAAAACGTTGCGCGGTACGCCGGTGCTGCCGCAACTGCACGATGCGTTCGGCAAAACTGCGCTCTTGACCGCATTGAGTTTAGTGTTGTCGGTTTTTATCGGTCTCTTGCTACTCGTCGCGAGCGAGGCGATACCGCAATACCGCGCCGTCGTGCGCAACGCCGCCGAAGCGATCAATACGACTCCCATTTTTCTTATCGGAATTTTTCTAATATGGCTTCTCGCTTTCGCGTTGCATCTTTTGCCTGCAGGCGGCGATCAAGAGTTTCGCGCGTTTATCTTGCCAGCGCTCACGATTGCGTTGAAATACGGCGTGCGCCTTTTTTTGCTCATCGAAAACTATATGCGCGAACTCGACGAAAAAATTTTTATTTTGCGCGCACGCGCGTATGCGCTCGGCCGCAGCCGCATTTTCTTGCACAAGCTTGCCAACTGTCTTATGCCGTTTATTATTTTTTGGTTGATCGAAGCGGCGTCGCTTTTCTCGGGTGCAGTGATCGTCGAGGCCTTGTTCTCGATTCATGGGTTGGGTAGTCTACTGATTTTTGCGCTCTTGCAATACGACATTCGCCTCATCTTCGCAAACTTAGTACTTATCGCATGCATCGTCTATGCGACATCGCTACTACAAGCGTATTTTGCCCGTCGCACCGAGGCGTACCAACATTGAAATTTTCTCTATCGACAAAACTATGCGGATTGTTTCTTTTGCTAGTGGCTCTTGCACAATTCATGCTACCGACGAGCACAATCGATTTGGCGCACGCATTTGCGCCGCCTTCTTTCGCCGAGCCATTTGGTGCGACACCGCTCGGGCAGTCGGTGCTCGCGCAAGTCGTGGGCGGCGCAGGGCAAACGCTTGCGATCGCTATTTTCGCCTTAGTCGTCGCGCTATTGGTGAGTCTTTTATTTGCGGCGTCTTCGTATCTTTGGCCGAAATTTATCGCCGATATTTATCTCAAGATTATCGACGCTTGGCTTGCAATTCCCGGGATCTTTGTCGCGCTTTCGATCGGCTATTTTTTACCGCAGAGTATGTTATCGATAACGACGGCGCTGGTGCTATCTGAATTCGCACCGTTACAAAAATTTCTATTGCAGAGGCTCGGCAACGTACGCCATAGCGATTTCATTATCGCCGCCGAAGTGATGGGTGCGTCGCACGTTCACACGGCAAAAACCCATATCTTGGCGCAGTTAATCCGCGAGTCGGGATATCTATTTTTTCTGAACTTGCCGACAATCACGCTCTCGCTCGCGAGTCTCGAATTTTTAGGAGTACAAACGGGGAGCGAACGGCTTTCGCTCGGAATGCAAATTGCGATCTATAAAGATTATATTCTACTCTACCCGCTATTGAGTTTAGCGCCCGCCGCGATGCTCATGGCAACGCTCGGCGCTCTCTACGGCGTTGCGAGCGCATGGCGTAGAAGGTAAGTACGGCCCAGCGGTAATATTTCGGCATGTGTTTGACGCCGGCGACGATTGCCGATATGTTCGCGCGACTATGGAAAAATCGTGCTTTTGCATAACGGCGACACTTGCATTCTTCGGTTTAGTCTCCTGCTCGACTACCGCTTATCGATATATTCCCGATAAGAAACTCGCGTATACTCGCTCGGTTAACGGCAAACCGCAGACCTACGATCTTAATCCGCTCTACCGCGATCTGGAAAAATCGGGAATCATCGGCGTCTATTTTATCTACGGCGAAACGCAGGCGAATTGGCCGGATCTCGCAGCGGTGGAAATCGGTCTTTTTGACGGCGACACTAATATCCCCGTTAAAAAAAGCACGCTCAAGATCGCCTACTGGGACGGCAAAAACCGAGTGGAAATCCGGAAAGAAAACTTTACCGGCGTCTTGTACGAACTCTATCCCGCGACACTCAAAGATTACGCATATAACGATTCGATGTTTGCGACTTTCACCTACGAGATCGAATACGACGCGAAAAAATTTCCCGACGTCTTGCGGCAAAATATATCGGTTCGCTTCAGAGAAAAAACGCTGAACTTCGAGAATACCTTAAAAAAACAAAAGTTTGAGAGAGAATTTATTTCGGGTCGACCGTTCGGTTGAGCGGTTAATCCCCCGGCCCTCGCTACGCACGGGTCAACGACCCTCGCTACGCACGGGTCAACGACCCTCGCTACGCATGGGTCAACGACCCTCGCTACGCACGGGTCAACGACCCTTCAAATACTTCAACTCTTCGAGATACTTGCCCGTGCCTTCGACGACGCAGTTAAGCGGGTTCTCGGCGCGAATTACCGGCACGCCGGTTTCTTTCGAGATATGTTTGTCGAGACCTTTCAGAAGGCACCCGCCGCCCGTCATAACAATACCGCGCTCGACGATGTCGGCCGCCAACTCGGGGGGAGTTTTCTCGAGTGCAATTTTTGTCGCCTCGACGATTGCATCGATCGGTTCTTTGAGCGCCTTGCGTACTTCGGCGCTGTCGATTACCACTGTGCGCGGCAAACCTGTGCCCGCATCGCGGCCTTTGAGCTCGAAGGTCTCGGTTTTCTTTTCGGGGATTGCATTACCAATCGCGAGTTTGATTTCTTCGGCGGTACGTTCGCCGATAATCAAATTGTGATGCAGACGCAAGTGCTTGATAATCGCTTCGTCGAGTTCGTCGCCGCCGATGCGGATGCTGTCGGCGATCACCATGCCGCCGAGCGAAATGACCGCAATCTCGGTCGTACCGCCGCCGATATCGATAATCATATTACCCGCCGGTTCGTGTACGGGAATTTTCGCCCCGAGCGCGGCAGCAAAAGCCTCGTCTATGAGAAAAATATCGCGCGCACCCGCTTGCTCCGCCGATTCGCGCACCGCACGGCGCTCGACCTCGGTAATGCCCGACGGCACGCCGATGACGATGCGCGGCTTGACCAGCGTTGCGCGGTTATGTACTTTATTGATAAAATAGCGAATCATTTTCTCGACGGTTTCGAAGTCGGCGATAACCCCGTCTTTCATCGGGCGAATCGCGACAATCTCGCCCGGCGTACGGCCGAGCATGCGTTTAGCTTCTTGCCCCACGGCGAGTACTTTGCCCGTTGACGCTTGAATCGCGACAACCGACGGCTCGGAGAGCACAATGCCCTGACCTTTGACATAGACGAGCGTATTTGCCGTACCGAGGTCGATGCCCATATCGTTAGAAAAGAGCGAGTGAAACCAATCAAAAATCATATATTACCTTAGAGGCTAAGGCAACCCTTGAAACAAGCTGACAACTAAAAAGGGGATTCACACCAACTCGGCGATATGACCGGTGAACGACTCGAACAGCTTTTCATCGGTGTGATCGCCGATCGATGCGCGCGCGTTATCGCCCAACTCTTGAATCTTGCCGCGGTCTGCCATGAGACGTTGCATCGCCGAGCGAAACGAACCGTAATCGTGCGCCTTGAAGATAACGCCGTTCTTGCCGTCGGTGACATAGTCTTTGGGGCCGCCTTTGTCTGAGACAACCACGCCCGTGCCCGACGCCATCGCTTCGAGCACGGTCTTACCCAACGTCTCGCTCGCCGACGGCAACACGTAGAGATCGGCGCTCGCATAGAGTTTTTGTAACGCCGTGCCGCGCTGCACGCCTAAGAAGCGAATATTATCGCCCGCGTATTTTTTTTCATACCCGTCTTTTTCGGGGCCACCGCCAATCACGGCGCAAACGGCACGCTCGGGTTTTTCTTCGGCAAAATAGCGTAATAAAAATTCAATATCTTTCACTTTCGTAATCCGCCCGACGAAGATCACAACGGTCATTTCGGGGGCGATGCCGAACGTCTCAAATACCGCGCGGTCGCCGTGCTCGGGGTTCCAATGGCGCGCGTTGACGCCGGCGGGGTAATAGCGCAGTTTTTCTTTGCTGTGGCCTTTCTTGATCATCAAATCGTAAAATTCTTGCGTGCGCACAAAAATGAGATCGGCCTGCTTTTGGTATTGCTTCAAAAAAAATAGCGCCGGGTTTTTGACGAACGGCTTTACGATACGATTCGAGAGATCGTTCATATAATAGTCGATATCGGTATGGTAAATATCGACCCACGGTAACGAAAGATATTTTGCCGCCGCCATCGCGAGCATGCCCATCACGCCGGGGGTGTTCGATACCAGAACGTTAAAGGTATTTTTGCGAAAAAATTGCACGACACGCAAGAAATCGGGCACATACATGCTGGTTCCTTTGTAAAAACTTCCGGTGGGTATCGGCAGCAGAGGGTTGAAAATATGAAACGGAGCGATCGGCTTCTTGTACGTCGTTACCGGTTGCCAAAAAAAACCGTGCGACTGCGCAAGCTCGTACATTTCTTCGGTGTCGGTGATGATACCCGAAACTTCGTCGAAAATATCGGCGACCCAAGCGACGCGCAATTTAGCAGCGAGAGCATCTTTCATACGGCGAAAACCTTGGCGCACCATTGCCGTAACATGTCAAGGGTTATGAATGGGCTTGACCGTATGAAACTCATGGCGACATAATTCCCTGTGTGGCGCGAGTCTCTTCTACCGCAGAATATCCATGTCGTGACTCGAGAAAATTCGGGTGCGCTACGACTAACCGACAAGTGGGAGCTCATAGAGAGCCTGCGTCAGGCACTGTGCGCGCGCGAGCGCGTGACCGCTGCACTCGCCGCTGAGATCAAAACCGAACTCGTCGCGCGCGAGCGGCTCATGAGCACCGGCATCGGCGAACAAGTGGCGATACCGCATGCCGTCGTACCGGGCACCGATCGATTCATGACAGAATGCGTCATCGTGAGAGACGGCATCGACTTCGAGAGCATCGACAGCTCAAAGACCTTTATCGTCGTCATGCTCATCGCGCCGAAATCGGCGTTGCAAGAACACCTCAAGGTCATGGCGTCGATCGCAAAGGTTTTTTATCGCGCGCAAACCCGCGCCGCGATTATTGCGGCAAAGACACCCGAAGAAGTTTTGAAAATCATAAACGCCGCTTAATCGCGACACCCCCACGCACTCTGCGTTGCTAAAATCACCTTTACACAGTTTCGCTGCACCGTCTTTAGGATGCGATGAATATTTTCGAGGTTCTCGTCGGCGAATGGGGACTTACCCGCGACGCCGAATTTCGCGCCGACCCATGGTATATCGTCGCCGATAAAGAGATTGTCGATTCGGGCTTTGGTCGGCCCCCGAAGCAGTTCATGACGCGCCGCCTGCCCTCTGGAGTCATCGTACCCGGTTTCGTCAACGCGCATAGCCACATCGAACTTTCGTGCATGCGCGACCTCGTGCCGCACGGCAGCCACTTGACAGAGATGGGCGGTATCATTCAAAAAAATCGCGGCGCGCTCGACGATCTCGATATTCGCCAAGCCGCAGTTGCGGCTATTCGCCGCGCTAAAGACGAAGGCACCTTTTTCTTCTGCGATATATCAAACAGTACAGAATTCATCCGTTTTTTGCGCGACCTGCCGTCGTTCGCGGGCAATCGCTATCTCGAACTCTTGGGTTTTTCGTCGCCGCGCGATGTCGAACGAATCGCTAAAGTGCGTGCGCTCTTAGATGTCGACGCGACATTTTATCCGACGGTGCATTCGGTGTACGGATCGTCTCCGCTGCAAATGCGTTTTGTGCGAGAAAAGGCGCGGCACACATCGGTGTCGATTCATTTGCTCGAAAGCCCGGCAGAAATCGAATTTCAATACGGACGCGGCGCGATTGTCGAATTTTTACAGAACATCGGCCAAAACGTCAAGCATCCCGAAATGAAAGACCGCTCAGCGGTGGATTACCTTCACTCTTTAGGCATGCTCTCGTTCAAGAAACTTTTGCTCGTGCATTTGTCGGCGGCGCGTACCGAAGATATCGATATGCTCAACGAATACGTGCCGCATGCGGCGTGGGTTATCTGTCACCGCTCGAACCGACACTTGGGTATCGAGCGCTCGAACTGGGCATCGCTGCACCAAGCGTCGCTCAAAATGCTCATCGGCACCGATTCGCTCGCAACGAGCCCCGATCTTTCGGTATTGCAAGAGATGCGCGCGATACTCGGCGAAGGTAAAATTTCCGAGCACGATCTTTTGCGCGCCGCGACGTGGGATGCCTATGAATATTTAGAAATCCCCATGAATCAGATTCCTTATTTTCTATTCGCAGGCGCCAAACCCAATATCGAATCGTTGAGCACAAGCGGCCCGGCTACGATTTTAGGCCGAGCGCCTTAAGTGACTGCGCGGAAACTCGCTGGAGCTATTTTTTGCCGCCCAGTCACTTAAAACCGAAAATTGGCCGATAGCCCTGTCTGCCCCGGCATAGCGCCGAGTCGAATATCGACATCGCCGAGTGCGTTTGGCTTCGATGGCGGCCGCATCACAACACCCTCGTCGAGAGAAAATAAATATTGCAAATAGAAATAGAGCGACGCGGCTGCAAAAAAGGCGGCGCTGATCGTTAGCCCCGTCGCCCAACTCTGCCGAATATCGTATTGCGCGCGACGGTCGGCGATAAAGGCATAATCGTCGCTCGTGTACATCGATATGTCTTTCGCACTCGTGCGCGCATAAATGTCTTCTTGTGCGCTATCGCGCCACACATAAAAATAAATGGCGCCGCCCAACGATAGCGCGGCAGCGGTGAGAGTACCCCAATACCACGCCTTATACGAAATGCCGAGCATACCGGGTTGGCGATCGCGCATGAACTCGGTTAATTTCTCGTCGAGCGATGCCGACGGGTTTTGTTCGGTCAACGTCACATTGCGATAGACCTCGCCCTTTTCGGGGGCTAAAATATGCACGCGGTAGGTTCCCAACACAAGATTTTCTAGCTTCTTCGGCGTCACCCCTTTGTAGTCGGCGTCGAGGTAAATCTTTGCACCCGGGGGATTGCTCGCAATATCCATGACTCCACCGCCGCGAATTTTTTTTATCGTAACGTTGCGCGTAAGCGTTTCGCCGCCATTAGCCGTAATCGGCGACGAAAACGCTTGATAACCGTCGCGCTTGACGACCAAAGTATAATTACCCGGCACGAGATACGAATAGACGAGCGGCGATTTGCCGATAAAAAGATCGTCGAGATAAACCGACGCGCGCGCGGGGTCGCTATCGATTTTCACCGTCGCATACACGTCGCCGGTCAATCGCGCACGCAAGGGATTTACGAGCTTTGTGACGCCGCCGACAAGGTCTTGCTCGTCGACAGAAACCGTTTCGTGTTGCAGCGGCTCGCTACCTTGGCAAAGTAACGCTTCGAGGCGCAGCGCAGCCGAACGCACGACGATGCGCGATGCGATGACATAGCGATCGTTCGGCATGCCGTCGCAGCTAAATACCGAACCGGGCGCGCGTTCGCTGCGTACGATACGCAATGGCATGATTTCGGGTTTGCGATATTTTGCGAGTAGTTCGGCGCGCGCATTCGGGGGCAAGTGCTCGTGATCTTTCATCAGCGGGTATTCGACCGATTTCGGCGACACGCGGCCGCGCGTCAGCGCACGCCGCTGTAGCGACAGCTCGTCGCCGATCAAATTTTGCACGACATTCGGCAGATACGTTTTACCGTCGGCGAGTAAAACTTGCGGCTTGGCCACTTCGAGTTCGTAGTCGTC
>JAFEGD010000219.1 GCA_018240245.1 Spirochaetota bacterium | reverse complement strand
TTGAAGATTTACACGTCAAGACCGCAGATAAAGAAATTCTGCGCGGAATAAACTTAACGATTCAACCGGGCGAAATCCACGCAATTATGGGACCGAACGGCTCCGGCAAAAGTACGCTCTCGCACGTACTCGCGGGTAACCCAGACTTTGTCGTCACTAAAGGCGTGATTCGCTACGCCGGTGCGAATTTACTCGAAATGCCGATCGAAGAGCGCGCGCGCAAAGGCATCTTCATCGCCTTTCAATACCCGCCCGAAATCCCCGGTGTCAATAACATGCAATTCTTACGCACTGCGGTCAACACTGTTCGCAAAGCGCAAGGGCAGACAGAGCTTGCCGCTGGCGAATTCTTAAACAAGGCCAAAGAAGTGATGGCACGCCTCGACATGAAGAGCGAAATGATTAAGCGCTCTCTCAACGAAGGCTTTTCGGGCGGAGAGAAAAAGAAAAATGAAATTCTCCAGATGGCGCTGCTGGCGCCGCGCCTCATGATTCTCGACGAAATCGATTCGGGACTCGATGTCGATGCGCTCGAATTTACCGCGCGCGAGGCGATGCGCATCGCGACCGAAAGCGGCGCGGGCCGTTCGATGATTGTCATCACGCACTATTCGCGCATCTTGAAATATATCGCACCGAACCGCGTGCATATTCTCTCGGCGGGGCGCATCGTCGAATCGGGTGGCGTCGAAATGGCAAATCGCATCGAAGAGCGCGGCTATGAGTGATATTGCAGCAACATTAGAAAGGTCAACCTCGTCGCTCGCAGCCGCTATCGAAACGTTGCCGGTAGCGGTACGGCAGGCAATCCACCTCAGCGAGACCGAAACAACCGCTACGCTTGAAATCGGCGCGCATAATGGCGTTGTCGAACTAACGCTCGCCATCGAAAATTTACCAACAGAACTCATCATAGAGAACCACGCCGATTGTTTACGACTGTCTCTTGCCGCCGCAAGCGCTGCGACACAATACACAAAAATTCGAATCGTCTGCGCTCCGCGAACGCAGGTCGAGTTGATGCTCAAAGATCGCTCGACCGCTCTAACGCTTTCGCTAAATGTCGAGATAAAGCGCGCTGCACGCTTCGATTTTTTTAGCGCTGTTTTCGGCAAAGCGCACGACCTCGAACTCGAAGCTCTACTCGACGCGGCGGCGGTCGCGCATTTCTACGGTCTCACCGAACTTTCTCAAAACGATCACGCGAATCTATCGCTGCATGTGAAGCATCGCGAAGGCAAGAACCACAGCGAACAGCATTTCTATTCGTACGCGAGCGACGAAGCGCAAATTCGCTTTACCGGAAAAATTACTGTCCTCCCAGGGGCGGGAGGATCTGTAGCGCACCAGCTACACCGCGGCATCATGCGTACCGAAGGCGCGCGCATTCAAGCGCAGCCGTTCTTGAATATCAGCCACGACGACGTCAAGTGCACACACGGCTCGACGGTGGGTTTTGTCGACGAAGACGCAAAGCAATACTTAATGGCGCGCGGCATTTCGCCTGCCGACGCAGAACAACTACTCGTCGATTCTTCGCAGGCGCGCTTTTATGCGGCGTTGCCCGACGAAGCGGCACGTAAATTTTTCGATTATACAACGGGGACAATATGAGCGCAACAGACGAACCAAGTACCACTGCACAAGACACCGATTTACGCGAGCGAGTCATCGCGCAGATAAAAACGTGCTACGACCCCGAAATTCCGGTCAACGTGTACGACTTGGGTCTCATTTACGGTCTCGATGTCGACGACGCTGGTAACGTCAAAATCGACATGACGCTCACGTCGCCAAATTGTCCTTCGATCGAAGCGTTGCCGCAAGAGATTAAAGAGAAAGTCGAAGCCGTCGACGGTGTCAAAGACGTCTCGATGGAACTTGTCTGGGATCCGCCGTTTCACACGGGGCTCATGTCCGACGAAGCCAAACTACAACTCGGGTTAATGTGACCCGAGTTTCAGCGCGTAAAAATTATGGGCGCTATGCGCTTGCGTTACTTGCCGTTACAACGACATTTCACTGCGCCTCGCTCGCAAAAAAAATCTTCGATCCACCGCAGGTGGGTGTCGAGCGCGTCGAGTTTCAAAAACTGCATATTGCGGGCGTCGATCTTATCGTACATATCAAAATTAACAATCCTAACTCCATCGGCGCGACATTAAATCATCTCGACTATACGTTCGACATCGACGGCGAACGTCTCTTAAAGGGTAAGAAAGAAGATAAGACAAAAATTTTATCGAACAACGCGAGTTTCATCGCGCTGCCGATCTCGGTGAGCTATGCGGGCCTCAAAGCGGGCGTCGCGGGAGCTTTGGCGAAGAAGTCGCTACCGTATGCCTTTGCCGGCAAGATTGTTCTCGATACGCCGATCGGCGATATGGCGTTCGACTTGAACGACAAGGGCGAGATTCCGGTACCCGACCGGCCGCGCTTCGAGATCGAGAATATCTCGCTCGGGGAGTTCTCGGTGGCGTCGACGACATTACTCGTTAAAGTTAAAGTCTCGAACAATCACGATTTCGAGCTCGATATTGAGAAATTTCGTTACGAATTTTCTCTCCAAGACAATTTGATTTCCGCCGCAGAAATTAGCGTACAAAGGTCGGTCAGCCAAGATAAGACAATGTCGGTAACGCTACCGATTACGGTCAAACTCTTGGGGTTAAAGCGCAGTATCGTCGATATGATTCGATCGGGACAGCTCAAGTATTTCATGAAATTCGACCTCAGCTTAAAGACGCATTTTGGGCCGGTGACGATACCTTACGAACGCGACGGTTTAAGCGCGCTCTACTAGAACGATTTGGCGAGAACTCGCCGAATCACTTTACCTAATGTGCCTCAATTTTCCCTTTACCCATGCAGAGCGCGCAAGATTTTTTTCTATCGATAATCCCCGAAGCGACGGAAATTAGTAAATCGGTTTCACGTCGCTATTTCAAAAAACCGCTCGATGCGATTGGCGTTGTCAGTAAAGCCGACGCTTCGCCGGTGACAGCCGCCGATCTCGAAATCGAAAGCCGCCTGCGCGAACTGATTCTCAAAAAATTTCCGACGCACGGCATTATCGGCGAAGAGCACGGCAACACGAACACCGACGCCGAGTTTGTCTGGGTCTTAGACCCCATCGACGGCACCAAAAGCTTTATCACCGGTGTACCGCTTTTTACGACGCTCATTGCCCTCATGCACAACGGCGAGCCACAGTGCGGTGCGATTTACCAACCGATTCTCGACGAGCTCGTTTGGGGCAATAATAAAGAATGTTTTTTTAACGGCAAGAAAACGCAGATGCGCAATACATCCGCCCTAAAAGACTGCACACTGCTCGTGACCGATGTGCGCGATGTCGCAAAACACCAGCCACAGGCAAATTTTTCAAACCTCGCCAACCAAACACGATTCTGGCGCACGTGGGCCGACGGCTATGGCTATACTTTGCTCGCAACCGGCTACGCCGATATCATGCTCGACCCGATCATGAACGCATGGGACATCATGGCCGCCGTACCGGTGATTCGCGGTGCGGGGGGATTCATCTCTGATTTTCGCGGCGGCGATGCCGTACGCGGGACTTCAATCGTAGCCGCCGCGCCGACGCTGCATGCAGAGATTCTGCAACGCCTGTCGCAAACTTGAATCGAGAAGCAATGCTCAAGAGCCTGTTGAGCTTTCGTTTTCGTATCAGCGCAGCGATATTTCTCGTCGCCACGGCGGGTGTTGTTCTCGGCCTTACGACGTATTACCACCGCGTCTCAGAACAAGTGCGCAACCAAATGACAAACCGTGTTCGCGACTTCGGAAAAATCGGCGTATCGCTTTTTACTCCCGACGACATTCGCTATCTCGAAAATCTCGATAATCGTCTCGCTTCGCCGCATGGCGTTGTCGATGCCGAAAAAAATATCGGCGTACCGCTCTCGGCGCTCTCCGAAGACGAAAAAACTGCGATACTGCGCACAAACGAGTTCCAACGTATCGTGCAAAAATTGCGCCGCATTCGCCGAGCCTCGGGCGATAAGATCATTACCGAAGAAACGTTAGCCACCGCATCCGAATCTTTGCCGATTCACCGCACATGGATCGCCGGAGTCGGCATGCACCATGCGGTATCCGATTACTTGCGTGTACTCTGCGCCGACGAGTTTCAAGAAGTCGACCGTAATAAGAACCAACGCATCGACGCCGAAGAGAAAGTATTTCAGGTCGGCGACATATTCAATGCGCACGGTCTGCTCGGGCTCACCCGCGCCCTCAACGGAGAAGCTGCCGTCACGTCGGGCTATCGCAGCGAAGACTCGGGAGTCTTTATCGCAGGCTATACGCCGATTCGTAATGCGCGCGGCGCTATTATCGCTTTACTCGTCGTCGACTATTCGGCGGCGACAGAATTCGATACGCTATTTAATTTGAAAATCGTCGGTTATTATATAGTCATCGCCGCTCTCATCGTGTCGATATTTATTGCGGCAATCGTCAGTCATTTCTTAATTGCTCCGATTGAGGCGATGCAGGCCGCAGCGGCGCGCATCGGGCAACGCGATTTTGCGATTCGATTAAAAAGCCAAACGAACGACGAGCTCTCAGAACTCGCCGATGCAATTAATCTCATGGCGCAAGAACTCGGCGAATATTCGACCCACATCGAAGCGCGCATCGATATTCGCACACGCGAAATATCGAGTATCCTTGCCGCATTGCAGCAAGGGCTTTTGACGGTCGATGCGCACGGCGTCATCGAAGCCGAATATTCG
>JAFEGD010000218.1 GCA_018240245.1 Spirochaetota bacterium | reverse complement strand
GAAACCCTTTGGCCCCGGCGTTAAGCGTACCGTGAGCAACCATTATATCATGGGGCCGTTTATTTCACAGCGGCTGCGCGAAACGACGCCGTTTCTGAAAAAAGAAATGGGGTTAACTAAGCAGTGATTACTCTTTCAGCGCCATGCGCAACTCGCGCATCGTATACTCTGTACTGTAAAATCCCATGAGCGTGTGGATTAACTCGCCGTCGGGTTTTGTCAACACCACCGTGGGTAATCCCCGAATATTATAGGTATTGGCGAGCTTGTCGAGCTCGTCGGTCGGCGACGAGTAATCGACGCGCACCGGCAGCAGTTTATTCGCCAAAGCAAATTCGATAAATTCGTCTTTAACGAAAAGTTTGCGCTCCATCTGTTCGCAGGCGGTACACCAGTCGGCCCAAAAATCGATAAAAAGAATTTTGTTTTCTTTCGCGGCGATAGCCTTGGCCTCTTTTAAATCTTTGTACCATTTGAGCTTGCCTTCGGGAAGCGTCATCGCGATTTTCTTGCCGACATCGGACGTCGCACCGGTATTCGTCTTCACGTCGACTCCCCAATATTTTACAAAGGGGGATGTAAAAAGAAACAGACCTAATCCCGAAATAATGAGCATGCCCGCTGTATTCAATTTCAGTCTTTTAGACATGTGAAAATCCCTCTTCAATGGTTCGGCGAGAATAAAAAATGTCACCGCCATCGCGAGGCCTAAGACCGCAAACGGAAACGCCTGCGTCGGCGGCGGAAAATCGGCGATCAAATCTTCGAGATAGTGAAACCCCGCCGCGATGAGGGTCACCGCACCCGCAAACTCGACCGCGTGCAGCCACGCGCCGGGTTTCGGCATGCGCAGCGAAAACAGACCGATCAAGAAAAACGGCACACCCATGCCGAACGCAAACGCGAACGCCGCGAACGCGGGCACAATAATCGAGTGCTGCTCGCCCGCTTTCGTGCCGATCTGCACCAATAGGTTGCCGAAAAAAGGCGCAGTACACGGCGCGGCGATGAATGCCGAAAAAATACCCAAGACAAGCGGGTAGAGCAGGTTATCCTTCTTGCGCACTTGCAATCGATTCGCGAAATTCGGTAGTGGCATTGGCAGAATGTGCGCGTACGCGAGTCCCAAATAGATTAACACGAGTGCGATGGTCGTAATGACATAGGGATTCGCAATGTACTTGCCGAAGACGGCCCCGGTGAGTGCGGCGATAATCCCCAAAGTGCCGTAGGTGAGCGACATGCCAAGCGTATACGTACTCGCGGCCTTGAGACCCTGCAGCCAACTTTTGCGCTCGCCGCCGACGAAGATCGCGGTCGTGATCGGTATTAAGGGATACACGCAGGCGGAAAAAGACGATAACACGCCCCAACCGAAGGCGGCGAACAGCATTGCCATATACCGCAATATACGAAATATGAGACGATACGGCGAGAAGTTAGAGTCCTTGACAGGCACTGCATGCAGTGCCTGTCAAGGGACTTACCGAATTAATCCCGGGTTCTCTAGAAATCTTGCGAGCGTGCCTAAAAACTTCGCCCCCGTTGCGCCGTCGATTACGCGGTGGTCGCACGCCAAATTGAGCGAGAGAAAATCGCCGAATTTGATCGAGCCGTCTTTCGCTTCGGTTGCGCGGCGTTCGCTCGCGCCGATGGCCAAAATCGCCGCTTCGGGTGCGTTGATGACCGCTTGAAAAGAAGAAATCCCCAGCATGCCGAGGTTCGTCACAGTAAACCCCGCGCCGGTATACTCTTCGGGTTTTAGCCTGCGTTCGCGTGCGCGCGCCGATAGCTCTTGCGTCGCCTCCGCGATTTGAAAAAGACTATATTGCTCGGCGTTGCGGATTATCGGCGTAATCAGACCGTCGTCGAGGCTGACGGCAAAACCCAAGTCGACGTTGCCGAGTTGCAAGAGATGGCCGGTGCCCCATTGCCGCAAAATTTCAGCGTGGCGCGCAAGACTCTGCGCGGTCGCGGCCAGAATAAAATCGTTGAGCGAGACCTTTTGCGGTAGCTCGGCGTTCTCTTCTTTCTTTTCGGCATGGAGCGCGGCGAGGCCTGCGTTGGTTTCGCTGCGCAACTTAATAAGACTCGAAATATTGACGGTGCGCTGTAGATAAAAATGCGGCAGGTTTTGTTTGGCAAATGTGAGCCGTTCGGCAATCACCTTGCGCATCGGCGATAGGGGTAGTTGCGTGTCGGGCGCACGCACCCCCTGCGCGGCGTGGATGACGATTGAGCTACGCGGCGCTGGTGCGGCAAGTTGTGTACCGGCGGTGGCCAAATCGCGGCTCACGATGCGCCCACCGGGGCCGGTGCCACGTACGGCTTTCAGATCGATGCCGCCTTGCGCAGCGAGCTTTTTTACGAGCGGCGATGCTTTGATGCGATTCGTTGCATTCGGTAGCGTATGATCGGCATCCGGCAGCCCATGATTTAAATCATGGGCTGCCGGTGCCGCTACGGTTTTAGGTTTGGGTTCTTTCGTAATCCCACTGAGGATTGCGCTAATATCTTCGCCGGCGTTACCAATCACCGCAACGGGTGCGCCGACGGGCAGCTTATCGCCTTTCTGCGCGAGCAGTTTGAGCAACACACCGCCGTCGAATGCTTCGAGATCCATCACCGCTTTATCGGTTTCGATCGATGCGAGAATGTCGCCGGGCTTTACCGCATCGCCTTCTTTTTTTTGCCATTCGACGAAGACGCCTTCGGTCATCGTGGGTGAAAGTTGGGTGATCGTCGCGAGCTTGGCCATAGTTCACGCGAGGTGTCGCGGTAGCTGCGTCAAGCGGAATGAAAATTGATTGTGCAGTTGGGCTGAGCTGCGCTCAGCCCAACTGCACCGTGGCAACCAAAGCGCATGGATGCGCGTGGTTTCGACAAGCCATGGATGGCGCGTTCAAATCGGCTTAGCCGATTTGAACTGTCGCAACCATGGTGCGAGGGCGCACCTCGGTTGCAACCGACGGATGTTCGTTGTGCAATTGGTTTGCGCTGCGCTTAACCCAATTGCACGGTTGCAACCATGTTTCCATGCGGATGTTTGTTTTCGTACATCATCTGGTGTACGTCGCCGATTTCGCCGAAAGCGACCGTCTTTGAAAGGCAGGGGTCGATGCGCTTTTCGAGCACGAGTTTATTGAACGCCGTCGCCTGTGCGTCGTTTGCGAAATGCGAACCTTGCAGGCGTTTTTGGTGCATCCAGTGGTAGCGCAAATCGACCGTCGCGTTGTAACCGGTCGTGCCTGCGCAGATGACGACCATGCCGCCGCGCTCGACGACAACGCATGAGGTCGGTATCGTCGTTTCACCCGGGTGTTCGAACACGATGCGCGGGTTGACTCCCTTACCGACGATTTCCCAGATGGCTTTGCCGAAACTGCGCACGCCTTTTATCCATTCGCCGTACTTCGCTTCGTCTTTCCAGTGTGGCAGCATGCCCCAGTGGTTAAAATCTTTGCGATTGATAACTCCCACCGCGCCGAGTTTTTTGCAATAATCGACTTTGTTCGCCTCTGAAATGACCGCGATGGGTTTGCCGCCCATTTCGCGCACGATCTGAATTGCCATCGAACCCAGACCGCCCGCGCCGCCCCAAATCAAGACGACATCATCTTTTCGCACGGTGTGTTCGGGAAAGCCCATGAGCATGCGGTACGCCGTCGCGCCGACGAGCATGTACGCCGCCGATTCTTCCCAACTCATGTGCTGCGGGCGGGGCAAAAGCTGGTGCGCCTGCACTTTGGTAAACTGCGCAAAGCTACCGTAGTTGACTTCATAACCCCAAATGCGGTTGGATGCATGCACGATTGGGTCGACTTTACCCGCTTTAATGTCGGCGTTATTCACATCCCACATACCGCAATGCACGACGACTTCGTCGCCCACTTTCACGTTCTTTACATTCGCACCGATTTTGTAGACGATGCCCGAGGCGTCCGAGCCGCCGATATGAATGCCCGAATTGTCGTTCTGGTCTTTGCGGTGCGTCTCGACCATGTTGACGGGAATACCGAGCGCGGCCCACACGTTGTTGTAGTTGATACCGGCGGCCTTCACGAGAACCAGCGCGTCGTCGGCGCCGATCTCGGGCACAGCGACGACTTCTTGCTTAAAAGCCTTCTTAGGTTCGCCGAAACGGTCTTCGCGAATCACCATCGCATGCATTTTTTGGGGGATTTCTCCCACGGGGATTTTTTCATTCAGTTCGTAGAGTTCTTTTGCCATGGGCGGGAAAATTTATTCGTGAGACATGCCGTCAAAAATTTTGACCGGCTGCAAGCGAAATCCAGATTGCCCATGATTTCAATCATGGGCAATCTGGAAAATCAGCAAAAACTCCGCGCGATGATCATTTTTATCTTGCGCAAGCTACCTTCTAAACTCAATCGGATTGCTCTCTGCAAGAATCTCTATTATTCAGAGATGCACTATTTTCAGAAAACCGGAAAATCGATTAGCGGAGTCGATTATCTGCATATCGAAGGCTCGCCGATGCCGCGTCATTTCAACGAAATCATGGCCACAATGGTCGAGTCGAAAGAGGTGCGCGTCGTGCCGCAGGTCGCGCCCGAAGTCATCGAAGGCCGGCAGATTATGGTCTTGCGCGGCATGGTGTTCGAATGCGACGCGCCGCTCGTGAACGCGCTCTCGCGCGAAGAGCTGCGTGCGGTGCGCATGGTCTCGTCGACGCTGCAAAACGAAATGAATTTAGAGACGCGGTATTTTCCGCAGTACTACCAGCACTATGTGCAAGCGGGTTTATTCGAGGTGATTCCTTTTATCGCGTTTCCGAAGCGGCCGCACCTTAAGTTCAAAGCGTGGAGCCGAAAGATTTATCGGCTCATGTGGCAATAGAATACCGTGGAAATAGTGTAGTAACTATTACATCATTCGTTTGATTTTTTTCACTTTTTTCTCGGTAGATGAGAAAAATTACCACTTTTCGGGTATTTAATCTATAGAGGGCTCGCTCCTCAAGGAGAAAAAATGGAAAAGTCTTTAGTGACGAGTATTAGCTTACCGGAAAACACAGCGCAGTTGTGGAGAAATAAGAAAAGAGAGATTCTGCGATTCAGTCAGCGGTATATACGGATTCAACTTCGAAAGCAGATGCGGCGTGAAGTGACGCGAACGTACAACCGCAGGCCAGGTGAAAAATTTGTAGTAACTAGTACACGGTTTACCGCAGCCGAATATGATACGTTCCACTATATTGCTGCAGCGCTACGAGTGAGCGTTTCCTCTCTCATCTACGGCCTTATCAAATTGTGGAAAAAGCCCTCGCGGCAGTCAATCCGCCGATTCTTCTGTAGTAACTATTACGCCACGACCACGAAATGGGATGCTGAGGCTGGCTTTTTAGAGGAATATCTTACTTTCTGGATCGAAGATACACCGCCTACGCAACATTCACGAGCTTTCCCAGCTCCAATGTAATCTCCCGCGCGCGCTCGCGGCCTTTCTGGTCGTCGTCGGGGTGAAAGCCGGGACGCAGGTATGTCCAGAAGCCGGTAAAGAAACTGCGAATGAGGCCTTTTTCGTCCGTCGATTCTTTGACGGCGCTGCGCAGTATTGCAAGATAATCGACGTTGGGCTCGCGCGAAAGTAAACGCATGAAGAGCGTCGGTAGGCTGGCGCTCATCATCACCGATTCTACGAGCATACCGGCGGCGCGCATCGCATAAGAGCCATCGACCGCATTTAAGACATTGAAGGCGACATGGCGGTGTTCGATTTCTTCAATCGCATGCCAATAGATGAGATTGCGCAGCGACGAAGGCAGATTTTTGATCCGCTCGTCGTCCAGCGCATTGATTGCCCACGTTGCGGTGTAATGCTCGGCGGCGGCGGTGACGGCAAGGTTGAGTTTCGGCGAGACGTATTTATTAAAAAAACTTTCGATCACCCACAGCGGCTTGCGACCCTGTTCTTCTTGCTGTTTGCGCGCGCGTGCAATTTCGTTATTTTCGAGAATAAACTCGTCGTTGAATTTTTCGTGCATGCGACCGTGCTGCGTTTCTTGCGCGATGAACGCTTTGATTTCTTTCTGTAGCTGCGGGTCGGTGATTTGGTCTTGGTAGCGTTTGACGCTGCGAATAAAATAGCGTTCGCCCTCGGGAAAAACGAGGCTCAACGTATACCATAGCGTGCGCATGAAGGTGTCCATGGTGCCGAGATTGTCGATATCGGCGAAATCCCATTTCGGATTGCGTACGGTGATGGTTTTGGCTTCGTTAGGCATGGTTTCCTCTCAAACATTGAGTAGATAAAACTGAACAAATCGTCAAGATTATTTTGTGTCGACGCGATAAAGCGCGTCTCTACAAAATTTTAGGGCTTTTTTTGATTTTCCGATTATTCCATAGTATATTCATAGTCGTATGTCGACGTCGGCACGCCATGATGAAGATACCGACCTGCTCACGCGGGTCAAAAAACCCAAGCTCTACAAAGTCATATTATTGAATGACAATTACACGACAATGGAGTTTGTCGTATATATTCTGCAAAAATATTTTCAAAAGGGGGAGCATGAGGCGAAAAAGATTATGCTCGATGTGCACAATAACGGCGCCGGGGTCGCGGGCGTTTATCCGCGCGAAGTTGCAGAAACCAAATCAAAACAGGTGATGACGCACGCGGAACATGAAGGTTTTCCCCTTGCGTGCAAAACCGAACCCGAATAAATGGCAAGCTCGGTCGAACAACTACACCAACGCGCATTCGATCTCGCGCGCGATTATAAAAATTCGATTATTACGTTCGAACACTTGTTGTTGGCGGTAACCGAAGACGAGGCGGGACAAGAAATCTTACACGACCTCAGGTGCAACGTCGACGAGTTGCGCCACGATCTCATCGCGCATATCCAGACGTACGACCAAGATTTAGACGCAGCGAATGAAATAACCGAATCGGCGGCGCTTGCCAATTTTCGCGAGATGCTGCTCGTACGTTTGATTCTCAACAATAATCGCGAGCTGTCGATCGCCGATATTTTCGACGGTATCTTTCGCCAGCGCGACTCTTACGCCGCGTACTTTCTCGAAAAGCAGGGTGTCAATCGTGCGCGCGTGCTGCGCTATATTGCGCACGGCATGACACCGCCCTCGGCGAACGAGGCTGAAGATATTTCCGACGCGGCCAGCGAAGGCGCACCGAGTGCGAGCGGCGACCCCGATCGTATTTTGAAGGCTTTCACCGTGAATATGACCGAAGAAGCGCGCGCGGGTAAATACGACGCTCTCATCGGGCGCGTCACCGAACTGAACCGCACGATGGAAATTCTTTGCCGCCGCAATAAGAATAATGCGCTGCATGTCGGAGAGCCGGGCGTGGGCAAAACGGCAATCATGCGTGGGCTAGCGCAGAAGCTTGCGAGAGACGATGTGCCCGATAGACTCAAAGGCTACGAAGTTTATTCGCTCGATGTGAGTTCTTTAGTCGCCGGGACGCGCTTTCGCGGCGATTTTGAAGAGCGCGTGCAATCGATTATCGCCGCGCTGTCGGCGAAGAAAAAAATTATTTTATATATCGACGAGATTCACCAAATTGTCGGCGCAGGTGCGACGCGCGGCGACAGCATGGATGCGGCGAATATGCTGAAGCCCGTCTTGACGCGCGGCAATATGCGCTGCGTGGGAGCGACGACATACGAAGAGTATCGCCGCTATTTCGAGAAAGATCGTGCGCTCTCGCGCCGCTTTCAAAAAGTCGATATTGGCGAACCGTCGCGCGACGATGCGTACGCAATCCTTTTGGGGTTACGCGGGCTCTATGAAGACTATCACAAGGTCAGTTATCCCGACGAAATTTTGCGCCGCGCCGTCGATCTCTCGGCCGAGCATATCAACGAGCGCTATTTGCCCGATAAGGCGATCGATGTGGTCGACGAGGCGGGCGCATCGCTGCATATTTACAAGCCCGAGCAGCGCGAAGTGACCGAGAACGATTTGCGTGCGATTGTCTCACGCTTAGCGAATGTCAATTTAGAAGCGTACAGCGGCAGCGAGAGCGCGTCGCTCAAATCGATCGCCGAAAATCTCAAAGCGAAAATTTATGGGCAAGACGCGGCAGTCGAAAAAATTGCGCGTGCGATTAAACGCCACCGCGCGGGGCTGGGCAACAAGCAAAAACCGATTGGCAGTTTTCTTTTTACCGGTCCCACGGGTACGGGCAAGACCGAACTGACGCGCGCGATCGCGGCGGAGCTCGGCGTCGAGCTCATTCGTTTCGACATGAGTGAATACATGGAAAAACATAGTATCTCCAGACTCTTGGGCTCGCCCCCCGGTTATGTCGGTTTCGACCAAGGCGCACAACTCACCGATCAGATACGCAAGCATCCGCGCTCGGTGTTGTTGCTCGACGAAATCGAGAAGGCGCACCCCGATGTTTTTAATACGCTTTTGCAAATTATGGATTATGCGACCGTTACCGATGCGACGGGCAAAAAAGCCGACTTTCGCCATGTGTTGCTCATCATGACCTCAAACGCGGGCTCGGGAGAGCTCAATACCGCGCGCATCGGCTTTGAAGAAAAAACGAAAGGTGCGGGGCATGTGAAGTCTGCGCTCAAAGGTTTCTTTACACCCGAATTTTTGAATCGTCTCGACGATGTTGTCGTCTTCGATCGTCTCTCCGACGGAGTGCTCGAGAAAATCGTCGAGAAAAATCTGCATGAACTCAATACGCAGCTTGTCGAGAAAGAAATCGCGATCGCACTCACCGCGTCGGCGCGCACTTACCTCGCAAAAAAAGGCTACGATCCGATTATGGGCGCGCGGCCGATGGCGCGGCTCTTTCAAGATACGCTACGCGATTTAATTACCGACGCAATCATCGACGAGCGCGTTAGTGCGGGCGACACGGTACTCGTGACAGAGCGCGCAGAAAAACTCGAAATCGATAATATTCAAAAAACTACTGCTCTGCCGCAAGCCGAAGCGACGGTGAAATCGAATACCAAAAAAACGAAAGTCGCGAAAGAAAATGTGCGGACAAAAAAAGTTCATAAATCTCGATGAGTCGCCTCATTGTTTTCAAGCTCGTTTTTGCGGTAATCACGATTGCCTTGCTCGCATTTCAAGTCGCGATCTGGAAAAAAATTAAACCGAAAATTAGCGCCTCGACACGCTATAAATTATATCGCTTTCTGTACTATGCTATGGTTATTTCGAGCCAGACGTTGATGTGGGTCGGCGTGTTTTATCCCGGTCGCGGTCTCGCGACAACCTATCCCGAATGGTACGAACCGATTCATCGTGTGCTGTTGGCGATTACCTATTCGCATGCGTTTTGGTTGTTTCCGCTCGCGCTTTTTTGGCTCTTGGGAATGGGACTCAAGCGCATCCTCAGCCCTCGGCTCCCTCTCCTAAAAGAGAAGGGGATAGAGGATGAGGTTTCACGTGCCGATTTTTTACGCAAGGCGGGCGGCGCGGCGCTTACCGGCATCAACTTGCTGCCAGCGGTGACGAGTGTCGCTGCGATTAGCGGCATGTTCTTGGGCTCGCGCGAAATTTGGGTGAATCAGAAAACCATTCGGATAAAAAATCTGCACGACGATTTAAAGGGCCTCAAGATCGCGCAAATATCCGACATCCACATCGGCAATTTAATCGGCGAACGGTATTTGCATTTTGCGCAGGGGTTAATCCGCGCAGCGAAAGTCGACTATATCGTCGCCACGGGCGATATTCTCGATAACAACAATGCGTTCTTACCGACGGCGGCAAAATTTTTTGCCGACCTCGAAGCGCTCGCGCCCGGGCGTCTTTTGGCATCGATGGGCAATCACGACTATATCGACGACGGTGCTGAGGCCGCGCGCACGTATGCGCAAGCAGGTGCGCGCATGCTCGTCAACGATAGCACTCTGGCGACGCGCGGGCGCGGCGTGTTGCAGTTTGCGGGGCTCGATTATCCCCCGATGGGTAAAACGCGCAGCGATACGATGCGGATGTACTTCGCTCATGTGCAGAAAAAACTACGCAGCGATATTCCTGTAGTTTTACTCAATCATCATCCGTCGGATTTTGAGTATCTAAAAACGCAGCGGGTCGATCTTGTGCTTTCGGGGCATACGCACGGCGGTCAAGTGCAACTTTCGAGTGAACGCAATTCGATCTTCAATAGCGGGCACTGGCTTTATAAATACTATATCGATCATTATGAAGAAAACGGTGCGCAGCTTTACGTGAATCGCGGGTTAGGGCATTGGTTTCCGCTGCGCGTACAGTGCCCGCCCGAGATAACGGTGTTTACTTTGGTCTAGATCTTCGAAGCGACAAAGTAGAGAACAATCCCTAAGACGACGACGCCGAAGATACCGCCAGCGATCACAAATAATTGTTTCTTATCAGAGGTTTCGGCTGATGCGTCGATTTTTTGCGCTGGCGAACTCGTCGTTTTTTTAGTAACTTCGTTTGCTCGCACGAGTACGTTCTGCTCTTCGACGATGCGTCCATAAACACCGTCGGCGATTCGGCCAACGAGTTCGACGCCGACGCCGGGGTATGTGATGCTCGTGATGATAAATTGCGCCGATTTGATAAAACCGCTTTCGGTACGCAGATTATTACTATCGATAAAAGCGTTGGCACGATCGGTTTGCGGCAAAACGCGCACCAAAATTTTATCGCCCGGCCGCAACTCCTTCACGTCTTTGCCGCTGATGGGGTCGAGATCGAGTTTTATCGGTAGATAGAGACCGTTATCGTCGGCTGCCGTTGCTTGAGTGGCGGGTGTTGTCTCTTGTGCGTCGGTATCGGCGAGCGATGCTTTTTCAGCGACCGACTCGAGATAGAATTCGTCGTCTTTAATGACACGGCGGTAAAAACCCGCCAAGACAAAATTGAGCGAATCTTGTTTGCCGCTGTGCATCGCCTTTAGCAAATCTGCGAAATATTGTTTATCGAGCGTGAGTTGCTTGAGCTTACCTTGAAATTCGTTGGTGATCGACTGCGAATAGCGATTTTCGTATTTGAGTTTGTTGATGAGCGCTTCGTATTTTTTCCAAGAATCTGTCGGATTGAGCGCGTTGAACAAATCTGGCCCCGTTGTGATGACAACCGACGCCACTTCGATGTATCCGCCTTTTTGGTTGATTAAGAAAAAAAATTGGCCATAATAGCGCTGGTTGGGAGCACGAAAACGCCCTTTTAACGCGACTGTCGCTTCGGCCTTCAAATCTGCCATTGCGCCTTGTAATTATTCTCGTGCTTGCGTCAAGTATTTCGTCTTCCTCTGCCCGCTAGCAAAGTGGGCAAAATATTTCCCCAATAGGGGGGCGGGAAAAGAATTCTTGCCATACGAGAAAAAAATTAGTAATCTGTAATTGTTCCCAACTAAGACTTAATAGAAACGAGGTTCACATGATTACAATTGGTAAAAAAGCGCCCGAGTTCAAAGCAACCGCTTTGGTCGGCAAAGATTTCAAAGACATTTCGCTCGCAGATTACAAGGGAAAGTACGTCGTACTCTTCTTCTATCCGCTCGATTTTACGTTCGTCTGCCCGACCGAGATTATCGCTTTCTCCGACAAAGCGGCAGAATTTGAAAAAATCGGCGCCCACGTTATCGGCTGCTCGGTCGATAGCAAATTCAGTCACTTGGCATGGTCTGAAGTGCCGCGCGACAAAGGCGGTATCGGCCAGATCAACTACCCGATTCTTGCCGACATCACGAAAGATATCGCGCGCAGCTACGGCGTGCTCATCGAAGATGCAGGCATCGCGCTGCGCGGGGTTTTCATCATCGACGGCAAAGGCGTGCTCAAATCGGCAACCGTGAACAACAACAACGTCGGCCGTAATATCGACGAAGTGTTGCGTACGGTGCAAGCCGATCAATTTTCCGAATCGCACCCCGGCGAAGTTTGCCCCGCAAACTGGGCACCCGGCAAAGACGCGATGAAAGCCGACACGAAGGGCGCAAAAGACTACTTCGCGAAACACGGCAAGTAATAGCAGAACCTACTGCGTCCTCGCGCGCAGTAGGTTTTACAAGTTGTCGCAATCTATGTTTTCGGCTGTAAGTGGATAACTTTTCTTACAGCGACGATCGACTTTTTTGGCACGGTAAAGATACCGTTGCGCTCTTTCAGCAAGCTGCTGAAAAATTACAAAAAGATTTCGAATACGCTGGCCATTTTTGGCTCTATCAAGAAGAAATTCTGCGCGAGCGCTTAGCGCTGCTTGAAAATAATCTTGTCGGTTGCGGCTTTTACTATTCGGTGAAGTCGCAATCGAATCTAGCGCTTTTGCGCCTGATTGCCGCGCATGCGCGCTTCGGTGCCGATGTCGTTTCGGGTGGCGAACTATTGCGCACACTCAAAGCAGGGTTTCCTCCCGAAAAAATCGTCTTCGCCGGTGTCGGCAAGAGCGAAGCCGAGCTTAGAGCCGCATTAGAAAATAAAATCCGCAGCATTCATGTCGAGAGCATTTCTGAACTCAAAGACATCGCGCGCATTGCCGACGAACTCAAACTGATCGCACCGGTGACACTGCGCCTCAACCCCGACGTTGAGGTCGACACGCACAAGCATATCACGACCGGCAAAGAAGAGAATAAATTCGGACTGAGCGAAAACGATTTTCAAGCGGCGCTAAAACTCTTAGGGGGATTACCCGCTCTGCGGCTCGTCGGCTTACAAGCGCATATCGGCTCTCAACTTTTCGATACGGTTCCCTATATTAAGACCGCCGAATTCTTAAAAGAGAAATCTGGCATTGTGAGCGCAGCGCTTCACGTAACTCTCGATTATATTTCTCTCGGCGGCGGCTTCGGTATCGACTACCACCGCCTCGAAGGCGACGCGGTCAATTTTGATTTTGCAACGCTCTTAACCGGCGTTCGCAAAGTTTTGGGTGACACTATCGAAATTCATTTCGAGCCGGGGCGCTTTATCGCCGCGCCGTTGGGTGTGCTTGCGACGCGCGTGCGCCATCTCAAAGAGCGCAGCGGCAAAACGCTTGCGATTGTCGACGCGGCGATGAACGATCTCATTCGGCCGATGCTCTACGAAGCATACCATCCGATTTTGCCGATTATGCGCCGCGCGGGCGAAGATAAATACGACATCGTCGGCCCCGTCTGCGAATCGACCGATACGTTCGCTAGTGCGCGCACGCTGTCTCTGCTTAACGAAGGCGACTGGCTCGCGATCGGCTACGCCGGTGCCTACGGTTCGAGCATGAGTTCTAATTTCAATTCGCGCCCGCTGATTCCCGAGGTGCTACTCACAGCAAAGGGGGGCATCCGCATTATCCGCCGACCGCAAACCCTCGATGAGATGTTCTTAACGGAAAATTTCGCGTAGATCAATTTCTGCGCCCGACCAAAAAGTATAACTGCCAGAACGAAAAATATTGCCTTGCGCGTAAATCACGGCATTATCGCGATCGAAATCGAGCGAGGTGTTAGCAATCTCGACGACGAGCTCGGCAGTCTCGGGATGCTCGTCGAACATTTCTTCGGGGTGATCTTTCATAATCGCAAGGTCGGGTTCGGGGTCAGAATCGGCGATGCGGAGCGGCTGCTCGATTTACAAGGTATAGCTATCGTCTAACACGCGCGCCAAAAGCCGTTGCAAAATCTTCACGACTGCCGAATGCTGGGGTGATTTGCTTATTTTTTCGACGACGACTCCTTCTATGAAAGAATTATATCACAAAACAAATTTTTTGCAAGAACTTTTTTATGAAAGAGAAGAAACAGAGAAAAAATCCACCTTAGCCGGTGGTCTATTTTTTGGAGCGTAGTTCAGTCCGACCTCCCCGCCGAGGGTAAGTAATTTTTAATTGACGCACGCCACTTAGATACATATATTATACCATATTAATGTATGTATTTTGAATGGGACAATGAGAAGAATAATTTAAATATTGATAAACACGGGCTATCCTTCGAACATGCTCAATACGCATTCAACGATCCAAAACGCATTATCGCCATTGACCATAAGCATAGTACAAAAGTTGAGAAGCGATATTTTTGCTATGGAAAACTTGGCAGTAAAGTTGTAACGGTAAGATTTACAGTTCGAGGCGGTAAAATTAGAATATTTGGTGCTGGATACTGGAGGGAAGGTAATGCAAAATACAACAGGAAAAATTAAATATAAAAGTGCTCCAAAGGATATTGCTGATGCTATCAATTCTTCTGAAGTAATAGAAGACTTCTTGCCGAAGCCAGAAGATCTCGTTTTCAAGCAAAAAACTGTAAAGGTCACCATGAATCTTAGTAAAGATAGTGTGGAATTTTTCAAACTGCGAAGTCGAAAGTATGGGGTGCCATATCAAAAGATGATAAACAGTTTGGTCGACAAATACGTGGAGCGCTTTCGGCGAGCGTAGGGCGTCGGGAGAGTTATGCTCAATTCCTGTGTATAGACCATCAGGCTCCTTTCGTTTTGTAAGTGCGCAGGCGAACTGTCGCGAACATCGATTCGATGACATTGGTCGAACGGATATGCTGCCACTGCTCAGCTGGAAAATTATAGAAGGTGAGGGTTTCATCCTTATTGGACTGCACCCTTAAAACTGGAATATATAGCCAGTTAAAAGGAGAATATAGCACATGATTAAACGAACAAGGTATCCAAGAGAATTTAGAGAGGCTCTGGTGGCAGAAATAAGCCTGGAACAATCGACAATCGCGCAGGTTTCGAAACGGGAGAATATCGCCGCCCAGACTCTACGCAACTGGATCGATGACAATGCGGCGGACAAAACTGGCTCGGAGCAGCAGGAGATTGCCGCGCTCAGACGTAAGGTTGGCGAACTCGCAGAGGCAATGGGTGAGCTCGCCCCCGCGGTTGGCGTTGTCAAAGGATGCCGCCTTATGAAAATGAGTCCATCCACATTCTACTATCGCTCGTCAGCGGCAGAGTCGGCAGACGAAGCATTGAGGATTGAAATCGAATCGGTGATTCGCCTCTTGCCAGACAGCGGCTACCGTGCCGTGACCGCGAAGCTGCGCGAAAAAATGGAAATCAACGCGAAGCGTGTTTTGCGCGTCATGCGAAAATATGGTCTTTTGTGCCGGAAATCGCGCAAATTCAACGTGAAAACGACGCAGAGCGGGCACAAGTTGCGCAAATTTCCGAACATGCTCAAAGACGTGAAAGTAGAACGTCCAGCACAGGTGTTAGTGGGCGACGTTACAGCTTTCGACATCAAAGGCAAAGATCATTATCTGGCCCTGCTCATGGATTTATTCACTCGTGAAAATGTTGGCCTGGCGATTTCAGACAAGAACGATACGGCTCTCGTTCTTGCTTGCCTCAACGACGCGGCGGCAACCTCGAACTCGCCCGCTTTCACGGCATCGGCCAGATTATCAAAATCGAGCGATTTGATGTGAGTGGCTTTGAAGGTGGGTGTCGGTTCCTGAGCAGAGTCGAAGGGCGACACCTTGATAATACACGGGTATGTCGTCGCGCCCGCGAACACGGGCAAATCGCCGAAGTCGATAATGCGCTCGATGCGTTTGGATTTCAAAAATCGGCGCAGCGGTTCGCCGTAGGCAGCGCGCATCCATTTAACATAGCTTTCGAATCAAATCAAAAAAAAGCTGAGTCGGCAGAGCGGCGGGCACAGCATTGCCAATTTGTCGCATCGCCTCGGACCAAGAGCCTTTGATTGAATAATTATCTGGGAACGTCTGCAAGCGTTTGGCCTCAAAAACAGTAAAATAGCGAACGGAGTTGTCGACATCTCTGAGCATGTTTTCACCGCCCGGCACACCGTGGTCGCCCGCCTTTAATGTTTTTGCTGGTAAATCAATATAGCTACCTGTGTGTCCTGGGTAAGTTCGCGCCCCTGCGCGCTGCTGGTGTTCTGGTTTCGAGTGATCGATATTTGCAGGTCGCGAGAGAGTCTGCCGCACCGTCTGCCACGGTAGTTCTGTTGGTGGAAATAGGCCATACTTTGACGCAAGTTTTTCAATACGATGCGCGTCGATACCTTCGTTGAGGATGATTTTCTTGTCAGTGATGTTGAATTGTTGCCAATAGCTGCCTGTGACGTACTTAGAGTAAAGTAGTGATTCTTCAGAATGGGTAGGGCTTGGAAAAGACCAGCTTATGTAGAGGTCATTGCGAATGCCAACAATAAAGACTCGTTCTCGGCATTGAGGCACACCGTAGTCTGCGGCATTGATAAGACGGTAGATGACATTGTATTTTAAATCTCCATAAGTGCCTTTCGTATGAACATCTTCAAGACGCTTCAGGTGATTCTGCCAAGTTTCTTTCGGTTTCTGTGAAAGGGTCGGATATGTCAGTTGGAGAATGATATAGTTGAAGTATGTTGCGAATGATTCCCGAAGTAAGCCCTTTACGTTTTCAAATACAAAAGCCTTCGGCTGAATACTTCTGATTGAGTGAACGGCTTGCGGAAACATGTCGCGCTCATCCATATTGCCTTTATGTTTGCCACCAAGTGAAAATGGCTGGCAAGGTGGCCCGCCAGCTATGATGTCAGCTGCTTTTGCAATCTTCAAATCAAAGTCCCTTATGTCCATTTCATGGACTAAGTCATTGCCATAGTTCTCACGAAGAGTTTTACACGCATCTTTGTTCCATTCAACGAAAGCTAAATGCTCAACACCAAGATTCTGCAGGCCAGTAGCAAGGCCGCCAGCCCCAGAGAAAATCTCTAAGCTCTTAAGCATTTTTTACCTCCGGTTTGTAATATAACTGAATTTTTTTCAAAATTAATGCACGAGAGTTTGCTTTTCCTTTACACTTCTTTGCCCAAGCGCGACCGACGTGTATCACATCCCAATCTGATTTGGCCTGTTGGTATCTGCCGCTTCCGGGATCATGGTTTCCGAAACCGTCAACCACTGAATTCCATACCGGTGTATAGAGCTTAATCAAAGCAGCCTCGACAGTGTTAATCATGGCACTTGCCGCATTCTCGAGAATCATAAACCGACAGAAAAACTTTTCTGCTTCCAAATCAGAACCTTGCTCAATACTGCGCGAATGTTCGTTCAGTCGATTAACAAGTTCAAAAGATAACTCATTAGACTTTGCGGCGGTTCGAGATTGGCGCCAGCCTTGGGGAACCGCCTTCCCTACGTACAATGGCTTCTCGTACCTTAATCTGTTCTTGGCGACATCCGTTGCATATAGCGCGTTTTGACCGATATAGTATATAGCATAAACGCCCGTCCCATGAAACCGTTCAGATGGCGGAAGCTGGTGAACTGGGGTTCCGTTGAAGAATCTAATAGTATCCTTAATAAGTTCCTCGAACTCATCAGACACATAAACATGCTTATTTCGGTCGAATTTTGCCACAAATAGTTACCTAATGCTTATGTCACATTTCGGCCTTCTGAATTTGAGTTGTCAATCTTATTCCCCGACACCAACATTGCTTAAAACTTGTCTCCGGTGAAAATCGAAAGTGAAAACCCGGCAGCGCACTCTTCGCGTTGGTGACATCCCAGCCGAGCGCCTCAAAGATCGGATTGATGAACTGCACGCGCGCCTCGGTTTCGTTGTAGCGACTCGACTTCGCGATCCGAATCTGCGCTCGAAATGGTTTGCCCGGCTTGGTTTTCAGCGCGCGCAATATTGAGTTGCCGTATTCTTTCAGAATCGAGCGTCAGCGTAAACTCTGGCTTATATCGCTGCTCAATCATTTCCTTAATGAGAGACAATAATCCTTCATCTTGCACATTCTCGATACCTTCGTGCAAAACACCTTTTAACTCTGCGACCGACATGATTTCATTTGCAGCACGTTGCCTGCGCGAGCAAGTATTTTTCAGAAATTCTTAGATTCGAGATTCGAGCTGCCTGAATAAAATATACTTTACATAAGAGCCGCGTCTCTTGCTCTACAAGCATGCAAAAAAATCGCGTCGAGGCATTTAGCGACGGCGTTATCGCCGTGCTGCTGACAATCCTCGTACTCGAATTGAAACCGCCCTCGGGCACGACATACCAAGACTTACTTCCCTTGTGGCCAAAATTCTTGAGCTACCTCTTGAGCTTCGTCTACGTCGGCATCTACTGGAACAACCACCACCATTTATTTCACCTCGTCGAAAAAATTAAAGGCGGAGCGATGTGGGCAAACATGCACTTACTCCTGTGGCTGTCTT
>JAFEGD010000217.1 GCA_018240245.1 Spirochaetota bacterium | reverse complement strand
TATTTTGCGCGTGTAGACGGTGCGCAGCTATCGCTGGGGTATATGACAAAAGCCGTTTGGGTTGCTGTGGCGTTCGATGCGCGCACCACCGAGGGTCAGCCTTTGCTGTTAGAGCTTCTGTCGCCGATCGATTCGAGCGAATTTAATTATTTGAGCGAGCGCGGGTTGATTTTAGATAGCGTCCACACGGGGCGCGATGCGGCCGTGAACACGCGCCCGATCGCGCATCGCAATTTTGTTTTTCCTCTGGCGCGGGCGGGCGTTACGGCAAAATCGCCTAAACGCATCGTGCTGATGCGCTTAGCAACGCAGGGGAGAATGTTTGTTCCGTTACGGCTTGGCACTGAAAACGTCTTTTATGCTCGTGACCATCTTGAACAGATCGGTTTTGGCGTTTTTTTCGGTGTGATGCTGGCGATGCTATTGTATAATTTATTTTTATACATAGCCTTTCGGACGCGCGCGTATGCATTCTATATTTTCTTTGTGGTTTTTATCGCACTTCTACAATTTTCTTGCCGAGGATTTCTACAAGAAATATTTTTGCCAACAGAGCCGCGTATCGCCAAATACTTGCTACCGGTATTTTTGCACGCGGCGACAATTTTTCAATGGCTTTTCGCCGCACAGTTTTTCGCCGCGCAAGACAAAGTTCGCACGCTCTACCGCATATCGGGTTGGGTTTCTTTTGCGACGTTTGTCTCGCTCGTCGTCGGGTTGCTGCTACCGTATCGTTACTTTAGCGCCCTGGGCATTGTTTTCGGCAGTTTGGCAACGTTTCTCGTTTTTATCACGGCGGGTATCTTGCTCTTGAAGCGAGAAAAAAAAGTACGTTTTTTCATTTGTGCATATATTCTAATAATAGGCAGTATAGCTTTACTCATCTTGCAAGATTTTGACTTGAAGTATTCTACGGCAGCGTATATGAACATAAATTTGATTGCGACGGCGCTGGCGGCAATGCTTTTGTCGCTCTCGCTTGCCGATAAGCGCAGCCTACAGCGCTCATGAATTCGCGCGATGCGACGTTACGCCAGCGCGCGCTCAAGGTTTTTCGATATCTTGAGAAAGAATTCGGCCGCCCGGCATGCCCATTGCATTTCAAGACTACCGAGCAACTTACGGTGGCGGTGATACTCTCGGCGCAGTGTACCGACGATCGGGTGAATCTCGTGACGCCCGTGCTTTTTGAACGTTTACCCGACATGCCGACGCTGGCAACCGCCGATCTATCTGAGCTTGAAAAACTTATCTACAGCACGGGATTTTATCGCAACAAGGCGCGCAATATTCAAGCATTAGCGCGCATTTTGGTTGCCGAGCACGGGGGCAAGATTCCGCGCGATTTTGAGACGCTTGTGACGTTACCGGGTATCGGGCGCAAGACAGCCAATGTAGTCATGGCCGAGGCGTTTGGCGAGGCGCCAGGTATCACCGTCGATACGCACGTCAAGCGAATCGCAAAGTTATTGAATTTTTCCAAAAGCGATAATGCAGTGGTTGTCGAACGCGATTTGATGCAAATATATCCTAAAAAATATTGGCGCGATCTGCCGCTACTCCTCATCTTTCATGGGCGTAAGACGTGCATTGCCCGTCGGCCAAAGTGCGCAGATTGTAGAATACGCCGGTTTTGCCCTTCGGCAAAACCGGCGTAATTTCGATAAACGCTACTGCTACTGGTTATTCTTGGCGTTCTGCGCCATCGAGAGCCAAAAACCCTGTACGTCAAACCATGTCTGGCCGAGGCTCAGCGTGTTACTAACTTCGAGGTGGTCGAGACCTGTTGTGAAGAAGCTGTAACTAGGGCTGCCTTTCCATGTGCCCCATTTAGCCGAAGAAAGCGGCACGAGGCCGTCGTTATCCATGCCCTGGCCTTTTGCGGCACCGCCGATTGCAGTAATCGGTACGATGAGACCCATGAGTGGATGTTGGATTAAGTCGGGAAACGTCACCTTTGAGCCGTAGGAGTAATATTTTACCCCGGCTGTATTTGGTGTTGTCGAGTTAAATGCGGCTGAGTTGGTTGTCGTGAGCGAGCTGAGCGAAGCATTCAAGTTCTGCGCTGTACCGCCCCAAACGATTTTGACCAAACCGTTAATCGCTGCCGAAGCGTAGGGCATGAGCCATGAAGGCACGACGCCAAGCACGATATCGGCGATTGGGCTACCGTAGTGGGGGGTGCTGAGCGAAGTGAGCGTAGCCACCGAAGATGCCATGCCTAAGTTTGAAATCATATAACGGCTGTCGAGACCGCCTTGCGAGTGACCGATAATATGTACTTTGCTAAATCCACCGGATGCCATGAATTGCTGAATTTTTGTTTTGAGTTCTTGGCCGCGGTAGGCGTTTGATTGTAGTGCTGTTTTACCGGGAGCATAGACGACAGCGCCTTTTGAACGCAAAAAGTCGTCGAGACCGCCCCAATATCTGAATATACCGATGAGCGAATTATTATCGCTGTCGCCCCAACCAAACATACCGTGCGATAGCACAATCGGGTAAGAACCCGCGAGCGAAGTTTGCGAAGAGCCTGCGCCTGCAAAAATTTGCGACGCACCCACGAGAGCAGCTAGCGCTGCAGCCTTAAGTTTCATTTCAATATAGTCTCCTTCACGCTATTTTGTAGGGTTTTGCGTACTCTGACCCTATCGTGGTATTATGTCTTCTCTGCAGTTTGCGGTGCCAAAAAAATGGTATTTTTTTACTTTGACACGCCAATTTCCGAAAATAGAGGGTGATAACAGACTTGGAGTCACCGCTACCGCATTCGCGCGACATCGACCCGTTTGAACATGCGCAGGTCGAAGAATCGTATTACGGGATACTAAACCTTCTTTATTATCTTAAAGCCAAATACACCCGTATCCATTTTCGCTACTCGGGTTACGTCTACATCGCGCATTGCGAGCAGATCGAGACCGACGAAGTTTTGCTGACGGCGCACGGTTTTCAGGAAACCTCGGAGCGCCGCGCAGTGCTACAGTTCGAGGCGTATAACCGTTATTACATGTCGCGCGTATTGGTTTTACGCACGAATGAAAACGGTATCTATATCCAATTTCCCACCGAAATATCGTTTCTGCAAAGACGCCGCCACATTCGCCTGCGCTTCGACGACCTCTTCATGCGCTTTACGATTCTTTATTCGCCGATCGGGCAATCGCGGCTCGACGAAAAAAATCTCGAAAGTCGCTTTCCTTATGTGATGCAAGAAGTCGCACGCGAAGACGTTTCGCTACAGACGATGTACCGCATGTTGGTCAGCGAATTGCAAGCGGTAAGTTCAGATTTTGAAATCGTATTTTTTTCTTCGCGCAATGAGGATTCCCTAAGTCACGCGGAGCGTCTCGTAAAAGAAAGCATGAAATCGTTCTATATCGAAGACACGATGCGCGTGCTGTCGTATACGTCGCCGCACGACTCGGAGAATCTTATCAATTTGAGTAGCATCTTTGAAGAACGCTCCGCCGCAGAAGGCGACGTGCTCGCGCTCGACGAGATTGAGGCGATTCGCAAAAACGACGCGCGCGCCTTTATTGTCTCTTATATGCTCTCGCCGATTTCGCTTTTCGGTCAAATTCAAGGGTATGTGCGCATCGAAACTAACCAATTCGACAAAAAATATATTAATCCGGCGCAAGCCGACGATATTCACCGGTTATTGCAATTATTTTCGTATGCGATGAGTAAAGTGCGAATTCGCAGTTCGCATTTCGACCCGAGCTCGGTCGAAACGCGCGTCGTAAATATTTCGCTTTCGGGACTCTTGCTCGAATTTTCAGACGAAGCGATTTTTCGCTATCTCATGCAACATCGGCGCGTAAAGATGCTCATTCCGGTGATGGGCGACGATCTCGAGTTATTCGGTGAGATTGTACGCTTCTCAGAGCGTGGCGACCATTTCTATTTGGGAGTGCTTTTCTTTAAGAGCCGTCCGGGCGATATGATTCGCCTCGAACGGTTTATTCACGAAAACATGCAATTTCAATTTTTATGATCCCCCACCCCAAGGCTCCTCCCCTTGATAAGGGGAGGGGTTGGGGGGGAGGGGTTAACCTACGGCAGTCTTGCCTTTCTCACCCGTGCGAATGCGTACGACGTCGGCGAGTTCGGTAATGAAAATTTTACCGTCGCCGATATTGCCGGTGCGCGCACCCGCGATAATCGCCTGAATCGTCGGCTCGACAAAATCTTCGTTCACCGCGATTTCAATCCGTACTTTTTTGAGCAAATTGACTTCGTGTACCGCGCCGCGATACGATTCGTCGTAGCCGCGCTGTTGGCCGCAGCCAAGCGCGTTCGAGACCGTCATCTTGGTGACGTGCGCTTTGAAGAGCGCATCTTTCACATCTTGCAATTTATGCGGTTGAATCATTGCTGTAATGAGTTTCATAATATTTCTCCTTAGTTTTTATTCGACGAAGGTTTGAAAGCCGTTGTAGCCTTCTTCGCCATGCTCTGCAATATCTAAGCCAAGCGCCTGTTTATCGCTACTTGCTCTAATACCCATCGTGAATTTTAGTGCGAACGCGATAACTGCGGTCGCTGCGACCGAGATTGCAATGGTCAATCCTACCGCTTTGAAATGTTCGCCGACGAGGCCGTTCTTGACGAGGGCTTCGAGCGCTGGGTTTGCGTCTTTGCTCGCGAATACCGCAGTCAAAATTGCACCCAATGTACCGCCGACGCCGTGTACGCCGAAGGTGTCGAGCGCGTCGTCGTAGCCGAGCCATTTCTTCATATACATAACCGCGAAGAAGGGAACCGCACCCGCAAGCGCTCCCATGATAACCGCAGACGTCGAGGTTACAAAGCCCGCTGCCGGAGTAATCACGACTAACCCGGCAACTGCACCTGAGCAGAAGCCTAATACCGTGGGGTGGCCTTTGATCGCCCATTCGAGCAGCGGCCAAGCGAATGCCGCAACGGCTGCCGCGAGCGTGGTTGTGGTGAATGCATTAGCGGCGATACCGTCTGCCGCGAGCGCCGAACCGGCGTTAAAGCCATACCAGCCAACCCAGAGCATGCCCGTACCGATCGCGGTCAGAACCATACTGTGCGGAGCGAAGGATTTCGCGCCATAACCGTTACGTTTGCCGACGATGAGACAGAGAACGAGCGCCGACCAGCCCGAAGACATGTGTACGACGGTGCCGCCAGCAAAGTCGATGGCCTTGATGCCCGCTTTGTCGAAGTTGCCGAGGCCGTTCATAAAGCCGCCGGGGCCCCATACCATGTGCGCCAAGGGAAAATATACGGCGAACATCCACAACGCGACGAAAACGATGACGCTCGAGAATTTCATGCGTTCGGCGATTGCACCGACAATGAGCGCCGGGGTAATAATCGCGAACATCATCTGGAACATAGCGAATACGTTATTCGATATCCACTGTCCGCCTTGGCCGACGGCGCTATCGACGCCCTTAAAAAGCGCCATTGCCGTACCGCCGAGAAAAGGGCTACCTTCTGCGAATGCAAACGAATAACCGATCGCCCACCACAAAATGGTGACGAGACCCGCGATGCCGAAGCACTGCGCGACGACGCTCAGCACGTTCTTTGTGCGTACGAGACCGCCGTAGAAGAGTGCGAGTCCGGGCAATGTCATAAAGAGAACAAGCAAGGTCGATGTCATGAGCCATGCGTTGTGGCCGGGCCCAGCACCCGCAATATTGGTTGTCGGCGACTTCTTTTGAATCTTGCTCACGGCATCGTCTTTGACGCGCGCGCCGTTATTCATATACGCCTCGATGTCGGCGATACGTTGCTCAAGCGTGAGCTCGGGCTTGTTGGCGGCGTTAGACTTTTCGTCGGCTGCCCAAAGGCTCCCACTGAGAGAAAACGCGAGGATAGCGCTTGCTATACCCCAGTGCGTAGTGAAACTTTTCATATATCCTCCAGAGTTGGTTTGACTTACTCAGGGATTCAGAAGCAAATAATGTGCCAAATATCGATTGTGTGAAATATGTTAAAAAGGCAAATTTTTTGCATCACTATATTTATTGACATACTCTGACTGCTTTGCAAGGCGTTGCCATGGTCTGTATTTTCTATCGTCGCTTGCTATCTACGCTCCTCTTATTAGCGTTCGCGGATATCGTGCTCGTTACCGGGGCCTGCCGCCGTCGTACGCATTCTGAGTTGGGCATGGCGCTTGTGCAAGCGGTGCGCGAAGGCGCGGCGGGCGAAGTGCGCGATTATATCGCATCGGGTGCGTCGCTCAATGCGCGCGACGAAAACGGCGAAATTCTTTGGCGTGTGGCTCTCGAACATTACCACAAAAATGTGTGGGATGTACTAACCGAAAATAATATCGACTTAACGCAAGTCGATTCGACTGGCAGTCTTGCAATCCACGTCGCTGCAGCGAACGGGCTCGATTATGCGGCGGAGCGTATCATGAAAATGAGCGGCGGTAAAGCGCAGTTGAGTGCAAACGGCGACACACCGCTCATTGCCGCCGCGCGGTACGGTATGGAACACACAGTCGCTGCGCTTCTACCTTTTTTTACTGAAGCAAACGAACGCAACAAGCAGGGCGATAGTGCGCTCATCGAATCGGCGCGATCGGGCAATATAAAAGTCGTCGAACAAATTTTGAAATTGAAACCGCAAGTGCCGATTGCGAACTATTCTGGCCAAACCGCCGTCTCGCAGGCGCAATACTATTATTTCATGGATATTGTTCGACTTCTACAGAGCTTTGGTGCCGAGAATCCCGAAGCGAGTAAGACGCTCTTTGGCGCCGTCAAAGAAAAAAATCTCTTTCAAGCGCAAGCGGCCGTCAATAACGGTGCAAACGTCAATGCCGTCGACGATAAAGGTTATTCGCCGCTTTCATATTCTGTCGAGTTAGGCGATACGCCGCTTATAACTTACTTGCGCTCGAAGGGAGCAATTAACGCGCTCGCGAGCCGTAAACTGCTTTTGGCGATTCGCAGCGATAGTATCGAAGTTTTCACAAATTCGATTAACGAATATGCCGACGTCAACTATGTCGATAAAGAGCAGCAGACGCCGCTCATTATTGCCGCAGCTTACGGTAATACCGAAATGGCAAAAGTATTGCTCGGTAACGGAGCGCAAGTCAACGCGCGCGATAAAGACGGATACACGGCTGCGTTTTACGCTGCACAAGAAAATAGGGTTCAAATATTAGACATGCTCCTTAATCGTACGGCCGACATTGTGCGCAAGAATGTTTTCGGTTATACGCCGCTCATTTTAGCGGCGGCAAAAGGGCAGTTAGAAGCGGTGCGCCGATTAGTCGATGCGGGGGTCGATGTGAATGCGACGGCAGATAACGGCGGTACTGCGGCGTACTGGGCGGCGATTAAAGATTACGACGAGATCGTCAAGATTCTCGTTGCCGCCGGAGCGATCGACCCGAAAAATAATAAAGAGCTCGTGTTGGCGGCAAAATCGAACGACGTCGCGCGCGCAGAACGCGCGTTGCAGGCGAATATCAATATCGATCTGAAAAACGAAGACGGTTATACGGCGCTCATGTATGCCGTAAATTCTGGCTCGCTCGATGTTGCGCGAATGCTCGTAACGCATCGCGCGCGCGTCAATCTACAGGACCGCGACGGTTATTCAGCTCTCATGATTGCGGCATTTCGTAACAACGAAGACATGTTCGATTTTATTTTGGCGCAGAAGCCCGATCTAAATTTGAAACACCGCAGCGGTCGCACGGCGCTCACCATGGCGACGTGGAAAGGCTCGGTGGCGATGGTGCAGAAGCTCATTACCGCCGGCGCGCGCGTCAACGAACAAGACCTCGACGGTTGGACGGCGCTCATGTTCGCCGCGCACGACGGCAGTTTAGAGAAAGCCGATCTGCTCGTTCGCGGGAGAGCGCTGGCGCGCATAAAGAACAAAAAAGGCCAAACTGCGCGAGATATAGCCGAAAGTCGCAACGCGGTCGATGTGGCCGCATTTTTAGCGGACAAAAAAGCATAACGGCGCAACTTCGCGGCTGCGAGTCGGGTTCGGTTTCTAAAGACTACGGTATAAAACGCCGTTAATAAAGGGTAGTGGGCTACATTTTAGCTCCGCATAGGACGCATATGTTCAAAAGAAAGACGTTTCTAATACCCGCGCTCGTGTTGGCGATTGCCGTGGGCGGTTTGTTGTGGGGACAGAAAATTATCGACCCACAAATATTAGCCCAACAAGAAGAGCAGAAGAAAAAAGCCGACGACAGCGGTTATGGTGACATTGAAATCGATAACCTGCACCGCGAGTTGGCGGCGAGTTTGCGTAGAATTCTCGATTTGTTAGCGGTGCACCCGATGCCACCCGAACGCCAACCGATCGTGAAAGAAGCCGATGGCGGCTACAACTTGCCTATCGCATCGGGTGAATCGATAAAAACAATTTCTTTGCGCTATCTTTATAATGGTAATATAATTCTTTACCCCAGCGGCGATGCAAAATCGCCCAAGCTTGCGAAAGTGAAGTTGGTATTTGAGCGCACGAACCCCTTCGGCAAAGAGTACAAGCGCGAAAAGCGCGAAGTCGTTAATCCTACGCCGTTATTTTTCGATAATCCCGAGGCGAAAAATGCGCAGAGCAGGGGCGATTTGAAAGTCGATCGCAACGACGACATAGTTTTGACGTATTTTGAATCGGCATTTGACGCGCGTCAGGTCGAATCGTTCAAAGAGAAAGAGAAAATCGAATTGAAAACGATTCCGTTCTATGAAAAAAAATTAGACTTTGTCGAGACGTACAAAAAATACCTGCGTCGGACGGCAAAGCGTCTGCAACTGACAATGGAAGCGATTGAAATCAATCAGAAAAAGAAACTACGCGATCTTTTTGAATTAAAATAAAACCATGAGCCACGCATTTGAACATGCGTGCAGGCGCTGCACTCGAACTTTTTCACCGCAGCTCGATCTTTTGCAAGACGTCGTTCTGACGGCGCACTGTCCGCATTGCGGCTATGCTCACGGTTACGATAACCGGCAGGGACGATTACAAAATCTATTATTAGAAAAAGTTCAAGGCCGGGGGCGGATGGCGCTCTCTACCAATGTTCTAATTGAAGATAAAAAAAATGTCAAAGCAGTCTCTGCTCCTCTAATTTCAGAAACGCCAGCAACACCATATGATCAAGAGATTGCATATGACGAGAGCGATACGGAGCCCGATACGTATGCGTATAATTCGACCGCATCGCTCTATTCCGTTTCGCCAACCACGGCGAGCGCAGTCGAAACACAACAGCCGCAAATCACGGCGTCGCAAAAACCACAGCGGCTGCGACTCGCGTCTATAAAATCACTGGAATGGAAAAAAATTGCGTTAGTCTCGGGTTTGGCAGGAATTGTATTCGTACTCACGATTGCGATCGTGCAAGCGATACCGTGGGCAAGCGAAGATGCGCGACAAGCGCTCGCGCAGCTCAGAGCGCGACAAGCCGACGTTGTTCTTGATCGCAACGGTATCGAAATCAATCGCTTAGGGGTTTCGCAAGCGGTACATGCAGAATTATCCGATTTTCGCAAGTGGCAATTAGATGCGTTGCTCTTTTCCGAAGATCGCGGTTTTTACGAACACTGCGGCGTCGAATACTCGGCGATATTGCGTGCGCTCGCAAATAATATTTTACATTTTCGGTATGCGCAAGGCGCCTCGACGATCACGCAGCAATTGGCGCGGATTATTTTGCAAAATCGTAAAAAAAATATTTTTCGCAAATTGCAAGAGGTGCGCTTGGCGCGCGCTCTTGAGAATGTGCTCTCGAAGCAGAAAATTTTAACTCTCTATGTAAATAATGTGTATCTCGGCCATGGTAATTATTCGTTTGCGTCGGCCGCTCGATTTTACTATGGTAAAACGATAAAAGAGTTATCCGCCAACGAATTTATTTCTTTAGTGGCTCTGGTTCCATCGCCCGAAAAATATTCGCCGTTAAAAAATAACCGTGTTCTACAAGCGCGAATGCAAAAACTTTACGAGGGTATGGTTGCGGCAAAAATCATCTCTGTCAATACCGTCGACTGGGCGCAGGGTATGGCATCCGTCGCAGATCAGGCGAATCGCTTTGCGAGCGAGACCGCGTTCGGAGAAAAAAGTCGTTTAGGGCTTTGGCCAGCGCAGTATGCGCGCGAATTTCTAACGCAACGTAAAATTCTTTCGGGAGAAAATCAAAATTCGGCGCGGGTTTTAACAACAATCGATATCGATTTACAGTCGCGCGCCGAAGATCTTTTGCAGAAACACTTATCGCGTGCACGCAAAAATTTTCGCGCCCAACTTAAATCGCAAGATAGCGACGCGATTCGTCTGCGGCGTAGGTTAAGCGAATCGGCTTTCGACGCAGGTCTATTGCTCGACATAGGGGGATTCAATCTCGCGCGCGAAGTCACACCGCAATTGCAGGCCGCACTCATCGCTATGCAACCGCAATCGGGCGAAATTCTGGCGATGGTTGGCGGCGAAAGTTTTGAAAGTAAGAATCAATTGAATCGCACGATTCAAATGCGTCGCCAGGTCGGCTCGGCGATCAAGCCGTTTATATACGCAAAGGCATTAAGTCTGCGGTTAATCCACCCGGCGTCGCTGGTCGACGATACGCCCTACATTGCGGGTTCTGGCTCAAAAATATGGGCGCCTGAAAATATCAACGGCGGCTTTGAAGGACCGATGCCGGTACGCGATGCGCTCGCCAAATCGCGCAATATTCCGGCGATTCGCGTGGGTCGCTTGGTGGGGCGCGACGGGATTACCGAACTATTTTCAGATTTTTTCTTTCAGAACGAAACGACGCTCGGCGAACGCTTCGCTTACGACGAAACGGTGGCGATTGGAACGGTTTCTCTTTCGCCGCTCGAGATGGCGCGCGCGTTCTCAGTTTTTGCCAATAACGGATTTTTGAATAACCCGTTACTCATTACACGCATCGAAAACAGCGAGCGCATCGTCGATTTACGAAAAACGCACGCGAATCAATTTTCGCTGACCGAAGCCTCTAAAGATCGGCTGCTCAGCGCCGCCGAAACACAACTCATGATTTCGCTATTAAAAAGTTCAGGGGCGAACGCGGGTACCGGAGTCGAGGGCATCGTCGGTAAAACAGGCACGTCGTCCGATTCGCGCGATCTTTGGTTTGTCGGCGGCGGGAAAGAGATTGTCGTAGCGGTCTGGTTTGGTTACGACGATATGCGTTACTCGATACCCGGCGCGACAGGCTCGGCGCTGTCTTCAAAACTCGCCGGCGATTTTTTACGAAAGAAATTTGTGCCTCTCGAATTCAAGTTCCAACACGGACTGCGACGGTTGCGCGTTTGTTCGTTGAGCGGGCGCATAGCATCGGAAAATTGTCCGCATGCACACGGCGAAATTTTCTTGAGCGACAAGACGCCGCAGGGTGAATGTTTGCACGGTAGCGAGACGCAATTCAAAGACGCCGAATTCGCCGCGCTGATGGGCGAATCGCAAT
>JAFEGD010000216.1 GCA_018240245.1 Spirochaetota bacterium | reverse complement strand
GCGCGTACGTTTGGTGAACGGCATCGAAGTTACGGCGTATATTCCGGGCGAAGGGCATAACTTGCAAGAGCACTCCGTTGTGCTCGTTCGTGGTGGCAGGGTAAAAGATTTACCGGGTGTACGTTACCACATCGTGCGCGGCTCGCTCGATACATTAGGCGTAGAAAAACGCCGCAAGTCGCGCTCAAAATACGGGACTAAAAGGCCGAAGGCCTGATAACCGAAAGCATAGGTAATATTGGAGTATTAAAGAGGATTTATGGCAAGACGCAGAACCAAGAGTCATACACGTGACATTAGCCCCGACGGCATTCATTCGAGCGTGCTCGTGCAGAAATTTATCAATTCGATGATGATCGACGGTAAGAAATCGACGGCGGCACAATTGTTTTATCGCGCGATCGATCGCGTGCAAGAAAAAACCGGCGTCGCGGGTATCGAGCAGTTTTATAAAGCGATCGAAAACGTGAAGCCACAAGTCGAAGTCAAGTCGCGCCGCGTGGGCGGCGTAACGTACCAGGTTCCGGTCGAAGTTTATCCGGCGCGAAAGCAATCGTTAGCGATTCGCTGGTTGGTCGGTGCGGCCCGCGATCGTTCAGGCAAGACGCTCTCCGATAAGTTAGCGGGTGAAATTATGGATGCAGTCAATAACAACGGCGGCGCGATTAAGAAGAAAGAAGAAGTGAAGCGCATGGCAGAAGCGAACCGTGCCTTCTCGCACTACGCTTGGTAGAATTATTCGTTCAGGCACATCGTAATGTGCCTCGACTATTTTAAGGATAAATATGGCACGAAAGGTAACTCTCAAACAACTTAGAAACATCGGCATCATGGCGCACATCGACGCCGGTAAGACGACGACGACCGAGCGGATTCTTTACTACACTGGCAAGTCGCACAAAATCGGCGAGGTACACGAAGGTGCTGCGACGATGGACTGGATGGAGCAAGAGCGTGAGCGCGGTATTACCATCACTTCAGCCGCGACGACATGCTTCTGGAAAGATCTGAACGACGAGCAGATTCAAATTAATATTATCGATACACCGGGTCACGTCGACTTTACCGTCGAGGTCGAGCGTTCGTTGCGCGTGCTCGACGGCGCAGTCACCTGCTACGACGGCGTAGCAGGTGTCGAACCGCAGACTGAAACTGTCTGGCGTCAAGCCGACCGTTACCATGTGCCACGCCTGTGCTACGTTAACAAAATCGACCGTATGGGTGCCGATTACTACCGCGCGGTGGCGATGATGAAAGACCGTTTAGGAGCGAATGCGGTACCGATTCAATTACCGATTGGTGTTGAGTCGGGTTTTGTCGGCGTGGTCGACCTTGTCGCGATGGACGCGGTTGTGTGGTCGGGCGAAGAACTTGGCGCAAAATTCGAGCGTAAGCCGATTCCCGAAGATTTGAAGGCGCAGGCAGAAGAGTATCATAACGCTCTAGTCTCTGCGGTCGCCGAAGTCAACGACGCACTGACCGAGAAATATTTAGAAGCAGGTACTCTATCGCACGACGATTTGGTTGCGGGCCTTAGAGAAGGCACCATCGCCATGAAAATTTTTCCCGTACTTTGCGGTTCGTCGTTCAAGAATAAAGGCGTGCAGACATTGCTCGACGCGGTCGTCGCCTATTTGCCAAGCCCACTCGATATTCCGCCGGTCAAGGCGTTTAAGCTCGACCAAGAGGCGGGCGAAGAGCCTGCGTTGGTGCGCAAGCCCGACGATAAAGAACCTTTTGCGGCGTTGGCGTTCAAAATTATGGCCGACCCCTTTATCGGTAAGTTGACGTATTTCCGCGTTTATTCGGGTACGCTCAAAAAAGGTTCGTACATCCTCAATAGTACAAAAAACAATAAAGAACGTATTGGGCGTATCGTGCTCATGCACGCGAACTCGCGCGAAGATATCGAAGAAGTTTCCACGGGTGAAATCGCCGCAGCGGTGGGGCTGAAAGATACCACCACCGGCGATACGCTCTGCATGGAAGACAATCCGTCGGTTCTCGAAAAAATGACTTTCCCGGCGCCGGTGATTCATATCGCCGTCGAACCGAAAACAAAGGGCGATCAAGAGAAAATGGGTATCGCGTTAGGCCGTCTCGCCGAAGAAGATCCCACTTTTCATGTGCGCACCGACGAAGAAACCGGGCAAACAATTATCGCCGGCATGGGCGAGTTGCACCTTGAAATTCTCGTCGATCGCATGAAGCGTGAGTTTAAGGTCGAGGCGAACGTAGGTAAACCGCAGGTGGCGTATCGCGAAACGATTCGCAAAAAGGTCGAACAAGAAGGTAAGTATATTAAGCAGACCGGTGGGCGCGGCCAGTATGGTCACGTCTGGATTAACGTAGAGCCACTACCGCCGGGCGGTGGATATGTTTTTGAGAATAAAATTGTCGGCGGTACAGTGCCGCGCGAATACGTACAACCCGTGAATAAAGGTATCGAAGAGGCGTTGCAATCGGGCGTGATGGCGGGATATCCCGTTGTCGACGTTAAGGTCGAACTATTCGACGGTTCTTACCACGACGTCGACTCGTCGGAGCTTGCGTTCAAGATTGCGGGGTCGATGGCGTTCAAAGACGCTTGCCGCAAAGCGAACCCGGTTCTTTTAGAGCCAATCATGAAAGTCGAAGTGGTAACTCCCGAAGACTATATGGGCGATGTAGTCGGCGACCTCAACCGCCGCCGGGGCAAAATCAATGCGATGAACCAGCGCGGTAATGCGCGCGTAATCGAAGCGTTGGTGCCGCTTGCCGAGATGTTCGGTTATGCGACCGAGCTACGCAGCATTACGCAGGGCCGCGCCGCATACACGATGCAATTCGAACACTACGAAGAAGTGCCGCCGAATATCTCGAAAGAAATTTCAGAGAAAGCGGCGTCAAAAAAATCGTAAGCCGAAACTTGGTGTGAGGGGGGATTTCAATCCCTCACACTTACGGCAGTCCTTTTAACTTTTTTTTCGAAGCTTCGTCTAAATACTTTATGAGTTCAAATCGAGCGGTCTCTGCGGCAGCGAAGGTTGCGGTGCCGTTATACGTGGCGAGTATTTGCTGGCGTTTGTCGTTTATTCGTTTTATGCGCGCCGTTGCGTCGGCAACAGTACGCGCTGTCGCTACGGTTTTGAAAATTTGCAGCGAAAGTACGAGTAATTTTTCGGTCAAGCGTCAGCCCTCGGCTTTAAATCCGCCTTTGTAGTCGGTGGGTTTTGTGGGCGCGGCTTTCGGCGCAGTGGGGGCTTCCATCTGTTTCCACGCTTCGAGAAGTTCACCGACAATTTTTTGCACGGGCTTAATCATTTCTACTTTTTTTTGCACGTTCGCTTCGAGTAACTGCGTTTTACAATAAGCGTAGAGATTAAAAAGATTCTGCGCGATTTCACCACCCGCTTCGAGATTGAGCGAAACCATGAGTTCGGTAAAAATATCCTGCGCGCGCAACACGCTGTTATTCGCTTTGTCGTACGTCTTATACGAGGTCATCTGCGCCTCGGCGTCGCGCAAAAAACGCAAAACGCCTTCGTAAAGCATCACAATGAGTTGTTTTTGGTCGGCGGTCCCTACCGAATTTGCCTGATATTCTTTGAGGTGCAGATCGCGTTGCATAACAGACGAAGACCTCTAGAGTATCGGCAGGTGCGGCGGCGTACTACAGAAAAAGCGTTTTCCGCATGTTTCCCAAAGGTATGCTGCCGAATGCGATTTGCGTTCTTAGTGGGATTAACCCCTGTACTACTCTTATTTTCGTGCCGCGAGGCGAAACAGGCTCCGAAGGTCGATATGCAGCAAGTTTTCTTCGCCTCGCCCGAAGAAAACTTGAAGCCGACTATTTGGGATACCGGCGACACGACGGTCACGAACGAAGATCGGTTAGAAATCTACGAGCCGCATATTCGCGGTATCGGCGGCGGTTATTTCGGCGTGGGTTCGATTCAAAATTTTACGCTCGCGGCGTGGGCAAGAAGCGAATATATCTGGCTCATGGACTTTACGCGCGTAGTCGTCGCCGCGAATAAAATCCACACTGCATTCTTAAAGCATCTTGCGACGCCACAAGAGCACCGCCTCATGTGGGACAAAAAAAAATCGGCCGCCGCCGCCGATAAACTTTTCGAGCAAGAATTTGCGGGCAACCCTGAGCTGCCGTTTATTAAAGAAAGCTACCGCAAGGCATCGCCGTATCTTGTGATTACGTTCGGCTTCTTAGATCGCATTACGAAGAAGCGGCCGTATAAATTTTGGCTTAACGACCAAGAGCAATACGACTACTTGAGAAAATTAGCGAAAGAAAACCGTATCCGCGCCCTACGCGGCGACTTGAACGGCGAAATCACCGTACAGGGAATCGCGGCGGCGGCGAAACAGATGGGTGTGCCGCTGCGGATTCTCTACTACTCGAACGCCGAAGAGTACTTTCGCGGCTATAAGCCGAATTTTAAGAGATCTTTTACGCAGTTACCCGTCGATGCGGCGTCGCTCGTGGTGCGCACGATTTCGTTCGACAAAGGCCGTTTTCGTTGGGCCGCCGATTCTGACCTAAGCACCGATCGCGGCTTTCACTATAGTTTACAGCCGGCGGCAGAATTTCTGAACGAGTTAAAGAAAGAACAGGTCGACGTGCGCGATTTCTATAAAACTGCGTTTATCGACCCCAAAGAATACGGGCTGTCGTTTTTGGGTTCGCTCGCCGAGAAAAAACGCGCTGAGGCAAAATAGCGCGTGCACGCAGAAAAAGCGACACAGGCGTTAAGCGCCGCAACTGCAAAAGCGCTGCTAATAAACTATAAGCCGCAGTCGAAAGTTTTGCCGAAAATTGCGGCGATAATCCGCAAGCAGAGAAAATTTCTGCTCACGACGCATATCGGTGCCGATGCCGACGGTTTGGGCAGCCAAATCGGGCTTTATTATTTGCTGAAAAGTCTCAAAAAAGATGTGCGCATTATGAATAACGAGCGCGTGCCGGGGTATCTGGCCGCGATGATGCCGCAAAAACTTGTTTCATATATTGGCGAGCAGAAGCTCGGCGATCATATCGGCGAGGGTGGTCTTTCCGAAGCGGCGGCAGAGAAATTAATGCGCGATCGCTTTGTGTTTATTCTCGATTCATCCGAACCCGAGCGCAGCGATCGCGTCGGCGCGCTTTTCATGCGGTTAAATCGGCCGTGGGCAACGATCGATCATCACGTTTTGCCCGGTAGAAAAGAATTTTGCGTCGACCCGACATACGCCGCCACCGCCGAACTAGTGTGGGATCTCTACCGTTATTTGAAGATACCGATTCCGAAAGCTGCGGCGTTACCGCTCTATACCGGGCTGGTCGCCGATTCGGGAAATTTTCGCTATTCGAAAACTTCGCTGCGCACGCATTTAGCGGCGGGCGAACTTATCGGCTATGGCATTCATTCCGATTTTGTATTTCGCGCCATCTATGAAAGTAGCCCTATTGATCGCTTGAAACTTTCCGCGCGCCTCTATCCCAAAGTAGCAATATTACCGAATAAAATTGTCGTTTTGCCGGTATTGCAAAAAGATCGCGAAGGTTTAGACTTAGGCGATAGCGGCACCGAGGGTTTTGTGAACCACCTCTTGGCGCATAAAGGTGTCATCGCCGCAGCGCTTTTTAGCGAAACCGCAGACGGCGAACTCAAGGGCTCGTTGCGTTCGATCGGCGATGTCGATGTTGCGACGGTAGCGAAAAAATTCGGCGGCGGAGGCCATAAGAACGCAGCGGGTCTCAAGGTCAGAAAACCTTTTTCCGAAGCGTTGGAGTTGGTTGTTGCTGAACTTAAAAAACTTTAGGCTTCAGTCAGGCTGCGGTTTACCGAAAGCCTCGCAGTTTGCTTTGCAAACTGCTGCCAATAGGTCGTTTGACCTCTTGGTCGACGACTAAAGCGCTTCGCTGCTTTCGGTAAACAAAGAGCGCAGCCTGCCTTGAACCCTTGCGCTCATTCGCTTAGCGAATGAGCTTTACAATCATCTCTAATTTTTCGGCCGCTTCCATGACTTCTTGCACTTTACTCTTAAATATTACGAGCGCCGTCTCGGAGATTTCTTTTTTTACAATTTTTTTGCCGCGAATCTGGCCTAAGAGCGCTTCGGTCAGGCGTGGGTCTGCGGTTTCGAGAAGAACGATACTTTCTTCGATGATAACAATCGGTAAGTCTTTGCTCCATTCGGTAAGATTGAAGTCGAGCGCCTGCGGAATGCCGCTGCGCGTTGTGCGCTCTAAGAGCGCTTTGAAACTTTCGATCGAATTGCCGAGCATCACGCCCGTCTGGATCGATTCTTTCGTGAGTTGAAAATTAAAAACTTTGTCGAATTCTTTGAGTTCGGCGAACGATTTTAATAGATGCAAATCGTGCAGCGACATTTTCTCTGGGAGAGCAACGACCGTACCGTCGGCGTTCAGAATGACCGCGCCTGATTCGCTTTCAAACGCGAGCGGTTCGTCGTGGAAAAAATGGCGACCTAACGCGCTGACGTTGACGAACCGCTTCGGATAATCGACGCGCAGCATGCCCATGAGGTACATGTAAATCATCGCCGAAACAATCATCGAACGCTGTTCGAGATAGGCGTTTTTGAAATCGCGCACTTTGAAACCCGGAATCATAATTACGCGCGAACGAATCAGTTCGGCGAGCAGCACTTTGACGAACATACCGTCGTTATTTTCGATATGCTTGATGCAGATATCGATCATCGGCATCTTGAAAAAGGGCAGGTCGATCGGCAAAAAGACTTCGTCGCCGACCATGCGTTTGTCTGCGGCATCGAGAATTTTTTGAAAAAGTTCGCGCATGAGTTCAGCGGGTTCGCGTTTTAAGAACTCTTCGTAGTTTTCGATAAGCACCACATTCTCGTCGCGCAAATCGACGAGCTCGAAAAGGCGCAAGAGCGGCAGAATAATTTCAATCTGGTGCATCTGGCTTTTCTCGGAAAAAAGATTGATGTCGATGTCGATGAGCGCGGCCTCTGAACGCTTCATGTCGGCTTGCCGCAACCGCTCGGATTGCGAAAGCGTGAGACCTTTATTCGAAATGAAAAGCAGCAATTTTTTCAAATTGAGCAGAAAATCGAAACCGTTTTCAATCGTGCGTTCGGTAAGTTCTTTGACGTCGCTGCGCACCGGAAAAAGCGGATTTTTCTTGAGATAATTAAAAAGTTCGAGCGGAATCACCATGATGCGCACGAAACGTTCGTCGATAAAATAGACGTCTTTCAAGAGCTGGAAAGCATCAAGGCGGCGGATGGTTTTTTCCATCGGCAGCTTTTGCTCGTCCATGATGATGCGCGCGGCGTTGATTTCGATAATACCGCCGTTCGTAAATGCCTCGTCTAGTAAGACCATTTCGCCGTCGGACAGAGTCTTTAACGTTTTTTGCAGCGTCTCTTCTTTGAACGCCTTTTCGGCATATTCGCGCGGCTTCTTGCCTTTGCCGCCCAAAAGCGCTAAATATTTTGGATCGTATTCGTCGTCGCCCGTTTGCTCGACTTCGCGGCGAATGCTGATTTGGAACTTTTCGCCGCGCGAGTTGCCGTCGGTAGAGACGATTTTACGAAATTCGTCGAACGCGATATATTTATCGAGATTATGTGTGATGCGCTCGCGGTTCTTTTTTTGGTAGAGCAGCATTATGTGCTTTAAGACCGCGAGCTCTTTTTCGACGTTAATCGGCTGTAATTGAATTTTGCGGCTGATCTCGCCTAACGTCAAAATTTGCTTGTTATTGAGAATAACCGCAAAAATCTTAACCTGTAATGGAGTCAGTTTTTCGAGTACCGTCTTTAAGAAATAGGGGTCGATAAACATCTTCGATAGCAACTGCACCAAAGCGCGTTTGTCGCCGGGGGGCTTAGTGAGACCCCAAACCTCGGCTACTCGGAGTAACTGTTCTTTTTCAAGTTTACCAAGCTCTTCGAGTAGCACAGACCGCCAAGACATGTTATTTGAGACAGCCTGTAAAATCGTTTATGGATTTTATTCGTGCTTGCGGTAAAAATAGTCCTTGCCATAGGGAAGCGAAAGCCCCGTTTGCATTTTCAATGTGGCGGGCCTTTATTCCGAATGCCTTTTCGATGGGCAACTTGACGTTTGGCTTTTTTGCGATGGTGATCGCCTCGCGAGCCACCGGCCATAACTCCGAAAATTTCTACTTTTTTATAACTTCGAGTCTTTGTATTATTTTAGCTGCCATTTTTGACGGACTCGACGGCCCGCTCGCGCGTCTCTTCAAGTCGCAGAGCCAGCTCGGCGAGCAGCTCGATTCGTTAGCCGATTTGACGACATTCGGTCTCGCTCCTGGCTTTCTCATGTACAAAATCTATCTTTATGATATTGTTATCAGCAAGTATACCGTCGGTACGCCATGGGATATCCCCGTCGGTATGGCGATTGCGGCAATTTTTCCGCTCTGTGCGGCGTTTCGGTTGGCTCGGTTCAACGTTGCGCACGACCCGAGTTCGTTCGTCGGATTACCTTCGCCGGTGGCGGGTCTGCTCATTGCCTTTATACCGCTTTTCAATAATAATACGCAATATATATCGCGGCCCGTGGCAATAATAATTTTTGTGAGTGTTGCGTTCTTGATGATTAGTAATATCAAGTATTCAAAGCCACAGTCAAATTTACGCAAATTGACGCTGGTGCGCGCCGTGGCGTTTGTTGCCGTCATCTCAATTCTCATCTATCGTTTTAATCTCTACTTTGTGGCGTTTGGTGTCGTTATTCTATATGTAGCCTCGGGGTTGTTTGCGATGTTAGTTCACGTTACGCAAAAATTACGCTATAAAATTACCTCCGGTGAGTAGGATTAAAAATGATCGCTAATTATAAACTGTTAGGCACTCTTATCGTCCTCATAATCGTTACTTTTCTCTTCACAAGCGTAAGCTATAGCGAAGACGTGCAGCCAATAGGCGATACGCAATCCGCCACCGCGCCGCCTGCAAAAGCAAATAGTGCGGCTACCGAAGCAAATGCGCCCGCGAAAGTAGAAGCAAACAACGCGGAAAATCCAGCAGGATCTACAGTGAGCAAAACCACAAGCGAACAAGCGCAGAAAAATAGTAATGGTGAAAAGGCAGAACAAGATAAGAAGAAGCTCAAATATCCAAAAAAAAGAACGATGAAGCTTTCAGAAGATACCGAAGCACCGATTGCCGCCAAAGACCCGGCGACGTACGAGTTGAGCAATAGGCGCCTCATCGAAGATTATATCGTGCAAGATACGCACCCTTACGATCGAGGCGAGCACATGTTGATATCCGCGTTCATGGGTGCCATCGGTGGCTCGGTCGTCGGTGGCCTTGTCGGTTTCTCGCAATACAATTCGAATAATTCGACGCAGAGTCAGAATATGTTGATTACCTATGCCGGTATTGGCGCTGGTGTCGGTGCGTTCGCCGGTATTTTTACGACATTTTTCGAGCAAGGAAAAATTTATCAATTTGCCATCGGTAAATTTCTGCTGAAATATTCGTGGTACGGCGCATTAGGCGGCGCGGTGATTGGTGCGGGTATCGGTTTTATCCCGTATAGCAGCAGCGGCGATACGGGCGATATTTTCCGCTATATGGGGTATGGCGCCGGTGTCGGTCTCTTGGCGGGCTTAACGTTTTTCTTTATCGATCTACCCGAGCACATAAAACTCTTCTCTTACCAACGCGCCGACCAAACAGGTATCGCACTCGCGTTACATTTCTAACGCCAGTTGGCGTTTTAGCGCCACGCTTTAATCAAAGCATCGAGCATATTGATCGAGCGATCCATTTCGGCGAACATCGTTTGCACGATGAGCGGCGCCATAATCGCAAGTACCATGAAGCCGATGACAATCTTAGCCGAAAAACCCAAGACAAGCATATTCATCTGCGGCGCGGCTTTTGCTAGTACGCCGAGAGTGACAGAGACCAAGAGCAAGCAGCCGATTACGGGCAGCGCAATTTTGAGCGCCGAAATAAACATACCGCCCGAAAGCAGCGTCACATATTTGAAAAGATGGTTCTGCGCGATACCGTTTTTCAAGTAACCGAAGCCGAGGTGCGGGACGCGCTCGACCGAAAATGCGAGCGCTTGAATGAGATACGTGTGCGCGCCGCTGACAAAGAATACAAAAATCGCGATTAAATTTTTGAGCGTACCGATAATCGGCAACGAAACTTGCGCGAGCGGATCTAAAACCTCGCTGATGCCGAAACCCATCTGCACCGAAAAAAATTCGCCGGCGAGTTGGTACGCTGCGAACAAAAACTGCATCGCGACGCCGATAAAGATACCGATCGCCGCCTGCTCGAGCACGATAAGAAAATACGCGCTCTGCAAATCGTCGTGCAAGCTCGGCGGGAAATCTGCCAGTGGCGTAATGATACTCGCCGAGAGAAAAGAGAGCGCAAAGCGCGAAAAGAAGGGGAGTGAATCCCCCGAATAACCGGGTGCGACCGAAAAGAGCGCTAAGAAGCGCGCGAAGACGAGCGTGAAAATCTGAAATTGCCCGCTCAGGAAATCCATAGCTGTGGCTAATGCTTGCCGATAATACGCATGAGTTCGCGCGTGTAGTCGGTCATGCTGTGTACCATCCACGACGCAAAGAGCAGCGACACGACCAATACCGCCAACAGCTTGGGAACGAACGTCAGCGTCTGTTCTTGAATACTCGTAGTGGTTTGTATGATGCTGATCACGAGCCCGACAATGAGCGAAACCATCAGCGCGGGGGCGCTGAGTTTAATCGTGAGCCAGACGGCGTCGCGTAAGAGGCTAATGACCTCGGTATCGGTCATGTATAGATGAGACATAATACCGATACGATGTCAAGCGGATTGTAAGGGGGCGGGAATCTGCACAGCGAGCTCCCGCATAGTCACTTCCAGAGTTAGAGCATGATTCTCGAACGGCAAGAGATGCCCTGTGCCGGGTAAACGCTCAATGGCGGATTGACTATTGTTTGCGACGATCTTTCCCGCAACGCGCGGTGGGCAAACGTGCGAGCGCGCCGGTAATACAAGATGCGTCGCGCACGTAATCTTTCTTAGCGCGAAGAGATGCGCGAATTCGGCGAGCGAAAAAATCTTCGCTTCGAGCGCCGGCGCGCAGCAAAGTTCGGCGCCGTTAGAGGTTTCACGAATACAGTACTTCACAAATGCTTCTACGCTCTCGCGTTGCCAGGCGCGGTTTGCCGGGTGGCGCGAAAAAATTTTGAGTGCCTGCTCTTTATTTTTGAATTCGGCGCGGCGATGGAGCGCCGTGCGCGCCATGGGGTTTTTCCAAAATTTTACATAGGTTGTAGATACGAGATTTAACATGACCGGGTCGAACGCGACGATTTTATCGAAGCGTTCGCTGCGCAGCTCTGCCGCGCGCAAGATGCCGCCGCCGCCCAGCGAATGCCCGATTGCCGAACATGTGCGCCAACCCAAGTGATCGAGTAGCGCCAAGAGCTGGTCGCGAAAAAAGTTCCACGAAGAAAACTCGAGCGTCGTTTCCGATGCGCCGTGGCCCGCGAAATCGAGCGCGCAGACGTGGTGCGATTTGCCGAGTGCGGCGATCAAATAATCGTACATGCCTGCAGCGTAGCCGTTGGCATGTGCGATGAGAATTTTCTGCGGCGCTGTCGGGTTTACTTCGAGGTATGACAGGCGAAGATTTTGAAATATGAAAAATTTTCTATCCACATGCCATCGACGCGCGTTTAGATATGCCGAAAACTATGAGCACACCTCAAACACCCCATCGCGCACCCAATAACGATGGTCTTGAAACGCGCTCTCTGACACAACACGAAGGGACATAAAATTTCTTACAAATTGTGACACCGCTATCATTTTCTGATATTTCGCTTGACTCGGTTACCGGCACATATAAGACGAATAATTTTGTAACTTCACGACAATAATCGAGAAAAATACGACAGAGGCCAAATACTATGCTACTCACCGATATCGACTTTAAAACGCTCAAGCTCCCCGTTCACCCGCAGGCGCTCTCGGCGATTTTACAACTCGACGACCACACCGAGATGAATTTCAAAGAACTCGACAATCTTATTCGCGTCGATCAAGCGATCAGTGCCGGCATCTTGAAGCTCGCTAATTCTTCGTTCTATTCGCGTGGCAATAAAGTTACTTCGCTACAAAACGCGATTTCACTTTTAGGATTCAAACTCATCAAATCGATGGTGGTGTTGCTCACGACGAAATCTCTCTTCGAACTCGGCAAATACGAAAAATTTCGTGTGCATGTTTATCGGCATTCGGTGGTGACGGCGATTGTCGCAAAGTCGTTAGCTGCCAGCCTGGGGATGCCCCACTTACAAGAAGAGGCGTTCGTTGCGGGACTATTGCACGACATCGGTAAAGTTATTCTAAACGTCTGCGACAGAACAAGATTTATCGAGACATTAAATCTTTGTATCGAAAACGGTATATCGGCGTGCGCGGCCGAAAAGCAAGTCTTCGGCATCGATCATGCCGAGGTCGGGCACGCCGCAGCAATCCAATGGAAGTTACCCGAATTGCTCGCGCGCGTCATCGCCGAGCATGAGTCGGGTTTAACGACGCCGACGGCGGGCGACACCGACCGCATGACGCTCGTCGTGCAGTACGCCGACACTGTCGCAAAGAAAGCCGGATACGGCATTTACCGCAGCGAAGTCGACGAGGTATGCGCTCGCGTCGCGCAAAAATTGGGGCTCACCCCGGCGTTGCGAGATGCGAACGAGAAAAATCAGAAGGCGCGCATCGAAGCCGACCCGTTTTTCAAGTATTGTACAGGTCTTGTGGCATGAGCCAACCCATTACCGTCGCCAATCTTGACCCGCTCTTACACAAGAATAAAATTTTTCGAGTGCAACTTTACGATCTTTTTTCATCCGAAGAGAAGCAAGTGCGCGACGCGATCTATAAAATAACCGAAGCGTATGGCGGGCGTAAGCTCGCGCCGGTCATTTATACGATGGTGCGCGAACTCGCCGTCAATGCCTTAAAAGCGGTCTACAAGAAAATATTCTACGAGCAAGTCGTCGAAGAGTTAGGCATCCCCGAGGTGAGTTATACCGAATGGCTCGATCTATTCAAAGCAGAAATCGACGCGCATAAAGCCGAGAATTTCTCGCGCATCGCACGCGACGGCAATCTGGGCATTTCTGTCTATTTGCGTTTTAACGCAGAGTGCCTAACCGTTCGCATCGTTAACCAAGGCCAACCGAGCGAGCTCGAATACGAGCGCATTCGCAGCTCCATGGCCAAGAGTCGCGTTGTCGAAAATATGCGTGCGCTCATGGAAAGCCAAGACGAAGACGGTGCCAACGCCGAAGGTGCAGGCATGGGTATTCCGATGTGTATAATGACCTTGAAGGGCTTGCATATTTCGCCGGATAATTTTCGTATCGAGCTCAGAACCGGAAAAACGGTCGCATCGCTTGAATTGCCATGGGAAAATCTTTTGCCGACACCGGCAAAAAAAGAGGCGACAGTGCTATTGCCAGAGGCATTGACGAAACACGGCGCTGAAATCGTCGAAAAACTCGATTTTGCGATTCTCTGCTTCGATCGCTTCGAGAATCTCACCGAGGTTTCGGCGAGCTTTCTCGATAAGCTCAAAATACCGCACGAGCGCGTCGCCGAGGTCAAAAAAGTTATTCCGCAGCGTTTTTTTCACGACATTTTTCGCGGCGTCCATAATATTCGCGTTGTGCAACAATTTGAAAATTATCGAATTCGTCTGCCTTTTCCCGACGGCGAGAAATCCGCCGATGTCTTATACCATGTCAACGGCTATCTCGATGCAGAAGGTGTGTTGCGCACGATGTGGCAGCCGGTAGTACTCCACGATATTAAAACGCGCCTCAGCGAAGGTAGTATTCTCGAAAATCTGCGCATTCAAAATATTATCCGTCGTTATATTCCGCAAAACGTGATGCGCAAGGCTTTCGAAATGACGTCTCAAGGTCGCGAAGAACTGCCGACCGAAGTTGTTAACGCAACGGTGCTCTTTGCCGATATCGTCGGCTTCACTCGGCTTTCCGAAAATATGCATCCGTTAGCGGTGATCGAGATGCTCAACTTAGCGTTAGGCATGGTCGCCAATGCGCTCGTGCGGCACGGCGGCACAATCGACAAATATATGGGGGATGCAGTCTTTGCGCTCTTCGACGACCCGTTGAAGGCGGTCTCGGCGGCGGTCGAAATACAAAATCTGTATCTCGAACTCAACGCAATGCGCGAAATAAAAGAGCAACCGCCGATAGAAATGCGCATCGGCATCCACAGCGGTAAAGTCATCATGGGTAACATCGGCAACGCCGAACGTCTCGATTGGACGGCGATTGGCGATGTGGTGAATACCGCGTCGCGCATCGAACAGAGTTCTGCGGGCGGGCAAGTCTTAATCAGCGATTCGACGTATTCGATGGTTCACAATAAAGTCGAATTACAGCGCGAATTGCAAATAAGCGTTAAAGGCAAGCTTGAACAGCTCAAAGTCTATTTTGTGAAGTCGGTGAGTTTTCAACGCAATGAAAAACTGCAATGCCTCGAAATTCCCGCACCGCTTGCGGGCTGAGCGCGATTTTAGATTTTGGTGCGCATGCCCAAACCGATAAAATAATTATTTACGGTAGTTATTTCGTTGCTGTATTGATAGCGGATATACCCCGTGAATGTGAAACGTTTAGAAATGGCATATTCGTTCGTTAATTGTAAGAATGGCTGCTGCGTTAAATAAATACTCAACGCGTCGTAGGTACCAAAAATTGCCTCGATAAACCCGGCTTTTGAATAAAGATAGCGCAGCGCCATATTGAAGGCAAAGAAATTATTGACGCTACCGTCGATTATAGGAGCAAAATTAAGTTGGTTCGTCTGCGTTGCCGAAAAGACGTAGCCCACAGATAAGAACAGCATGAGATGCGTTGCGACAGGGTATTTGGTTTCAACGGCGACGAATTCGCTCGTCTGCGAACTCTGCGGCTTGGGAAAATTCGTTACGCTTTGCGAAGTTCTTGCGAAAACCCGCGCAATATCGTAAAAATATTTCGATTGGAGTTCCGCTTTGAGCAAGTAATACGCCGTGGGACTCGCGGCGGTTTGGCCGATGCGAAGTCCCGGTTCGAATTGCCAATAGCGACCGAGATAAAAATTGGGTACAAAATTTTCATCGACACTCGTTCGATTCTTAGCGTCGGATATTAGTCGCGTGTAAAAAAATAGACTAGTGGTTTGCGGCTGCGTTGCGCCATCGTCGGCGTATAGTTGCAATGTCGCAACGACAAACGATAAATAGACGATTTTGCGCATGACTCTCCCGCTTACGAGCAGGAGTCATCAGCCATACGGCGGTTTTTTAGACGGGAAGCACCCCATTTCCCCAAAATAGTTGCGATTAGGTAAGAACTCGCGCCAGCGAGTTCTTACCTAATCGCAACACAGCAAAGCTCGGT
>JAFEGD010000215.1 GCA_018240245.1 Spirochaetota bacterium | reverse complement strand
TCAGCATCTTGCGACCGATAAACCTATTTTGCACCGCGCCGAGCTGATACGGTAATTTGGAAGTTGAGATTCTTTGTAAAAGCAATCAACGCCTCGCATTTTTGCGACGCTCTCAACAAGATATGGTTGCAGCAATTTCCTTCTTTTGGGCGGGAATGATCTTAGCGATCTCGTTTGTCGAAGCGCCGCTCAAGTTTCGCGCTCCGGGAATAACCCCGGCGCTTGGCTTGGGCATCGGCAAACGCGTTTTCACCGCGCTCAATCGTATCGAGATCGCCTTTGCCATCATTGTTGTCGCAACTGCTGCGTTGACACGACGTTCATTCGACTGGCCGATCGGTATGCTCTCTATTGTGATCGTGATGCTGGTCGTGCAGACGATCTGGCTGCTCCCGAAGCTGGTTCGCCGAGCAGACGCGGTCATTGCGGGCGAAAACCCACCCAAAGGCCGTCTTCACGTCGCCTTCATCGCTGTCGAATCAGCAAAACTCATCCTTCTCATTGCTGCCGGCGTCGGGCAAACGATAAAAGGTTAGGCTTCCAAGATTTTGTCGCCTACTTCTTCTGCGGCTCTGCGTTGAGAAAATCCCCGATCATTGGAATGATGATGGCCATGCGGTACATCAGCGTTACGTGGGTAGTGTTGGGGATGATGGCGAGCCGCGATTCCGACCGTGGCATCATATCGCCATGGATATGGCCGCCGCCTTTGAGGCTGTACATTTCCGCAATGTGCTCGATCCGCACGCCGTCGGCATCGCCGAAGATGAAGAACATCGGCGCCTTTGTGGCCTTGAATTTCTCGGCACCGAAATCATATGGCCGCATAGCCGCCGCTTTGATGTGATTTACAAAATCAGGGAATTTGTCGGGCGTCGGGCTCAGGCGTTTATATTCGGCTTCCATCGGAGTGCCTTTGAAAAGTTCCCATGTGAACGACGGCCAAAAGTCGTTAGCTTCCTTGACCCAACCGTCGCGGCGGATGACGGCTGACAGGACGACAACCTTCCGAACCTTTTCCGGATGCCGGATCGCCGTTTGCATCGCAACACCGCCGCCTAAGCTGTATCCGACAACATCCGCACGTCCGATCGTGAGATAATCGAGCAACGCAGCCACATCGTCCGAGAGATTTTCATAAGTAATATCGCGATTGATGTCGCCCGTCCGCCCATGTCCCTGCATCTCGACCGCGATCACCTTGCGCGTCTTGGCAAGCTCGTTGATCAACACACTCCAGTTGTCGTCCGAGACCGTCATAAATGCCCCGTGCAGCAGCACCACAGGCTCGCCCGTCCCGTGAATCTCGTAATACATCTTCAGCCCGTTAACAGGCGCATAACCGGTCGTTGGTTTTTGCTGTGCGGATACAACGCCCGACGCAAGCAGTGTCAGGAGCATCGATACCGTCAGAACCAGGAGCGATAGCGACTGGGTTTTTCTGGTATCCGCATTTTTCGAGTTAGAAAAGATCCTATTGTTTAGCATCTCCGTGTCTCCAAGTTGTTTATTGATCATCGTTAAAGAACCCAGTCGGTTCTGGGGTCACAGATCGCCCAGTGCTAAAGCCGTCGCTCCCGGTTCTGACGGCTCTTACTCATCCTCTTCTATCTGAGGTCCGCCGCCGGATTTTACGTCGCCGTCGCGTTCGTAGGACGCGATGATGACGCCGTTCGGGCTGACCTGGCTGTTGGTGACCCTGAATGACGCCGGAATCGTGCCGTCGGCGAAGAGGCGTTTACCGGGGCCTAGCGTGATGGGGAAGATCATCAACTCGAGGCCATCGACGAGATCGTTCCTGAACAGCGTCTGGAGCATATCGGCGCTTCCCATTACGTGCAGATCGGGGCCGTCGGTTTGTTTTAGCTCTCGGACGTTTTCCGCAAGGTCGTCGCTCAAAAAGACGGTCGGCTGCCAATCGCTCTCGCTACGCGTGTTCGAGGCAACGTACTTCGTCGCGGTCATACAGTTCGGCCAGAAGTTCGAGTGCGTCGGCCAATACGTCTCCCACGCGGCAAACGTCTTGCGTCCCAGCAGCAGATCGACCGGCTTCGCCAGTCGCTCCTGCACAACCGCTCCCGTCGCCTCGTCCGCATAGCCAAAAAACCACCCGCCATGCTTAAACCCGTCGCCGTCATTCTCCTCGTTCTGTATCACGCCATCAAGCGTCATAAATTCACATGCAATTATTTTTCTCATAATTTTGTCCTTTCGTGTGGCGAAAAAATGGTCATCTTATCGCCGTGAAGTTTTCTTCGACCCTTCTGACACTTTCTCGATCTCGCCGAATACTCTCAAAAGGTTCAACCCAGTAATTTGCCGTAGTTCCTTTTCGCTCCAGCCACGGCGTGCGAGTTCGGTCAACAGGTTTGGAAATGTCGAAACATCTTCCAAGCCGGGAATCGGAAAATCCATGCCATCATAGTCGCCGCCGATACCGATGTGCTCAACGCCTATCAATTGTTTTACGTAGTCGAAATGATCCGCGACATCGGCAACTGACACTCGCGGCATCGGATTTTTTGATTCCCACTCCGCCATGACATGTTTGAGGAATGCCTTGTCGTCGGGCGATTTTTTCTTGGTGGCGAAATAGATTTCGTCGCCCTCTTTCATCCATCTTCCAAACTGGTTCGTGACATGATCCGCCACCATATCGAGCATTATCATTCCGCCGTTCGCTTTGAGCCGAAGCAATACATCGTCCGGCACGTTTCGGTTTACATTCGCTAAGCCACGCGCATTGCTATGCGAAAAAATAACCGGTGCTTTTGTCAGGTCGAGTATATCGCTCATCGTTTTGGGCGAGATATGGCTCATGTCGATCAGGATTCCGAGATCGTTCATTCGCTTGACTAGCTGTTTGCCGTTTTCGGAAAGCCCATTGTTGCGTGGTTCGTCATCGCTCCCGTCGCCAAACGGCCCTGTCATATAAGTGAACGTCATGCATCTCAGGCCGAGGTTGTACAGAAGGTCGAGCTTAGAAATGTCGCCCTTTAGCTTCTCCGAATCCTCCATCGTGAG
>JAFEGD010000214.1 GCA_018240245.1 Spirochaetota bacterium | reverse complement strand
GGTCGGCTTACTGGCAGCACTTTTATCGTCGGTAGTTGTTTCAATTGCCGGAAAAGAAATTTGCGGCGCTGCGCCGAGCGCCGCAACGCAACTGAGAAAAATAACCGATAGATAATACCGCATGGTTGAAGGTACACAGTAAAGTTTATAACCGAGCGGTCAGCAACTTTACTGTGTTCGCCGTTTTGTCACCGCTGCGGCGAGGTCTGAGAGTATAACCGCCGTCTCGTCGAAGGCGATGCAGGCGTCGGTAATCGATTTGCCGTATTCGAGCTTGTCGAGCGGCGCTTCTTTTTGATTGCCCGCTTTAAGATTGCTTTCGAGCATTACGCCGACAAGCGCGCGCTCGCCAGCCGCGAGTTGCGTTGCGACATCGCGCGCGACGATTGTTTGGCGCGTATAATCTTTTTGTGAATTGCCGTGGCTGCAATCGACAACGATGCTATCGTGCAGATTTTGCACTTTGAGTTCGGCTGCGGTTTTTTTGACGTGCTCGCTGCTGTAGTTGGGGCCCGTGTTCGAGCCACGCAAAATCAGGTGCCCCGTCGGATTTCCTTTCGTATGCACGATCGCTGCGACGCCTTGTTTCGTGATCGAGAGAAAGCGGTGCGGCGAGCGCGCAGCGTGGATTGCGTCGATGGCGATTTTGATATTGCCGTCGGTACCGTTTTTGAAGCCGACCGCCATCGAAAGCCCCGAAGCGAGTTCGCGGTGTACTTGGCTTTCGGTCGTGCGTGCGCCGATAGCACCCCAACTCACGCAGTCGGCGATAAACTGCGGGCTGATCGTATCTAAAAATTCGCAGCCTGTCGGTAAATCCATCGCCGTTAAATCGAGCAAAAGCTTTCTCGCAATTTTTAATCCCTCGTTGATTTTAAAAGAGCCGTCGATATCGGGGTCGTTGATGAGACCTTTCCAGCCCGAGCGTGTGCGCGGTTTTTCAAAATAAACGCGCATCACGATTTCAAGTTCGTCCGCAAATTGTCGCCGTAGCGGCAGCAGTTTTTCGGCGTATTCGATCGCTGCTTTCGTGTCGTGAATCGAGCAGGGGCCGACGATGACCATGAGGCGGTCGTCTTCGCCGCGCACGATGCGGTTGATATGTTCGCGTGCGCGACTGATGAACGTTTGTCCAGCATACGGTAGTGGTAGTTCTTCGATGAGAATCGCCGGTGGTATTAGCGGTTTTAAGTCTTCAATGCGCAGGTCGTCTGTGGTCATAATGCATTTTCGGCGTATGGAGTGATTGTTATTAGAGTGATTATGTGCGGACTCGCTTGGGCGAGTCCACATATAATCATATAAATCGATTTTTTTTTGTCAGCGTGTCTAAATTTATTAAATTGGCAATATATCGGCGAGAGTGCTAACACATTTCGCCGCAAGTGCCAAGGGGCTTCATTAAGAAGCCACCGGCAAAAAAAATTATTGGAGGCAAATATATGGCGATTAAACCATTGGCAGACCGTGTTCTTATCGAAGCGGCGCCTGAAAAAGAAGAAAAAATTGGGAACATCTTTATTCCCGATACGGCAAAAGAAAAGCCGACGATTGGCGTCGTAGTTGCGGCGGGCCCGGGCAAAGTATCTGACGACGGTAAAACCGTACCGATGCAGGTAAAGGCTGGCCAAAAGGTGCTCTACGGAAAATACAGCGGCACCGAAATCAAAGACGGCGGCAAAGAATATCTCATCGTGCGCGAATCGGACATTCTCGCAATCGTTGAATAGGCTTGTAATCCACGAAAGTAAATCAGGAGAAATATATGGCAAAAATGCTTGAATATGATGAAGTAGCGCGCGCCAAATTAATGGCGGGCATCAATAAACTCGCGAATGCGGTTAAGGTAACTCTGGGGCCACGTGGCCGCAATGTGGTGATCGATAAAAAATTCGGCGCACCCACAATCACCAAAGACGGTGTAACGGTTGCAAAAGAGATCGAACTCGACGACGCTTATGAAAACATGGGCGCGCAGCTCGTGAAAGAAGTCTCGACAAAAACGAACGACGTCGCGGGCGATGGTACGACCACTGCGACGATTCTCGCGCAAGCGATCGCACGCGAAGGCATCAAGAACGTGACAGCGGGCGCAAACCCGATGGATCTGAAACGCGGTATCGACAAAGCCGTCGAAGCGGTTGTCGAACACGTGAAGAAGAGCTCGAAGAAAGTCGAAAACAAAGACATCGCTGCCGTGGCGACGATTTCTGCGAACAACGACCCTGAAATCGGCAAACTCATCGCCGACGCGATGGATAAAGTCGGCAAAGACGGAGTCATCACCGTTGAAGAAGCAAAATCGATCGAAACATCTCTCGACACCGTCGAAGGTATGCAGTTCGACCGCGGTTATGTTTCGTCTTACATGGTAACCGACGCTGAAAACATGACGGCGACGCTCGAAAACGCACACGTTTTGATCTACGATAAAAAAATCAGCGCGGTCAAAGACATCGCTCCGATTTTGAACCAAGTCGCGCAGGCGGGTAAACCGCTCTTGATTATCGCCGAAGACCTCGAAGGCGAAGCTCTGGCGACAATCGTCTACAACACGATTCGCAAAGCGATCAACTGCGTTGCGGTAAAAGCTCCCGGTTTTGGCGATCGTCGTAAAGCGATGCTCGAAGATATCGCAATTTTGACCGGCGCTCAAGTTGTTTCCGAAGAGCTCGGCCAAAAACTTGAAACGGCGACGCTCGCGAACCTTGGTAAAGTCGAAAAGGTGATTATCGAAAAAGAAAACACCACGATTATCAAAGGCGGCGGCAAAGATTCGGATATTCAACACCGCATCAAACAAATCAAGAAGCAGATCGAAGAGACCACTTCTGATTACGACCGTGAAAAACTACAAGAGCGCCTCGCGAAACTCGCAGGCGGCGTAGCGGTTATTCACGTCGGTGCGGCGACCGAAGTCGAAATGAAAGAGAAAAAAGCGCGCGTCGAAGACGCACTCTCGGCAACACGCTCGGCGGTTGAAGAGGGCATCGTCGCGGGCGGCGGCTTAACGCTGCTCAAAGCGATCGACGCCGTTGAAAAATTGAAACTCGAAGGCGACCAAGAAACCGGCAAAGCGATTGTTGTACGCGCTCTCGAAGAGCCGCTGCGCCAAATCGCTGCAGACTCTGGAATGGAAGGTTCGCTCATCGTGCAGCAAGCGAAAACCGAAAAAGAAAATATCGGTTTTAACGCGGCGACACTGAAATGGGAAGATATGCTCAAAGCCGGCATCATCGACCCGGCGAAGGTCACGCGCTCGGCGTTGCAGAACGCGGCATCGATTGCGGGCCTCGTGCTCACGACTGAGTGTCTCATTGCCGACAAGCCAGAAAAGAAAGAGCCAATGGGCGGCGGCATGCCTCCCGGTGGCATGGGCGGTATGGGCGGCATGGGCGATTTCTAATGTATTCGCCGGTGAGGCAAGCCTCACCGGCAAATACGCCAAAAAGGGGCGTCAGCCCCTTTTTTTGTCGCCAATTCGATAATTATTGCGTCCCATGTAGTTAATCCGGCCGAATGGCCGAAGCTAATAGCAGATGAAATCTAGTTATATTTTATTGACGCTATCACTGGTGCTCTCACCGGCACTCGTTGCACAAGGGGCGGCGAAAGGCGCTGCTGCAAAAAAAGCGGGCAACAAGAAAGGCGGCAAAAATCAACCCAAAGATGCTCCGCTCATGACCGAGACGAGTGGAGATCTTGTCGATGGCGGTAACTATGGTCGCCCATGGAAACGCAGCATGCTCGATTTGCGCGTGGGCGTTTACGGCGGCTTGCTCATGCCGATCGGACAGGCATCGCAAGTCTTGAATACAGGGTTCGGCGGTAGTCTTTTGGGGTCTATTGAAACTTCTTTTATTAAGCTTCCCAAATCAAAAATTTTTGAAAAGACGCTACTCATGTATGAGTTTAGTTATTACAAAGTAAAAGGTACCTCCGTTTCAAGTAAAATTGGGCAAGATACCGACGCCGATTATGTCACGAACGCGGGTTCGATCGGCAAGGCATTCGATGTCGATTTCACCCCTAAGTTTGTCCTCCGCTTTATTCCTTATTTAGGTGTCGGCTTGACGAATATTACCTCTGATACCCAGACGCCGATTGGCACTGTGCATGCGGTCTCTGGCGACGTTATCATGAAGTATGGTGTCATAACCGCATACGATTTCGATCGGCGTTTTCAGGCCATATTTGTTCTCGATCACTATATCTATTTCGAAGAAAAAATCGGCATGTCGCTGCGCATTGGCTTGGGTCTGACGATGATGATTTTTTGATTGGGTGGATTTCTCTCGCAAGCGACATAATTCCCGAATTGTTATTTGCACTTTTTATGGATGTTTTAGTTGCAGGTTAGCAATGTCGTAAATATAGCCAATAGTTCGTCTAACAATTACAAGTGGGGTAACTATGCGTTGGCTAATTTTGTCGATTGTTTCTTTGTTTTCCATGACTG
>JAFEGD010000213.1 GCA_018240245.1 Spirochaetota bacterium | reverse complement strand
TATAACCAGGCGCGCATGTCGACTTTGGGTATCGCACAGATCGCAATCGTCATGGGTTCGTGTACCGCAGGCGGGGCTTACGTGCCGGCGATGTGCGACGAAACAATCATTGTCGAAAAACACGGCACAATTTTTCTCGCGGGCCCGCCGCTCGTCAAGATGGCGACAGGCGAAGAGGTCAGCGCCGAAGATTTGGGCGGCGCGCGGTTGCATACGCAAAAATCGGGCGTCGCCGATCATTACGCGCTCGACGACATCGATGCGCTAGAAAAAGCGCGCTCGATTATCGCAACGCTCAACGTACCGCAGCGAAATGCAATTGCGCAGAGTAGACGAAAAGAATTTGTCGAGCCAGCGCATAAGGCATCTGAAATTTACGGAATTATTCCCTCTGACACACGTAAACCGTTCGATGTAAGGGAAATCATCGCACGGCTTGTCGATGCGAGTGCGTTCTACGAATTCAAAGCCGATTATGGCAAGACGCTTGTCTGCGCTTTTGCCGAATTGAGCGGTTTTCGCATCGGCATTCTGGCAAATAACGGCGTACTTTTTTCCGAGTCGGCTCTAAAGGGCACGCATTTCATCGAGCTTTGTTGTCAGCGAAAAATTCCACTCTTATTTCTGCAAAACATTACCGGCTTTATGGTCGGCAAGAAATACGAAGAAGGCGGTATCGCGCGCGATGGCGCAAAAATGGTAAGCGCCGTTGCGAATGCGAATGTACCAAAATTCACCGTCATTATTGGCGGCTCATACGGTGCGGGTAATTACGGCATGTGCGGGCGTGCATATTCGCCCGATTTTTTGTTTATGTGGCCGAATGCGCGCATTTCAGTGATGGGGGGAGAACAAGCTGCGGGTGTTTTGAATATCGTGCGCGAACAGGCGGCGATTGCGCAAGCTAAAAAGTCCAATAAAAATTTCGATCGTTCGTCAATAGAAAAAGAATTGTCTGAGACGCACCGGCGTATTACCGATCAATTCGACAGGCAATCGAGTGCCCTCTATTCTTCGGCGCGGCTTTGGGACGACGGCATTATCGATCCACAAGACACGCGGCAAGTTCTCACGATGGCGCTACTCGCGACCCAAGAGCATACGCTACAAAATTTCACGCAGCCGGTTTACCGTATGTAGATTAAGGATTACGCAATGATTGAAACGAGATTCGATAACAATATTTTTTATATTACATTAAACAGACCCGAAAAACACAACGCTTTCGATGCCGAAATGATACAGCGTTTGACGCAGGCGGTACAGAGCGTTCCCGTTAGCGCTCGGATAGTGGTTTTTTCGGGTAACGGAAAGTCGTTTTGTGCCGGCGCAGACATTAACTATATGCGCGCACAGGCGCAGTTTTCCGAAGATGAAAACCGCGAAGACGCAAAGAAATTGACGCAAATGTTCGAGGCTATCTACGAGCTCGCGATGCCGACTGTTGCGTACGCGCAGGGGAATGTTTTCGGCGGCGGTTTAGGAGTTATTGCGTCTTGCGATATCGTGCTCGCCGCAGCCGATGCGAAGTTCTGTTTTTCCGAGGTCAAGTTGGGGATAATTCCTGCGGTGATATCGCCGTTTGTGCTCAGAAAAACCAGCGCGGCGTTTGCACGGCGCTATTTCTTATCGGCAGAAATATTCTCTGCGACGACGGCGCTTGCGGCGGGGCTCATCTCTGAGCAAGTATCTGTAGCCGATAGCGAAATCGCGCTCAAGACGATTGTCGAATCTCTCTTACAAGCGGGCCGCGACGCGCAAAAAAGCGCAAAACGTCTGCTCATGGCGCACGAAAATCTCGAAGCGTTTAGCCGCGACCAGCTCATTCACGAATTAGCAAAATTACGATCGAGCGAAGATGCGCAGCTACGCATGAAAAAATTTATAGAGAGCCGTTCAAAATGATCTTTCGTTCGGTTACCCTGTTTGCGCATCTGGGGTTAATCCTCGCGTTTGTCGTCGGTTGTCGCTTTGAGCGCCGCGAAGACTTCGATTTTTCTATGGATCAACCGCTGCGTTGCGGAATTTTCAAATCGTATTACTTCGTGCGCGAAGTTAAAGAAGAAATCTATCCCGATTTGGGACTACTCTACGCGAACCGCGCACGTCTCGCGCTTTCAGAAAGCCAGTCGCAAGATATTCTGACGCGCGCACGCCACTGTACAGAATTATGCGAAGTCGAAAAAGATAATCTTCGTTTGATGCAAGAAGCGATCAAAGAAAAATTAGCGTTGAATGAAATCAAAGGCAATTTGCATTTGTTGGCCAAAGAAGTGCGCGAGTTTGAAGCGGCGAAAGCTCATTGGCTCGCCGCGCATCGCGAACGTTACCATCAAGGTGTTGCTCTACTGACCGAGGCGCAGCGCGCACGGTGGAGTGCCGCCGAAAGCTCGTTGAAATCGTTTTCAAACACTGCAACAGTTCGCTAAGCTCTATGTGGCGCGAAGTATTGAAAAACTTACCATGGAAAGCGCTCGTTTTTGCTTTCGGTATCGATGTGGCGCTGCTTGGCTCGGCAGCGTTCGGGTTCAAGGGTTTTAACGGCGATAATCATTTTAGCACGACTATTTTTTTGGTGTTATTTATTTTGTTAGCGCATCCGCTGACCGATTGGTTTATCGCCCGTAGAGGCATGGCGATTCGCGGAAAAGATCAACCGTCGTTTCAAACTTTTGAAAACCGGGTTGCGCGCATCACGCATTTGAATGATACGCTTGAGTTTCTCAGTTGGCTCATACGCGCGTGGCGATTGACGCGCGTGCGGTTATTGGTTTTCGACGAAGAGGATTTTGTCTATTTCTTGTCGCGCAAAAAACGGGCGCGCAAAATGCGCTTGAAAGACGATATTCCCGAATCGTTTCGTTCTGAAATGGCTGCGACGGCAGAGGGTCGATCGACGGCGTCGCTTTCGCCCACGCTCAAAGCGTATATGCAATCGCGAAAAGTTCGCTTCATGATACCTTTGCTCTTTCGAGAACGCTTGATTGGTTTGATCGGTTTTAGCGAAGCTATCGAAAAGTCGCGGTTGCCGCTCTTAGATCACGCGGCGCTGCGTATGAGTCTTGCTATTGAAAACGCGCAGCTTGAGCGGACGGTACCGCGCAGCGAATTTCTCAAAAAAGAATTTCACGTTGCCGAGCGTATCGAGCGCCATCTGAGCGGTTCATCCGCATACCGTTTCGGCACCTTTGCGGTACAGAAGCTCGACACAGCGTGGGATAAAAAACATTTTGCGGCAATATTCGGCTGCACGTCGACGGTATACGCAGGCAGTTCGATCGTGTTTGGCATGCTATTGCGTTTAAGCGTAGCGTCGACGCGCTCGAATGCATTGCAGCTTTTTGCGACACAAGGATATTTTTATGCCCTCGCGCGCGGCGGACGCTCGCTTAAAGAGCTCGCGACAGTGCTACATAATACGCTGCGACTCAACGAAGGCAAAACGCTACAGATCGAGGGCTTTCTATTTGCGTTTTCGATAGCGCACGGCGAAATCGAAATTGCCGCGTTTGGCAATCACCTTGCGTATCGCGACGAGAGCGGATGGACGTGGTTTAAGTCGAGCGCAGCAATCGGTGCAGACGCTTTCGATACGACTCGCACGGTGACTTTGCGCGGGCAAAAAGAAATTATTCTTAGTATGCGCGAATATCCGTTACTTTTGATTAGCGGGGGAATTCAATGAGTCGCGTCTTATGGTTCGGCACGTTTCTTGTATTGTTCGCAGCCGCATTATTTCAGATGATGGCGACGATAAAGTTCGTCGAAACAGCGCGGGCTGAGATCTTACACACACCGCACGGTCTTGCGTTTATTCCACTCGTTTTCAATATCCCCGACGGCGTTTTTTTCTTGCGCCCATTTTCTTGGGCCGCCGAAAATACGCGGCAACTTAAATATTTACAAGCGCTATTACCGGTATATGCGGCAATTTTCTTCTTCTGGGTCACCGGTCTTTTTTTCTATGTCTTTTCTCGGGTGCGGCGTTTAGAGCGCGCTTACGTATTATTCAGTATTTTTGCCGTCGGGTATTTACTACTCTTTGTCGATTTTTTTACAACGCAATTTACCGGCCATTTTTTTCTATCGTACAACATCATAATTATCGCGCCGTTCTTGTATCTTTTCCGCAGCGTATATGGGCTTAGCACGCAGTGGTGGATGTACCCCTCAATAATATTCGTGGGCGCCGCCGGGTATTATTTTTTCCCTATTCGTTCGAGCGAAGACGAATTATTGTTCATCAAATTGCTTGGTGGTATTTTTCTTTTGGCTTTTTTCTATTGCGCTTTCTTATTTTTGCGCGCCGAAGTGTGGTTGAAGAGCGCCGAACGCCGCAAACGACTTTGGGCCGAACGTATATTTAATTTATCGTTAATTTTTTTTGTTGCGTTACCGCCGACGTTTTTTTTCGTTCTCTATTATTTTCCCGTCAGAGTCGATATCAACTATAACGCATTATATTTTTTGCCAGCACTTTTTCCTATCGTGTTTTTGACGCTAAGTTTGCGCTGGGGGCTGGTTTCGTTTCGTATTCCCATCAGTCTCTTAGCTGTGCGCATCCTGTATTTTGTTTTCTTTGCGTTTTGTTATTGGTTTACTATCGGGTTCAGCTTTTCCGAACTTGCGCAGGGGCACGGCCACCAGATGAGCCATATCGCCGCAATTATAGTTTTTGTCCTCTTGATAAATCCAGCGCGGACGTTACTTATCACTTCGCTGGATCGCAATACGAGTAGTCGGCGCAAGGTGCTGGCGAATTTTGTGTTGCAGAGTTCGCAGCAGATTGCAAACCCCAGACGAGTGAATCAGTTTATCGATCGTCTCGCCACCTCTCTTACCGAAGGCTTAGATTCGAATTGGGCGAAAATTATTATGAGCCGGGATCTTTTTCAAAATTGGGAGAGTGAGAGCGAAAAAATTATCTATCTGCCGGGAGATGACCCCTTTTGGACGCAGGCACGCAATCGCCGGCGCGGTAGGAAATCCTTAATTTTGACGCAAGCATTTGTAGGACCGGTACGCGATTTTTTGCAAAGCCATGGAGCGTATATGCTGATTGCACTAGGGAAATTCGACGCCGGGCTTTTGATTTCAGAACGTCGCGAAGGAATGCCGTACTATACCGAAGATACCGATTTTTTGCGGCGCATTGCGCACGAAACCGAGACGCTGATTCAGAATTATATATTTCTCATCGAGAACGTCAAGCTTCGACGCCGCGAACGCGAACTTGCCGATAACGCGCGCATACAACGGCGGATTATTCCTGGGTTTCGTCAATTCGAGCGATTCAGTTTTTGGTCGTACAGTCATGCGTACGAGAGCGTGACGGGCGATTATATCGACCTTATCGAGGTTTCGCCGCAGCGCTTTATCGTGCTCTTAGGCGACGTCAGCGGGCACGGAATTTCTAGCGGTTACATCGTCGCCTTTGCGCGCGCATATTTGCGGGCGGCGTTTATCGAACGCGGCGAGTCGTTAGTCGCGGCGCTGAGCGCTCTCAATAGCTATTTAGCGGAAAATTATCGTGGCAATGAATTTATCACACTTTTTGTGCTCGAGCTTATTGTGCAACAAAATCAAATTCAATTGAAATACGTAAACGCCGGGCAACATGCCGCGCTATTGCACCACAAGAGCGCTCAACGTTCGCTCGTCGAATTGGGCGATAGCCAGCGGCTCTTGGGTGTGGCGCCCGCAGAATATCGTGAAACAAGTTTAATCTTAGAAAACGGGCCTGCGCGGATATTGCTATATTCCGACGGTGCGTTCGATGTTTTCAATAAGTCGGGAAAAATTTTAGGTTACAAGAAATTTATAGACTGGGTTGAATCGTCGCTCACGATGGACGCTCCCGACCAATTGAATTTTCTTAGGCAGCGTATCGAGGCTTACACCGCGTCGGGGGTCGAGAGCGACGATCTCGCTCTCATCATTATCGAAACACTTTAATTCGCTACGCCCGTCGGTTCTTTCGGCGTATTGTAACGAATTATGCGCACGTGCGCGCGATGAATTTCTAACGCCGCCGTAAGTACTTGCGCATACGTGTTGCGCGCAATCGATTCGAAATTCTTTTCAAATGTGTTCTCTTTGGAAGTTGTCTTGCTTTTGCTCAACTCGTCTTGTACTTTCGTAACTTTCGTATACGCAGTCGCGCGGGGGAGATCGGAAGTCTTGCGGGCATTCACCGAAAAATAATAAACCGAGCCGCCCGCCTCGACCGGGCCGACAGTTTGGCCTTCGGCGGCAGCGAGGCGTTGGCGCACAAAAATATCCGATTGCGAAAGGGCGGCAAGCGAAACCGCCGCCGCATCCTTAGATTTCTTGCTGTCTAAGTCGTTCGATAGGCCGATGTCGTCGACCGTGACTATTTTTGCGCCCGCAAGCGCCGCGACGCTTTCAAGGCTTTGTTTTGACGCTTGCGTTAACGATTGCAGAAAATCTTTTTCGAGCGTTGCGCGTCTTTCGTTCATGAGCGTCGCGCGAATCGATTCGCGTTTTGAATTGTCGAGAACCGCCTTGGCGTCTTTACTCAAAAATTCTGTCTTGAATTTAGCTTGAATATCTGCCTCTGAAGGATTAAAACGTGCGCGCACATTTTTTTCTTTAATCGTTTGATCGACGACGACGATGCGGTAACTCGCGCGTGTCGCATTAAAACGTGCTTCGTCGAGAACTTGAAAATCGGAAGCGTAGTTAACCGCTTGTAACATTTCACGCGCTCTCTGCGGACCATATTCGCGCAGCATTGATCGGCTGATTTGGTCGAGCGTCAACCGGCGTTGGCTCAAGAATTCGTTGAGGCGTTCCATATCGAGCTTGCCGTCGATAATAAATTCACCGAACTGTTTCTTGTAGTAGCCGGCAAGTAGCTTGGCTTCGCTCGAAGATGCAGGCACGTAACCCGCTTGGCTCAAGAGTTGCGCAAAAAGTTTGCTGTCGATTGCCTCGTCGGTTGCGCGCGATTTGAGAATATCTTCGAACATTTTACGGTTTTTCTCGTCGAGACCTTTGAGATTCTGCCCCATGCGCTCTTCGAGACGCTTTTGGTACTCGCCGAGTTCGGCTTTTGTTAAGTATTCAGAACCAATCTTTGCCGCGTTATAAGAATCGATGCGCGAACTGGTGCCGATGAAATCGGGCATGCCGAAGGTGACAACAATCAGCGCAAAAATAAAGACTAAGAACAGCCAGGTACCGAATTTGATAATCTTTTGGCCAAAAGAAATTTGCGAATCAGACATTCGCCAAGTTACAATTTTGATTTACCCCATCAAACCCAATTCATGCCTGTCTTCGTGAAAAGGTATAGGCGTATTTTGTGGTCAACCACAAAATACGCCTATACCTTTTTGTAAATATTTTGAGATGAACGAATATATTCAACGTATTGCCGACCGCGCGCTCGAGGTTTCGAACGCCATGCGCCAACTCGTTACCGGCCAGAAAAACGCGGTATTGCTCCGCCTTGCGTCGCTCATTACCGAAAACGCGGCAAAACTCAAAATTGAAAATGCGCGCGATCTCGCGTATGCGCGCGAGGCCGGGCTCGAAGCAAGTCTGGTCGAACGCCTCACTATCTCCGATAAGACGATCGACGCGATGAGCCGTGCGGCGCAAGAAATTGCCGCGTTGCCCGACCCGGTAGGCGAGGTCGTCGAAGGTAAGACGCTTGCGAGCGGTACTCGACTGACGAAAGTGCGCGCTCCTTTAGACGTGCTCGCGCTCATCTACGAGTCGCGACCGAACGTGACGATCGACGTCGGCGCGCTGTGTTTGAAATCGGGTAACGCAGCGATTTTGCGCGGCGGTAAAGAAGCTATCCATAGCAATTTGGCGTTAATGGCGCTTTTTCACCAAGCGCTCGCCGAGAATAACGTACCGGTCGATGCGTTGCAACTCGTCGAAAGAACCGACCGTTCGCTCATCGTCGACTTGGTGCGCGCAAAGCGACAAATCGATCTCGTTGTGCCGCGCGGCGGCGAAGCGCTCATCAATTTTGTGACCGAGAATAGTCTTATACCTGTCGTGAAACACGACAAGGGTGTGTGTAATATTTTTGTGAATGCGGATGCAGACAAGGCGATGGCCGAACGCATTGTCGTGAATGCAAAAACGCAGCGGCCCGGCGTTTGTAATACTGCGGAATGTTTGCTTCTGCATCGCGATTGGCCGCATACGCGAGCGTTGCTCGAGGCGCTACAGCAACACGGTGTAACGCTGCATAGCGACAGCGAAGGTATCGACGCCTTAAAAAAAATAGGCGTCGCTGCGTTCCCGTTTGTGAACGACTTGGGTTTTGCGCACGAATACTTGAGCCTCGACATGAGCGTGCGCATTGTACCTTCGTTAGACGCAGCGATTCGGCATATTTTGCAATACGGCTCGAAGCATTCCGAGGCGATTTTAACGAACGACATGGTTGCGGCGCGCCATTTTATCGACGCGCTCGATTCGGCGGCGGTGTTCGTCAACGCTTCGACGCGCTTTCACGACGGCAGCGAGTTTGGTTTGGGCGCAGAAGTGGGCATTGCCACCGGCAAACTGCATGTACGCGGCCCGATGGGGCTCAAAGATTTGACGACGACGCGCTACATCGGTATGGGCGAAGGTGAAGTGCGCGCATGAGCGCTCTAACCGCAGACTCGCTTTTTTTTTTGGCGGCACTTTCGACCCGCCGCATTTCGGGCACCACGCGATAGTTCGCTACCTCGTTAATGCCTACCCGCAAAGTTCGGTAATTGTCATGCCTGCGTTCGCCGCGCCGTTACGCGAAGACATCCGCCTATTTTCTTTTCGCGAACGATTTCGCTTGCTACGCATTCTGTTTGCGCCGGAGATTTTAGCGGGTCGGGTGCGTCTCTCGCGGCTTGAAGCGCGGCTGCCGCGCCCTAATTATACCTGGCAGACTTTGGCGGCGCTATCTCGGGTCTGTGATCGGCAACCGATCATCGTGATTGGCGCCGACCAAGCGGCGAAAATTATTTCGTGGTATAAAGGCGGCGAACTTATGCGGATGTATACCTTTGCGGTTTTTGCGCGCGAGGGAAATGCGGCGACGCAACTTGAGCGCAAAAATTTTCACCGCATCGAAAATTTCTCCGCCGATATCTCGGCAACCGCAGAACGCGAACGCTTAGGTGCGCTACCCGCCGCAGAACGTTATGCTGCGGTAGCGAGCACGCTGCGAAACTTAGCCGAAAAATAATAACAAGAACCGCGCGCCCAATTGCGCCGGAATTTTCAGAGCGCGACGCCAGCGCATATTGGTAAACGTGTACTGCGGTACGAGTAGCGCGGCAAACCCGATGAGTAGCAGGCCGTGCGCGAAGCTCACCATGGCGACCAACGCGCCGAGATAAAACGATAGCTGCGCGGTATGAAAAAGAAAAGAACGGCCACTAAACCAATGCGGAAATGTTTTTGCCGCGCGCCAAATCGCAAGTGCGTCGCGCGTGCGACGCAGAGTTTCGAGCAGTGTTAAACGCTTTGGCAGGCTCGTATCGGCGCTGCGCGCGCGGTACACTGCTACCTCGGCGTTATCTTGTATTTTCAGTAAGTCGAGCCACGCCATTTTTTCGCTAAAGCTGCCCGATTTTATAGTGCCGCGCGCGAGCAACAGCGACTTTTGTATCGCGAAGGCGCGGGCGGTAAAAATACTTTTGGGGTAGAGATATTCGGAAAGCATGCATCGTGCCTCGCGTAAATAAAAATTCCACGAGGTCTCGCCGGGGCGGCGTAGCGCGCGGCGCGGCGCTAACGCAGAAAAAGGCGAGCGCATTGCGTGCCCGCTGAGCAACCAGATGTCGTCGTGGTGCAATAAAAGCGACGAATCAAAAAGTGCGATAGCCGTGGCGTCGGTCTTTGCAATGCGTTCGGCCAAAGGGTAGTCTTCGCCGCTGCGCAAGCGTACATACCGCACGCTATCCATCGGCTCTGCCCAATCGGTAAGCCGCAGCGGCTCGTGGTACAAAATATCGAGCGCTATTGCAGTCGTACTCTTTTGGACGACGCGCTTTAAGAGACGAATGTTGTGGCGGTCGATGCGCGAGGCCGGGTCGTATACCGCCGATGCGCGGTAGAAAATGACCAGACCTTGCGCCACAGCCCCTTAATTACGCTGGCGTACCGGTAGCGGTTTTTCTCAGTTTGAACGCGATGACGACATAACCGAGCGAGAGCACCATCAATACCAACGAAATGAACTGCGCCTGTGAAACGCCGAACACGTCGCGCGGGTTAAGGCGAATGAATTCGATACCGAAACGAAACGCCGCATGAAAAAACAAATAGAGAAAGAATTTTGAACCGAGCGGCCACGCCTTTTTTCTGACTCCCCATAAGAATAAAAAACAGAGAAACGAAAAAACGCATTCGAAGAAAGGTGTGTTGATTGCCGTAGCCATCATATTGCCTTGCGCGTGTTTCATGAGCCATTCTGGCCAACTCGCCGCACCATTCGGGAAAGCCATGCAGAAGGGTGCGGGTAAATTCCACGTGCAGAGTTCGCCGTAGCAGCCGTCGCCCGATAAGATACAACCCGCACGGCCGAAGACATAGCCTAACGCCAGCATCGGAGTCAAGATATCCATGGCAAAGAGTATGTTCACTTTGTTGCGCCAAAGAATAAAAATAATGCCCGCCGCCGCAAGTATAAATCCGCCGTACCATGTTAACCCTGCACCGGAAAAAAGATGCGAGAATAGGCTGCCTTGATGAAACTCGGGAGTATTGCGGATTTCAAGTACATAGGCGATTTTTGCCCCGACGATGCCACCCACGACACCGGCGAGCAGAATGTAATCGCCGAGTTGTACTTTGAGGCCGACGCGCGGAAATTCGCGCTCGATGAGCAAGAAGGCGCTGTAAAAAGCGAGCGCCATTGTGATACCATAGGGAGACACTTGCGCCCATGAAACAATCGTGCTCTT
>JAFEGD010000212.1 GCA_018240245.1 Spirochaetota bacterium | reverse complement strand
CGCGTATACGCTCCTAAGGGCTGTATGGCATCCACCACACCGGCAAAGTCGGATGGATTTTTTTGCTGCGTATCGATTTCAATTTCATGGGGGCGCACGTAGCCCTTACCTTGAATACCCTCGATGCGACCGTGGAACAAATTGACATTACCCATAAACTGGTAAACGAACGGCGTTTTAGGCTGTCGATAGACAGCGTCGGGCGTACCCACCTGCTCGATCTTACCTTTGTTCATGATGACAACGCGGTCGGCGACCTCGAGCGCTTCTTCTTGGTCGTGTGTGACAAAGACACTCGTGATATGAATCTCATCGTGCAAGCGGCGCAGCCACCGACGCAACTCTTTGCGAACCTGCGCGTCGAGCGCACCAAAAGGTTCGTCGAGAAGTAACACCTTGGGTTCGACTGCGAGCGCACGCGCCAACGCAACACGCTGTCTTTGCCCGCCCGAAAGTTCGTGCGGGTATCGGTCTTCGAGATTTGCCAACTGCACGAGTTTCAGGAGCGTCATCACGCGCTCGCGGATTTCGCTTTTACTCGGCCTCAGCGCCTTCTTGCGCACCTTGAGTCCGAACGCGACATTATCGAAAATCGTCATGTGCTTAAAGAGTGCATAGTGCTGAAACACAAACCCGACGTGACGTTCTTTCGCCGCGAGCGACTCAACGCTCTGCCCGTCGAAAAATATCGCGCCCGAGTCGGCGTATTCTAAGCCCGCGATTGTTCGCAAGAGCGTCGTCTTTCCGCAACCCGAGGGCCCTAAGAGCGCAATGAGTTCGCCGTGGCGAATATCGAGCGAAATATTATCGAGCGCTACGAAATTATTAAACGCCTTGGAAAGCTGGTTCACTTGAATTTGCATATTGTTTTGATAAGGAGCGTCACCAGCGCTAAGAATGCTAATAACGAAGCGACGGCAAACGCTGCGGTGAAATGATATTCGTTATAAAGTACTTCTACGTGTAACGGTAGCGTATTCGTCGCCCCGCGAATGTGGCCTGAAACTACCGACACCGCGCCGAATTCGCCCATCGCGCGCGCATTGCAGAGAATCACTCCGTAAACGAGCGCCCAGCGAATATTGGGCAATGTCACGAAAAAAAACATTTTGAGCGGCGATGCGCCGAGCATGAGCGCGGCTTCTTCTTCGCTTTTTCCCTGCTCTTGCATCAGCGGAATCAATTCGCGCGCGACAAAAGGGAATGTCACGAAAATTGTCGCGAGGACGATTCCGGGTAAGGCAAATATGATTTGCAACCCTGCGCTCTTTAACGCTCCCCCTAAGAGACCCTGCAAGCCGAAAACGAGCACATAGATGAGACCTGAAATCACCGGAGAAATCGCGAACGGTAAATCGATGAGCGAAACGAGCACGCTCTTACCCCAGAAATCGAATTTGGCGATCGCATACGCCGCGATGACGCCGAAAATAAGATTCAAGGGCACCGCAATCGCGGCGGCGATGAGCGTCAGTCTTAGCGAATCGAGCGCGGCGCTGTCGGCAATCGCCGAGAGATAATATGCCGCACCCTTCTCGAACGCCTGCGCAAAAATCACATAGAGCGGCAGCGCGACGAGCACTAATAAAAAGACAACCGCAATTGCCGTAAGGCCGATACGCAATGCTAAGGGGTCGCCGATTGTGGCGGCGGCGCGCTTCACGCGAAGAGCCTCTTTTGGCGTGTCTGTAAAAAATTAAGAACGAGAAGTAAGGCCAGCGAAATCGAAAGCATCAATGCCGCGATCGCGGTTGCACCGGGCACGTTGTGCTGTTCGAGTTCTGTCACAATCACGAGCGGCGCCGTCTCGCTCTGAAAAGGAATATTACCCGCGATAAAAATCACGCTACCGTATTCGCCGAGCGCGCGCGAAAATGCCATCAACGTACCCGACACGAGCGCTGAATAAAGCGAAGGAAAAATAACGCGCCATAATGTTTGCAAGCGCGTTGCTCCCAAACTCGCCGCCGCCTCTTCGACTTCGCGTTCAAAATCTTGAAGCACAGGCTGCACCGAACGCACGACGAACGGCAAACCGATAAAGACAAGCGCGATGGTTATGCCCATGGAATTATACGCGGCTTTGACGCCGAGACGCGCAAGCGGAGCGCCGAGAATACCGTTTTCAGCGAAGATAGTCGCAAGCGCGATGCCCGCCACGGCAGTCGGCAGCGCAAACGGCAAATCGATGAGCGCATCGAATAGGCGCTTGAAAGGAAAATCGTAGCGCACCAAAACCCAAGCAACGACGAACCCCATGATAAAATTCACGCATGCCGCAACGAACGCCGTTGTGAAACTCAACCGCAACGCCGCAAGCGTGCGCTCAGAAAAGGCGCTCTCTGCAAACGCACTCAATCCTAATGAAAAACTTTTTGCAACCATTACTCCCAAAGGAATGAGCACGACGAGCGATAGATAGAGTACTGTCCAAGTTAAGGTGATGCCAAAGCCAGGTAGGATTGATTTCTGTTTGAAGAGCATTGCCGAAAATAGCCTCTTACGAATTACTCTTAGAAAAGATTTGATCGAAAATCGCCCCTGCGGCAAAATGCTTTTTGTGGACTGCACTCCACCCCCCGAAATCTTTCTCAATGCTCAAGAGGATGTGCGGCTGCGTGCGTACAAATTGCTTCGCGAGCTTAATATTCGACGGACGGAAAAAGTGTTTACCGGCAATCGTTTGCCCCGCGTCGCTATAGAGAAATTCAAGATACGCTTCGGCGAGTTCGCGCTGGCCATGACGATCGACGTTCGCATCGACGAGCGCGACCGCCGGCTCGGCAAGAATGCTGATGCGCGGCACGACAATTTCAAACGCCGTACCAAATTCTCTGAGCGCAAGATACGCTTCATTCTCCCACGTGATGAGTACATCACCCAAGGCGCGGCGCGTGAACGTCGTTGTTGCCGAACGCGCCCCCGAATCTAAAACGGCAACATTCTTATACAGAAGATTTACAAATTCGCGCGCCTTCGCTTCGCTCTTCGCGTACTTTGCGAATGCATAGCCCCACGCGGCGAGATAGTTGAGCCGCGCCCCGCCCGAAGTTTTGGGGTTGGGTGTCACGACCGATATACCCGGTCGCACGCAATCTTCCCAATCGCGAATCGTCTTGGGATTTCCTTTACGGACAAGAAAAACAACCGTCGAAGTATAGGGAGCACTATTATTCGGAAGGCGTTTTTGCCATGTTAAAGGCAGAAGCTGCGCCTCGCGCGCAATCGCATCGATATCCGAAGATACGGCCAGCGTCACGACGTCTGCGGCCAAACCGTCGATTACCGAACGCGCTTGCTTGCCGCTACCGCCGTGCGACGCGCTAAAATGAATTTCTTCGCCGGCGTGGGTGCCCCGCCAAACCTGCGCGAATGCTTCGTTCACGTCACGATAGAACTCGCGCGTCGGGTCGTACGAAACGTTTAAGAATTCTCGCTGCGGCCTTTGCCGGCAGCACGCGAGACTGAAGACCGTTAGCAGTAACAGATTTTTATTCATGATAACGAACGCCAGATTTTGATACGTTGTCATTGCGTCAACGCGATGCAGCATCTCTTTTGGACAATGTGGGAACGCGCGTCAGCGAGTTCCCGCATAATCCTTTTATCAGCCGAAGAGAATCGCCGTCGCCTCGAAGTAAGCGAAATGGGAAACACCACCGCGCTTCACTTCGAGAAGCCAGTCGCCCGCGCGAAAATATGCATACCCGACATTGAGTTTTAGATGCGCGAACGGATAGCGAATGCGAATATTCCACTCGTCGCCGATCTTGCTCCCCGTCGCGTTATAAAGCGCATAGGCGGTCGCGTTTGCCGGAGCACTTACGGGCGCTTGGCTTATTGCGGCTGTACCGTTGCCGATGCCGAGACTGCCGATACCCGCATGTTGATTCGCCGTGTAATACTGTGCGTATGCAGTATCGATTTTAAGTTTCTCGAAAGGCGATATCTGGAGCATGATTTTTGCATTTTGTAAATTTTCGGGGCGAAAATAATCGCTCGACGACCATGGCCGGCCGAAGCCGAAAAAGCGAAAGAAGCCTTCTTGCGCGCCACCCGACGCGGCAACAGTTGCATTATCGTCTCCCGAAACGTGAGCGTAAAATGCGGCAAATCGCGGTTTCCACGCGAAGTTTTCCCATGTATATCCCAACTCTGCCCAAAAAGCAAACGCAGCGAGCGCATTTGCCGTGCCGTTACTTTGGTACTGCCATACGCCGAATTGCCGAATATACGACACGTCGAAATCAAACTGCGTTCGGGGCACCACACCGTAAGCGCGTATGCCTACGGCATGAAAATTTTGCGTCGGCCGAGCATTGGTAACGGGATTAGTCATCGTATCGGCGGACAATCCGTCTTGTTGGTAGCCCAAATAAAACGGTTGTAACATCACGATGTGAGACCATCGCTGTATCGATACAATACCGCCATAAAGCCAGGCTTTGCCGAGTGTTTGATCGATACCGGTCAAGTAACGCTGCAACGGCTGCACGCCTAACAATTCTATAAACCATACGTTCTTTTGCTCTCCGACTGTAATGCGCCCGCCTTGAAACGCATTGGTGGTGTTACGCCAATCGTTGAGACCGATGAGACGCCGATCGAGAAACTCAAACGCCATGCGCCCAGCGCGTATGGTCAGCGATTTATTTAAACCGACAAGATTCTGAAAATATAGTTCAAGATACGCTTGTATCGGCTCTAACGCATTAAAATCGCGCCCGTCGGTATCGGCGTAAAAAGTCTCCGTTCGGCGCGAGTCTTGCACTTCGACGACGACGCGCAGCGGATCTAAAATTTTCTCAATCTTAAAAAATAGGCGCGTCTTAAAAAGAGCGAGCGCCGTGTCGGGCGGGTTTGTCGCCCCGATGCCCATGCCGCTCGCATTGGCCTGACGAAAATCGTTGGCTCTATATTCACCGCGCGTACGCTGATCGACGCCGAAGATTATCCAATCGATATTTTTGAACGTGCCGACGCCGGTTTCGCTCAGACGTTTGGCATATTCGGGTTTAGTACTATCAATCGGCTGTGTGGCAAAACTGCGAGCCGAAGAAAAATAACTGTCTGCGACTTCTGGCCCTGCAAAAGTGGGGGAGCACGCGAGCAATACGCCCAAAGCGACTCCCCAAAGATTTTTTTTATTCGTTGTTTTCATCTTTCTGCCTCTTTAAGGTGCCGTCTCCGCGCATGCGCGGGGATATCGCTTCCTTAAACGGCAGAAAGAGATAGCCACGCGCACTGACTCTGCGCGCGGCAACAAAGGCTACGGAAGTATAATTTTTTTGTGATCATAATTTCCGTCGACGTCGTATGGTCTTAAGCCTGAAACAAACCTTCGATTGAGAGATAACGCTCGCCGGTGTCGTAGTTGAAAGTTAAAATCCGTGCGCCTTTCTTGAGCTCGGGAATTTTTTTAGCAACCGCCGCGAGAGCCGCGCCCGTCGAGATGCCGGCAAAGAGCGCCTCTTCGCGCGCAGCGCGCTTAGTATACTCGAACGCCTCGTCTTTAGAAATCTGCACGGTACCGGTCAGAATTTTAGTGTGCAGATTCTTGGGGATAAACCCCGTACCCAAACCTTGCAGCGGGTGCGGCCCTGGCGCGCCGCCAGAAATCACCGCCGATGCACTCGGCTCGACTGCAAAAATTTGTAAGTTGGGCCACTTCTCTCTTAAGATTTCACCCACACCGGTGATGTGACCGCCGGTACCCACGCCGGTAATCAGCGCGTCGATGCCTTCGGGAAAATCGCGCAGCACTTCTTGCGCCGTGAATTTCGCATGCGCTTCGATATTTGCCGGATTCTCAAACTGCTGCGGCATCCACGCGCCGGGAGTCGTTGCCGCCAATTCTTTCGCGCGTTCGATTGCGCCGATCGTACCTTTTTCGCGGGGAGTTAATTCGAACTGCGCGCCATAGGCGGCCATGATCGAACGGCGCTCGACCGACATGCTCTCGGGCATCACAACAATAATCTTATAGCCTTTTGCGGCCGCAACCATCGATAACCCGATGCCGGTATTGCCCGAGGTCGGCTCGATAATGAGCCCGCCGGGTTTGAGGATGCCTTTACGCTCGGCGTCTTCGACCATCGAGAGCGCGATGCGGTCTTTGAGGCTGCCGCCGGGATTTTGACGCTCGAGTTTAATCCAAACTTCGGCATCGCCAAAAAGTTTTTTTAATCGTAGATGAGGCGTGTTGCCAATCGCCTCGGTAATGCTATTGAATTTCATAGTTACTCCTTCTTGTTGAACTCTTGTTCGTCATAACGAACAACTTGAGCGACGATTTCTGCACGCCGCTCACGACGGCAAGTAAAACAGAAAAAAGTCTGCTTTAGCAGACACGCAAATTTGCTTTATGCCGTGTGCACGGCGGCGAGAGTCTCCCATGCAGAGCAAAGCCTCGAAGCGCACCACAAAAAACGCCGCCAGTAAAAAGACCGCCCCCGAAACTAACAGCGAAAATCTCACCGGCGTCGTCGCCGAAAACGTCAAGCGCCTGCGTTTCGATATGGACTTATCGCTCGATAAGCTCGCGACGCTTTCGGGCGTCTCGAAAGCGATGCTCAGCCAAATCGAACAGGCGCGCAGCGCTCCGTCGATCAACGTGCTCTGGAAAATCGCGCGCGCGCTCGACGTGCCCTTTGCTGCGCTCATTTCAAAACGCACCGACGCCGAGTTGCAAGTGGTGCGCCAGCGCGAAATGAAAGTACTGTCATCGCAAAAAGGGAATTTCTTATCGAAAGCGCTTTTCCCGCTCGATATCGGGCGCCGTGTCGAGTTCTACGAACTTTTATTCAAGATCGGTTGCATCGAACGTGCCGTGGCGCATCCCCCGGGGACAACGGAAAATTTGGTGATTACTCACGGCGAACTCGAGGTTGAAATTGGCGGCCAAAAAACGCACCTAAGTGAAGGAGACGCAATTTATTTTCTCGCCGACACACCGCATATCTATCGCACGATCGGCAACAAAGATTGCAAAGCATACTTGGTCATGACATACGCCGAAAAGCGCGTATAAAAATGTTTGACATCTTGAACTTTTTTCCTATATTGCATACAGGTGAGAATTATTCGGCAGTCATTAATTTGTCGAACCAATAAAAGGAGTAACACAAATGTCTCAAATTAATCTCGAAACGCTCGGTTTGCACGCTGGGCAAGAAGTCGACCCTACCACCGGCTCGCGCGCCGTTCCACTTTACCAGACGACATCATTCGTCTTTAAAGATACCGAGCATGCCGCGAATCTTTTTGCGCTGAAAGAATTCGGCAATATCTATACGCGCATCATGAATCCGACGACCGACGTCTTTGAAAAGCGCGTCGCGGCGATCGAAGGCGGTGTTGCGGCGCTTGCGACATCGTCGGGCCAAGCAGCAGCGACACTCGCAATTTTGAATATCACACGCCCGGGCGACGAGATCGTCGCACTCGACAACCTCTATGGCGGCACATACCAGCTTTTGCACCACACAATGGCGCTTTTAGGTCGCAAGACGATATTTGCCAAGTCGGGCGATTTAGACACTATCAAGAAAGCGATTGGCCCGAAAACTCGTGCGGTATATGCCGAGACGGTGGGCAATCCGAAGCTCGACGTGCCCGATTTTTCAGCGCTCGCCCAAATTGCACACGCCGCCGGAGTGCCGCTCATCGTCGATAATACCGTCGGCGTCGGCCTCGTGCGCCCGATCGAACACGGTGCCGATATCGTCGTACTTTCGGCGACAAAATTTATCGGCGGCCACGGTACGTCGATAGGCGGCGTTGTCGTCGATTCGGGAAAATTCGCATGGAACAACGGCAAATACCCCGACTATACCGAACCCGACCACGGCTACCACGGTCTCAAATTTTGGGATACGTTCGGTAAATTCGAACCCTTCGGCGGCGTCAATATCGCGTTTATAATCCGCGCGCGCGTGATTTGGCTACGCGACCTCGGCTTTTGCATGAGCCCCTTTAACGCTTGGCAATTTTTGCAAGGCCTCGAAAGTCTCGCACTGCGCGTGAAGCAACACAGCATCAACGCACTCGCGGTCGCCGAACATCTAAAGAAGCACCCGAAAGTGTCGTGGGTCAACTACCCCGGCCTCGCCGAACACCCGAGCCACGCGACCGCAAAAAAATATCTCGGCAACCAATTCGGTGCGCTCATCGGCTTCGGCATCAAGGGCGGCCTCGAAGCGGGCAAGAAATTTATCAACGCGGTGAAACTGCATTCGCACCTCGCGAATTTAGGGGATTCTAAATCGCTCGTGATTCATCCCGCGTCGACAACACACTCGCAGCTTACCGAGGCAGAACAAAACGAAACGGGAGTCACCCCCGATTACGTTCGCCTGTCGGTGGGACTCGAAACAATCTCAGACATTCTCGCGGATTTAGATCAAGCGCTCGCTCAGACCTAATATTCTATCGGAATGGCGTTATGCGCCATTCCGATAGTCGTTTTCAAACAATGTGAAAGACAACCAACAACAGTACGGTAATGGCATAGATGGGTAAACCAAAGCCCGTTACTTTATAAATCTTTTTCAACTGTGCAATTTTTACCGGGTCGTCGCCTTTTTCGTCTTCTTTCGCCAAGGTATAGACTGCAACCAGAATATGCATCAAGAGCGCCGAATAAATTGCGATCATGAACTTATCGGTACGCGTCAAATAGCTTATACTGGGCAATGAGGATGTACTGCTAACATGAAACATAACACTGGCGAGCAAGCCACCCGTACCCATCGACAGTCGCGTATTGATATTCTTGCCGTGCAAGATTAAACCAATCATCGCAATAAACAAAATAACCGCCGCCGGAAAGTATGTTTTCAAAACAGATGTCAGCGTAGCTTTTGCTATGCGGATTTCAAAATGTAAGAGAGAATATTTCTCTCGCAGCGATTCGAAACCTTCTTCTACCGCAAATATATGCGAACCCGCGACTCGATAACCGGATACTGCAACTTTATCGTCGATCGACGAATTCGCGGTATCGGCCTCAAAAGTAACGTCGTCGGCGCCGTCTTCTTTGTCCATTATAACGAGAGGTAGCACGTGCGAATCTAACGGAAAATCTTTGAAGTCGAGATTTGCGTGCGCTTCGGCTTTCACCTTATAAACAGTTTTTAATCCTTCGACATCGACTTTGTCTTTGCTGCTAATCGTGCCGTTGAGAAGTACGAAATTGGTGCGACAATCGGGCACGTCGGCAGGGCACGTTAGGGAAAGAAAAAACTCAACATTAAATAACCCAGTACCTAAATTCACTTGGCCGATATGCGCGACGACTATACTGGCTTTTATCACTTCTTTTCTTGCTCTACTTTTTGCCGATGCGACCGGCGCAGCAGAGACTTCTTCTCCGTATATCTCGGAGCTTACACACGACACGAGTAACGCGATACAGAGTATCGTCTTTGTTTTATTCATTATGTACCTCTACGAATTAAGATTATCGACGAGGCGCACATTAAGATCGGCGTAATATTGGGAATCTTTTTTCAATAGAAAATATCGATAGATTTCAAACTGATTAACTATCGACAAGATAATATGGTGCCAAACGACTGCAGCCTCGAGCTTTCAGTCGCTATAGCGCGGTACGGCGTTCTTCTAACCAAGCGAATACGTAGGTACCCAGCAAAACACCGACTACAATGAACGCCCCCGAATATAGGCCGTAGCCTAATATGGCGAGCGCGGGGCCGGGGCATGCCCCTGTTAAGGCCCAACCGGCACCGGAGATCAATCCGCCTATGGCGTGGTCTTTTGTGAGTTTTTCGTTTTTCCAATCGGTCGTACCGCCGAGTAACGGTTTCGCGTTAGATTTTTTCCAGAGTTGTACAAAGATAAAAGTTACAGGCACGGCGACGCCTAAGACGCCGTACATGTGCCACGATTTGAGTAAAAACATATCGCGAATGACATCGTAACTCGACACACCCGCGCGAATTAGAATATAACCGAACGCGAGACCTAAAATCAAGAAGACAGCGCGCAGTATGTGCGCCGAAAACTGCGTAGTCTCGTTTGTCGTCGTAGTATTTTGCATTAGTGTACTCCTGAAATATATGCGACCGCATAAGTCACGGCAATGCCCGCGACCATAAAACCGCCGGTTGCAACTAAGCTCGCGAGCGAACCTTGCGAAAGACCTGAAATTGAATTTCCCGATGTACAACCTTTTGCGAGCCGCGAACCATACCCCCAAAGAAAGCCGCCCAAAATTAAAACGCCGGCTTTCACCCAGAGGTTACTCCCCCAGATGGCGTCGAACTTGCCCAACGCCAACGTCGGATGCCAACCGACGGTTGTGAGCGCGGCAATCGCGCCGCCGCCGATAAGACCGATTGTAAAAAAAGTACGAAAGCCGAACGGGCCACCCAGATCGGGGCGCTTAAAAAAATTGAGGCGCGAAAAAATCGAACACACGCTCGCGTAGCCGCGTGTGACGGATAAAAATTTTCCGGTGGTGACGACGAGCGCGACGGCGATGGCGGCAATCATGAGCCCACCCAACCAAAACGGCCAAATAAATTCGTTGGTCATAGCGGCGGATTTCGTCGGCGACTTTGTACGTAAACTTTTATTCGCTATAACGAACGATGTGAGTTTTCAAAATTTTCTACGAATCTTTGTGAACATATTTTTGCTGATGCACCACTTGATTACTTTCATGCTCTCTGCTATGTTTTTCCATAGCTAAGTATACTCCGTCACCAATAACTCTCGATCGCAAAGCGATGGCAGGTCACGTCGCGCGCGAACGGCCACGGGCCGCCGTTGGTCGCGAAGATTTGGATTTGTTCGATAAAGCGTATGCCTTCCCACGTCAGTTG
>JAFEGD010000211.1 GCA_018240245.1 Spirochaetota bacterium | reverse complement strand
TTCTCGCGAGCGACGCCGCGTTCGCATGCGTCGGTTCTTTCTCGAATGCCGAAGCGGCGTTGCAAAAGTTGACTGCCTTGCAACCCGAACTCTGTATTTTGGATATCGGTCTACCCGGTATGAGCGGTATCGACGCCATCGACGCTTTGCGCGCGCAAGCACCGAATCTAAAGATCATTCTATTCACCGTTTTTGAAGATAGCGAAAATATTGTGCGGGCAATACAAAAAGGCGCGAACGGCTATATCTTAAAAGACACCGAGCCCGAGCTTTTACTTTCTGAACTCAAAGTTGTCTTACTCGGCGGCGCGACGCTCACGCCAAAAGTCGCACAAAAAATTTCTCAGTTAATCCCCGAAAGCGAGTCGCAAGACGGTAGCGACGACTCGAACCTACTCACGCGACGCCAGAGCGAAATTCTGAATTTAATCGCACTCGGTTTCGACGGCAACGAAATCGCCGACGAACTCGACCTGAGCGCGCACACCGTGCGGCATCACATCGAAAATATCTACCAGCGTTTGCACGTCAATAACCGGCGCGAAGCGATTCGCGCGGGGTTCAAATTCGGGTTTCTGAAAAATCTCGGCCGTTGGATTTCGTAATCACCAGCCGAGTGGCACTCAGTGCTGCAAATCCGCCGGCGCTGCGTAGAGCGGCGGTTCGTCGCGTAGTGGTTTATCGACCATACGTCGCTGTACAGTATCGCCGAGTGAGACGGCCCAATCGGTTGCGCCCGGCACAATGCGCCGCAGCGTATCGAGCGCAAAGACTGTAGGCGTCGTAAACAGCGCCGCATATTTGAACGGCGTTTTTGGCAACCCCAAATCGTCGCCCGCAAGGTCGCCCAACACAAGGCGCGTAAAGCCCGAGCGCAATTGTATCTCAAACCACGCGCCTACTTTTTCGAGCGCCGTCGCGGCACGCTCCAACGGTACTTGCATGAGCGCACGGCCCAAGGCTTTTGAATCGGCGTCGGCAGCCGGTTGCGTCGCGCCGGCCAAATACGCCATACGCAGTGCATCCGCCTCAGTCGTCGGCAAAAGATTTTCGTCGATGCCCATGAGGTAACCGATGTAGCGCCACAGGTGGATTACCCCTTCGGCCTCTGCGCGGGAAACGTGGAGACCCAAAACGCGAAGCCCGCCGATATAGACCGCCGAAAAAAGTATATTCGTCGCCACGAGATCGGCTTGGTTGATCGGCAGCCCCCAATCGTCGCGCCGCCACGCAGGCGAACGCTTGAGCATCAGGCGCACCTGCGCGTGCAGCATGCGCACTTTGAGCGCAGCCTTAAAACCGTCGGCGCCGCGTTCAAGCCCGCGCGAGCGCGTGACGTCGAAGCTGAACTTGGCGGTTTCGGCGAGGCGGCGCGACGCTTTGTATTCGAGCGCGCCGGTGAATGCGATCGGTTTATTCGCCGCGCCCGAGCGATAGCCGCCCATAAGACTGATGCACGACATGACATATTCGCCGAGCATGCCCGAACGCTGCGAGAGCCGCGCGCCGATGTCGAGCCCACGCATATCTAACCACGCGGGGCGTGCCTCGGCGTGTTCGATAAGAGCTTTGAGTTCTTGTGGAGCGTTTTCTGGCATGCGGCCAGTTAACGCAGCGTCGAACATTTTCGTCGCTTGCGGCTGACCCATTTCGAGATTTTTGGCCGCCAACGCATCGGCCATGGGGTCGCCCGCCCACAAATAATCGCCATAGCGCGCAATTTCGTCGGCGGTAATTTTTTTCTTAATTAAAAATTTCTCGGTGAGCTGCAAGAAAAAATCTTGATTCTCGGTCGGGTCGCGAAACCGCGTCGGGTGTCGCGAGTGGAGGGTCGTGGGGGCGAGCATGGGTTTGTTCATGGTATGACAGTATAAGAAATTAACTATAACCTTGAAACAGACGAACGGCACAGAGTAGTGCTGTCAAATGAAAACTAGTTCCGCACCCTAGCTCACGGCCCCGTCGCAACGCAGCGGGCATAAAAACTACCAACCTTACCGCCACTGCTTATGCTGCCGTTGAGAAAATTAATGCGCCACGCGGAGAAATACGAACTAAACGCCGTCGTCGACGACCAATAATTGTTCGTAACTGTTGCGGGAAAATATACCGCGTCGCTTGCCGGGTTTTGTTGCGTGGCATCGACAAGGCTCGCGAGTTCGTTCACGCTCGGTAAGCGCCAGGTTCGTCCGGCAAGGCTGAGCGAGTTGCAATTCTGCAACGCCACTTGCCAAGTAGAATTTGCACTCGAACCAGAACTGCAGCTTGCCCCGCTCAAGCCGAAGCTACACTTTTGCCAAACCAAATTATTAATTGTATCGCTGACCGTGCCGTCGCCGTTGTCGGTATACGTAGCGCGTAGAGTAGACTGACTCGCCACGCAGCGCAGATTGCGGCTTGTTGTATTACTGCTGGCACCTGCGCTCCCCTGCGAAAAGTTGACAGTCCACGTGGCGGCGGCTATGGGCAAATACGCCGATGCTGTCCAATAAATAGTGCCGACAGTCGCGGGAAAGTACCCCGCATCGATTGCCGGCGCCATCGTGGAATAATTTGCGAGCGTCTGTAATTCGCCGAGCGTCGGCAAACGCCAAGTCGTGTACCCCGCATAACCCGCACCTGCATTCGCGGTATTTAACGCCGCACACTGCGGTGTCGCGGTGTCGGGCGAGAAAGTATAGCTGCCCGCAACACCGGTGCATGCCGCGCCCGACAAGCCTTCACTACATGACTTCCACACCAAGCCCGTCACATTGTCGGTGGTAATATAGTCGCTCGCACCGACCAGCGTGGGGCCGGTGAACGAGCGTGCGGCGGGAATATTGGGATAAGCGCCGTCTTGCCCCGGATAAGTCGCAGCAACGATGGCGCACGCTTGAACACCCAACGTACCGTTATCATAACAGTTGGTTTCTCCGCTAAAGAGAATGTGGAGAAATAGCGGCCCCGCTGGAGCAGCACCGCCTGTTGTGCCCGCCACCGCGCCGTTATCCATTTCCCAAAACCGACCGCGCGACTTGCAGGCGGCAAATGTAATAACTATTACACAAGTCAGGATTATTCGCTTCACGAATGATTGCATCGGTCGACCAAGTATCGAACTTTTCTTTATAGAGTAAATTTCTTTTCGCTTTGACAACTCCCTAATGTATACACCTCGTAGCGTATGCGCCTTAAAATATTTTTTCTCGCAAGCTTCGTGACAATGGCAACGCTCGGCATAGACGACGCAGCCGCAGTAAATCCGACATCTACAAAAGCCGCTTTCAAACGACGGGTACTCCTCACGATATTTGCCAACGAGAGCAAAGACACCCAGCGCCAATTTTTGGCAGAGTCTGTCCCCGCCGCGTTTTCGAACCCGCTGGTTAAGGCCGGAAGTTTTGTCGTGCTCCACCGGCCGTCGATCGATCAGTATCTGCAAAGGCTCGGCATTACCGCACGCGATATTTATGAAGAACAAAACGCGGCGCGCTTAGGCCGCATCGTCGGCGCCGATGTCGTGATTGTTGGTAAGTTCGTAAGCTCAAAGGATAGAGTAACAATCACTGCACGCGCAATCGATGTAGAATCGCGTCGCCTCAGCGTCGAAGATTCGGCCGTTGTGCAGACGAATGCGAATATGTTCGATGAAATCGACAGGCTCGCGATGCGCATGAGCAAACCTATGGCCGATAAATTGAAACCACTCGAAACAGAACCTCCACCCCCCGAGACGACACTCGAGCGCGTCGAAGCCGCCCGCGCGAAGGCTGGCGATAAAGAAGCGGGCGCCCTACCCGCTACGACCGAGAGCAAAGACCGTGCGCTGAAATTCACGCTGCGCGCGGGCGCGGCATTCGGCGTTTGGCTCGGCGACGGCAGTGGGATTTACCCCGTAGGCTTCGGCGGCATTTTAGGCGGCGAGATTTTAGGACTTTCGCGATTTATTTCACAGAAAGAATGGCTGAAAAAATTTGAGATCGGCCTTTTCGCCGGTTATTTAATCTATCCCGCTAAAAACATGGCCTTCACGAACCTTTCGCAAATACCGATCCATTTTGCTTTGGGCTACCGATTTACGTTCGCTGCATTGCCGCGACTCGCACTTACCCCGCTCGTTTCAGCGGGAATGGATTTCGGCAGCTTCAGCAAAAATTCGAGCGGTATCCCTTACAATATCTTTGCATGGTCGGTGGGTGGTCGCGGCGAATATATACTCAGCGACCGCTGGAGCGTCGCACTCGCGAGTTTTTTACTCGTCGAACAAGACCAGGGCTTCAACGCGCAGTGGGTAAATTTCCTCAGCGTTGGGTGGAGGTGGTAGCTTCCGAATAAAACTTGACAGCATCATAGGCATAACATATATTATGCCTATGACACGTACCGCTATCATGATCCCCCAAAATCTTAAACTGCGTGCAGAAGAGTATGCTACACACAACAATATTTCATTTGCCGAAGTTATTCGCGAGTCTTTGGCCGAAAAGCTCGACAAAAATGCGCGCGACCCGTTTTTCGACGATACGGCATTTTACTCGGAAAAAACACCGACCGATTTGAGCATCAATCACGATAAATATTTGTACGATTAACTGTGGAACGTATTTTTATCGATACGGGCGCGTTTGTCGCTCGTTTTTTAACGAAAGATAATTTACACAGTAAAGCAGTCAAGACCTGGGCCAAAATCCAAAAGGCACCGGTGTTTTGCGTTACGAGTTCGGCGGTTCTCAGCGAAACAGCAACGCTACTTGCCCGAAGGGCGAATCCCATTTTTGCAGCAGAAAAAATCCGTACGATCTATACATCCCCCCGTTTTTTAATATTGCGCAGTACCGAAGATACAGAACTGCAAGCGCTCAAGCTGATGACAAAATATGCCGATTTGCCGCTCAGTTATGTCGATGCTTTGACGGTTATATTAATGCGCTCACAGGCGCTAAAGACCATTTTTTCGTACGATGCCGATTTTCGCGTGTTGAAATTTTCACTTTATTAAACGAAGCGCTCTGCTATTCACTTTCCACCGCGTCTCTGAATGGAGTAACTACCATCGGTGGAAATTGCCGTCAACAGAAAGGCCCGCTTTAATTACGAAATCGTCGAAGATTTCGAGGCCGGTATTGCGCTCACCGGCACCGAAGTTAAATCGCTCCGCCAAAAACAAGTCAATATTTCCGACGGCTATGTCTTAATTCGCGGTAACGTAGTGCAACTCATCAACTGCCGCATCGAGCCCTACGAGCAGGGCAATATCATGAACCACGAGCCGCTCAGGCCGCGTAATTTGCTCCTCAAGCAAAAAGAAATCGACCGTATGCGCGGGAAAATACACGAGCGCGGCTACGCGCTCTTACCGCTCAAAATGTATTTCAAAGGCCGCTACGTAAAATTGCTCATCGGCCTCGGCAAAGGCAAGAAGACGCACGACAAGCGTTCGTCGATTCGCGAAAAAGATATACGCCGCGAAACCGAACGGGAGATGAAGAACTATCGTTAAGCGCATCTTAAAGTATTTAGGCGCTGTGGTTATCGTCGCTGTTGCGGCAATGATCGCTATCGGTTGGAAATCGTTCGGTTCTCGCGGCGACGCGGCCCGACGCGAAAAGATGCGGCATTCTCCCGAATGGCAGGCGGGGCATTTTGAAAATCCGCAGCCGCTCACAAATAGCTTTATCCAAGTCATCGGGGCGATGTTCCGGGCGAGTCGGTTCACTGCCCCAGCCACACCGCTGCCGGTTGTCGCTACCGACCCTCAAAGTTTCAATCTCGCACCGCATTCGGGTCTGCGCGTCACTTGGTTCGGGCATTCGGCGACGCTGGTTGAAATCGACGGCTTTCGCGTTCTTACCGACCCCGCGCTCAGCGAGCGAGCTTCGCCTTTTAGTTTTGTCGGCCCCAAACGCTGGTACCCGCCACCATTACCCATCGCGCAAATGCCCGCGATCGACGCAGTAGTCATTTCGCACGATCATTACGATCACATGGATATGCACTCCATTATTGCGCTCAACGCACGCGGCGTTACTTTCGTCGTTCCATTGGGGCTCGGTGCAAATCTGTCGTACTGGGGTGTACCCGAAAACCGCATCGTCGAACTCGACTGGTGGCAAGAAAAACAATTCGAGAACGGCGGCAAAAAATTGCGGATTGCAATGACTCCGGCACGGCATATATCGGGGCGCTACATGTTCGACAATAAGAAAAAACTTTGGGCGGGTTACGCGCTAATCGGCGCAAAGAACCGCGTCTATTTCTCGGGCGACACGGGACTTTTTTCCGCGATGAAAGATATCGGTAATAAGTACGGGCCGTTCAATCTGACGATGATCGAGGTCGGGCAGTATAACCAAGCCTGGCCCGATTGGCACATCGGCCCCGAACAGGCTGTGAAAGCACACCGGTGGGTGCAGGGACGCGCGATGTTGCCGATTCATTGGGGACTTTTTGTGCTCGCGATGCATTCGTGGACCGAACCCGTCGAACGCGCCGCGCGCGAAGCGGCGCAACGGGGCGTGCCGCTCATAACGCCACGCCCCGGGGAAAGTTTCGAGCCAATCGACTTTGCTCGGGAGAGGCACGGCGGCCTTGTTTCGGCGAAATGGTGGCCGACGATCGAATGGCAGACTGCCGCCGAACATTCGATTGTGTCGACACAGGTCGATGAAACTATTGTAACGCCGCAGTCAGGCAAATAATGCGAGCGATCGTTTTCGGTGCCAGCGGTATGGTCGCAGTCGCCAGAACCTTCAGAAATTAAATGTAAAATATTCGTCGCACGTTGCGCACGGCAAGTGGGATGGATACTTTTCTTGGAAATTTGCGACGAAGTCGGCGCGCTGCCCAAGCCAAAGCTCTGCGAGTGAATTTCTTGCCAGATTACCGCGCGCCGTATTTTTCGTCTGATCGACGGTCTGCTTACAATGCGCGACATCACCGTTCGCACGAATGAAGAGATCGCGCCGCAAATGCCAACATGCATAGCGTTCGAGCGGGGTCATATCGGAGACGCGGCGTTCGGGCATCAGCCCCGCATAACGGTTATATTTCTGTAATAAAAACGTTGCGCCGAGTTCTTCGGCGAGCGCATAGAGTTCGTCGATTTCGGTTTCGTTTTCTTCGACCTTAAGTACTTGTAAATAGACGATCTCGGCGGCTTTCTTACCCGCCGCGTGGAGCGCTTGCGTTAAGGCGCGCATATTCATTTTCACTTTTTCGAGCATCGCCGCAGGCGCGCCTGCAAGCTCGCTAAAGCGCTTGAGCGAATTGAGCATCACAATGACGCGCAATTTGTCGGCGCTCGCGTGCGTCGCGAGCGGCAGCAGTTTATCAAGGTGTTCGCCGTTTGTTTCGACAAAGACGTTGCGCAAGTTCGCGTCGGACAGCAACTCGGAGACAAACTCCACAGCCTGCGGGTGCTCCAACGGTTCGCCGAGGCCAGAGGCGCACACCGACGTGTCGCCTAAACCAGTGGCTAGATATTCTTTCACGCGATCAAAATTTTCGCGTGTGAGCGTGTGCGGCTGCTGTTCGATGTACGAGAGCGGCGAAAAATAGTTTTTATTCGACGCGGTCGTACAAAACTCGAGTTCGATATACGAAGGAAACGTATGCAATAACTCGGGGTGTGCTTTTATTAAATCGTGCATGCCGGCATACGGCGCTTCGAGATGTTGCGTCTTCTCAATAAACGCCTGCGTCTTTAACAACGAACGCCGCGACGCGAGCGAAAAGTCGAGACGCATAAGACGCAGATCGGGTTCTTCGTAATGCACCTCAGCGTGAAAGCTGTTGATATTTTTTTCGACGAACGCGCGTAGCCCAACGGCCACGACGTCTTCGTCCCTCGCTTCCATAATGTCGAGCGACTCTAAGAGATCGCGGCTGACAAAATACGGAGTAAGACCCGGCGGTAAATTTTCGGCATAACTGATGTCGGCGCGGTATTCGCGATGAATCTGAAATAATTTTTGCGTCTCGTCGCGATCGAGCAGCGGGTAAATGCCGTTGAAGATTGCTACATGCTGAATGGCAACATCGTTAAAAAGGCTGCGCACGGCTTCCAGCTCCGATTTCGCAATGAGCGGTTTCGCCGCAGAGGTTAATCCTAATAGCGTCGCCGACAGATTTTCTGCTTGAGCGCAAACATAGACCGGGTTTGCGGCGTACGCTTGTAATTTTTTCAAAAAAATTACTAAAAGCTTTGCCGCGCGGCCCGGCAACGCGGGCGCATAGTCGGCGCGCGTAAAAATTAAGAACGCGACGCCGTTCATTCTTGATATTCTTTCAAATAGACGGCGACAGAAACGCGCTTACGCTGTTCTTTGAGCCAACGCGCATATTCGAGCTGTTCGTTCTGACTATAGATAATCGCACGCACATTGTCGTAAACTTCGTCGAGCCCGATTGCCCGCGCATGCTCGACACGGACGCAATAGTAGCCGCCGTTGGAGCCGACAAAAACTTGCGATGTCGTGCCCGGTGGCGTGCCGTTAATCGCCCCGGCCAAAATTGGGTCGGTCTGCGCAACCTGATCTAACCGCTGATCGACCATAAGCCCGCCGCGCGCGCGACTTGGGTGCGCCGAATATTTTTGCGCAGCGCTCGCAAACCCGGCACTCGACGCCGCACCCATCGCGCGCGCGGCCTTCATTTGCGCGCTCACTTGCAATTCGTTACCGTGTACGGGAATATAAATCATACGGTAAGTATATTTCTTACCGACGCGCTGCTTGTTTTGGCGGTACCATTCTTCGACCTGCGACGGTGTCGGGTTCGGGACCGAGACGCGCAATTGCATTACCTGCTGTGTCTTAAGTTGGCGCGTGAGTTCGTCTTTGTATTCGTCGTAATCGACTCCGGTATCGCGCTTGATGAGTTTCTTAAACTCTTCTTCGCGCAGAATACCGCGCATATCCATTTCTTTCTTGATGGCGTTTTTGATGCGTTCGGGTGAAATGGTGACCGACTCTTCGCGCGCGATAACGTCGATAATTGCGCGCCCAATCAAAGCGTCGAGCGCTTGGCTCTGCACGCCGCGCTTTTCGCGCTTAAAGCCGCGTCGTTTTTGCATGCGATCGATTTCTTGGCTTAAATCGATTGTCGTAATGGGTACGTTGGCAATCACTGCAATTACGTCGTTCAGCACGACCGCAGCTTCGCCGGCGCATACAAATGTGAAGAAGACAAAAACACTCCGCCAGCGCTGAAGCCGCATAAGATAGCAGATAAATTTTAGTTGCAGCGTAAACGAAATTATGGTCAAGGCGTCTAGTAAACTTGCCTGTGCTCTTAAATTTTACTATCATATCACCATGACCCAGGCCGCAGTTGAAATGTCCGCAAAACTTGTCGATGTTCAGTCGAGTGCCGATACACGCCGCATCGACATCGATAAGGTCGGCATAAAAGGTATTCGCTACCCCATACAAATTAGCGACAAGACCGGCATCACCCAAAGCACCGTCGCCGAACTCAATATGTACGTGTATTTGCCGCAGCAATTCAAAGGCACGCACATGTCGCGCTTCGTCGAAATTCTCGAACATAAAGACCATCTCGACGTGCCGTCGTTCAAAGCGATGCTTCCCGAAATGCTCGAACGCCTCGAATCGCATGAAGGTGAAATCGAAATGCGCTTCACCTATTTTGTGAATAAGACCGCCCCCGTAAGTCGGGTCAAAAGTCTCATGGATTACGAAGTGACCTTCATCGGCAAATGTGTCGATGGCATCACCGATCTTAAGATCAAAGTTGTCGTTCCCGTGACGAGTCTTTGCCCATGCTCTAAAGAAATTTCACAATACGGAGCGCATAACCAACGCAGCCATATCACGATCACGGCGCGGCTCGGCGAGCTTGCCGAAGGCAGTCAAACACTGTGGATCGAAGATATCATTCGCATCGCCGAAGAGAGCGCCTCGTGCGAACTTTTCGGTTTACTCAAACGGCCCGACGAAAAATTCGTCACCGAAAAAGCATACGAAAATCCAAAATTTGTCGAAGACATCGTGCGCGATGTCGCGCACCGCCTCAACAACGACGAGCGTATCAGCCACTATATCGCCGAGGCCGAAAATTTCGAATCGATTCATAACCATTCGGCGTATGCGCTGATCGAAAAAAATAAAAGCGCCAATTAGCGCCGACGCGCAAAGTATTGCGCCGCGCTTGGAAAATGCCGCGCCACAAATGCCGCGATTTTATTTATGAACCCCGGTGCCGATGCGCGGCAATTACTTTCCGCTAGCCGAACAAGGTGCTTGGCCGCGCGTTGTGCGCTCATGCGCGAAATGTTTGAGCGGGGCGCATCGCCGTCGGTTGTCGTATTGCTATGGAAATCCGTATCGATACCGGCGGGGCGAAATATCTGCACTTTAATATTACTCCGCTCGGCGATTAACTCGCTTTCCCATGTGCGTAACAAGATTTCGGCGGCCGCTTTACTCGCCGCATAGACGCTCCGCGCGGGACGCGCGAAATATTGCATCAGGCTCGACACGAGAACAAAATGCGGATTTTTTGCTCGCAGCAAATATGGCTTCGTTGCCTGTATAATCGTTATTACAGAAAGCGTGTTCGCCGAAAACGTGCGTGCCGCGTTATCGAAGCGAGTCGCCGCAAGCGTGCCGATGTGATTGATTCCGGCGGCGTGAATCACAAGATCGAGGCGATCGATTTTTTCTTGTCTTAATAATGCCGCTAATTTTTTACCGAATGTATTATCAGAAACATCGGCGGCAAGCGTCGCAATCTTAACCCTACTCTCTTCTGCTATAAGTCGCTGCGCTCTGAGTAAACGCTTTTTGTCGCGACCCACAATAATTATCTTGTATTCGTCGCGTGCAAGAATTTTAGCCGTTTCAAAGCCCAACCCCGAACCGCCGCCGGTGATAAGCGCGATACGTT
>JAFEGD010000210.1 GCA_018240245.1 Spirochaetota bacterium | reverse complement strand
TTAGCATGGGGCTGGGTGGGCTCCGCCAAAACATGGCACCACTACGAGAAAATGGTCATGATACTTTCTGCGCTCGCGACGCCTTTGGTGCTCTCGGTGCATACGATCGTTTCGATGGACTTTGCGACTTCGATTATTCCCGGCTGGCACGTGACGATTTTTCCGCCGTACTTCGTTGCCGGTGCGATTTATTCGGGATTTGCAATGGTCATGACGCTCATGATTATTACGCGCGAAATTTTTAAGCTCAAAGAGTATGTGACGCTAAAGCATCTCGAAAGCATGGCGATTATTATCTTGGTTACCGGTATGATGGTTTCGTTTGCGTACACAATGGAGTTTGTCATGGCTGCGTATTCAGTAAGCCATAACGAGCAATATGCGTCGCTCAACCGTATTCACGGGCCGTTCGCTTGGGCGTTTTGGATCATGTTTACGTGTAACGTGGTTTCTCCGCACTTCTTGTGGTTCAAGAAAATTCGTACTAATGTGAAGTTTCTCTTTGTTATCTCTATTGTCGTAAATATCGGTATGTGGTTCGAGCGTTTCGTCATCATCGTGATCTCGCTCCACAGAGACTACCTGCCGTCGAGCTGGGACGGCTATAATCCGACATGGGCAGATATGGCCGTTCTCATCGGTAGTTTTGGTATCTTCTTTACGCTGTTCTTGATTTTTATCAGAACGATTCCTTCAATCGCGTTGTCTGAGGTGAAGGCAGACGAAGCCAATCATGCTTTAAGCGAACACCATAATTGAGAGGAAATATGTTATCAATTGCAGAAATAAAGCGCGGACTTTTTTCTTATGAAGAAGCGACAAAGGGCTTTGTCGCATCTTTCAAATCGGCAGGCGATCTTTTGAAAGCCGCCGAAAAAACGAAGCAAGCTAATGTAAAAACTTTTGATTGTTTTACCCCCTGCCCGATTCACGGACTCGACACTGCGATGGGGCTCCACCGGTCGTGGATTCCTGTGCTTACGCTTATCGGTGGTCTCATGGCGATTGTTCTCGAACTCGCGTATATCGCTTTTATCGACCTCTCGAATTGGCCGATTATCTATGGCGGAAAACCTTACTTCTCGTGGCCTGCGTATATTCCAATTCTTTTTGAAGTTTCAATCTATTTCGCCACCGTATTCACCGTTACAGGCGTTATCGTTTTGGGCCGCTTAGGCCGCATTAGCCGCAAACCACCGGTAGCGGGCGTAACATCCGACGTGTTTGCGATTTGGATGGGCGACGAAAATCTAAACCGCAGCGACGTCGAACGCATTCTGGCCGGACTTCCCGCTGAAATTCAGGAGCTTAAATAATGAAAGCGATTTCTCAACATTCGTTAATGGGATTCACTCTTGCGGCGACCGCTTTTTGCGTCGCGACCGCATGCGCGGACACGCGCCGCGAATATCATTTCTTCGACGACATGCATTACTCGCCTGCAGGCGATACCGCTAAGCAAGATAAATATACCGGCAAGCAATACGATATGCTTGAGCCAGAGAATACTGTGACCTACGGTGGCACGCCTGCATATCCGTATAAGAAAGACGCCGATGTCGAGCAAGCGACGCGCGAACTCAAAGCGCCAGCAAACTTCGACATAAAGCGCGGCAGCGAGCGATTCCATATCTACTGTGCTCCCTGCCATGGTGCACAAGGCCATGCCGACGGCCCTGTCGCCAAAAAATTTGCCGGTGTTCGCAAACTCGTTAACGAACGCGCCGACACGTTTCCAATGGCAAAAATCTATCATATTGCTACCGTCGGCCAAGGTGCAATGCAGGGCTATGCTCCGCAGATTCAAGAGCAAGATCGTTGGAATATCGCCGCTTATATTAAAAACGAATTGCAAAAGAAGAAATAGGATTAGAAGGAAACCATATGAAATTTGTTCTACCCGATAAAAACTACAAGATACTTTGGGGCATGACCGCGATTGGCGTCGTGGCGTTTGCCGCTGGCTTCATTCTCGCGCCCGAACGCGCTTGGCTCGCACTCCTCAGTACCGGTTATTTTATTTTGTCGATTTCGCTTATCGGCATGCTTTTTGCCGCCATCCAGTTTCTTGCGGGCGCAAAATGGTCGATCGTATTGCGCCGTATACCCGAGCATTTCATCGCACCATTAGGTGTCGCTGCGGTTCTGATTGGTATCGTCGCTTTAGGGGCGGCATTCCATTGGAACCATGTGTATGAATGGGCAGACAAAAAAATTGTCGCGACCGACGAGATACTGCAACGCAAGTCTGGCTATCTCAATATGCCGTTCTTTTTAATCCGTATGGTATTTTACTTCGTCGCCTGGTTTTTCCTCGGCTATTTAATCCGTAAGACTTCGGCGGCGCAAGATGTTACCAAAGACGCAGCAACCAAAGCGAAATTGATAAAATATTCTACCATCTATACGCTATTTTTTGCTTATTCTTTCATCGTCTCGTCGATCGACTTTGTCATGTCGCTGCAACCACATTGGTATACGACGATGTTTCCCGTATATACCTTTGCGAACGGTTGGTTCGGAATTTTCGGCGCAATCATCATTGTTCTAGTCGTAATCCAAAATAACGGCGGCCTCAAAGACGTGAACGCAGAACACATGCACGACCTCGGCAAGTGGCTTTTAATGGCGACGATCTTTTGGGCGTACATCGGCTTCAGCATGCACATGCTCACTTGGTACGCGAACCTGCCCGAAGAAACATATTTACTCGAATTGCGCTTCAAAGGCGTTTGGAAAACTTTTACATTGTCGCTCTGGGTGTTGCATTTTGTTATACCGTTTTTCATTTTGCTCTCACGCGAACTCAAAAGAACTTCAAAACGTATCCTCAAGGTCGCTTGGTTTGCGCTTTTTGTGAGCTTTCTCGATACAATTTGGCTAGTTTACGGTTCGGCGCTCGGCCATGCCGACGGTGCGACAAAAGTCAACGTGTTTCCCGTTGGTCCTTTAGAAATCGGCGCATTTTTCGGTGCAGTCGGTATCTTTGGTATTCTGTTCTTCAAGGCTTTTGCGAAAGGTAACGAAGCTCCGACCGGCGATGTCGATTACGAAACATCGCGCCATTTTCACCAGACATTCTAAATTTCTCGCGGGCATGGTGTAACGGTAGCACAAAAGCCTTCCAAGCTTTTAGAGAGGGTTCGAGTCCCTTTGCCCGCTAATATAGCAGGCACACGGCAAGCTACAGTACTTGTCGTGCGCGGCGGTTTTTGTAATTAGCCTCGATGTTTACCGGGCTTGTCGAAGAAGTAGGAGTCATCGCTGCCGTCGATATTCTGCCGCATGGCCGTCGCTACCGAATCCATTGCAAAACAATTTTAGCTGACATCAAGACCGGCGATAGTATCGCCGTTTGCGGTGCCTGCCAGACCGTAGAAAAATTCGACGCCGAAAGTTTTACTATTTTTTCTATTCCCGAAACGCTTGCCGTTACTAACTTCACCGATCTCAGCGTCGGCAGCCGCGTGAATCTCGAACGCGCGCTACGCTTCGGCGACCGCGTCGGCGGTCATTTGGTGCAAGGCCACGTCGAGGGTGTCGCGATCGTTGAGAGCATCACCGCTGCGCACGCGCACAATATTGTACTGCATTATAACTCGCCCTACATTATACCGAAGGGTTCGGTGACGCTCGACGGCATTAGTCTCACCGTTATGGAAAAAATCGACACGCAAAAATTTCGCGTACAAATTATACCCGAGACGCTAACGAAGACCAATATCGGCGATTGGCGCGCACAAAAACGCATCAATATCGAAGTCGATTATATTATTAAATCGCTCGCTTTGGCGACACCCAAAGCGCGGCCTTTGGCATCGGCCTCAGACGGTAATTAACCCCGATACCGTTGCATCAGACCCTCGTCGGGCACGAGCAGCTTCACCTTGAGCGAGCCCGGGTTCGGGTTAAACGACGCTGTCGGTAACTGAACATAGTCTAACTTTTCGAGTTCTTGAATTACCATCTTGCGCAAAATATAATTACCGATGCCATGCACGATTTCGACCTCGCGCTCGCCCGCGAAAAACTTATGCTCGATCTCTGACAACAGCTTCTGCCGCGCCTCGTCGTAGTGCATCTGCCGAATGTAGATTTGCGCGAGTGCTGGCATAGTTATTACATTTCAATTATATATCTTTTCTGCGCGCGGTGCAAGCAAATATTCGCGAATGAGCGGCGTCAAATCGCTCGCGCCATCGGCGATGAGG
>JAFEGD010000020.1 GCA_018240245.1 Spirochaetota bacterium | reverse complement strand
TGTCGCGCAGCTTGTCGAAAAAAAAATCGAAGCGCGCTATGCGCAGCGCGTGCGCATTCACGCGCGCGTCTCGCAACGCATCGACTGGAACCGCGAGACTAACATCGAGACGCAGACTCGACGCGAAGAGACAGTCAAGGCAAAGAGACCGACAAACCCAGCGTTAGATCGGTTGATTGGCGATTTAGAAAAATATCTTACACCCTAGCTATGGGCTTCAGCCCATAGCTAGGGTGTAAGATTCAATTGCAGCGGCGTTTCTCATCGATATTTTGGCATAGATGCCACGCCATGCTTTTGTAGTAATGCCGATTTGCCTCGCGCTATGCTGCGTAAAAAAACCGCTCGTGCCCGCGCAGGTGCGCGAAGCGTTGCCCGCTAATTTTGAAGCCACCGCCAAGACAGCGGTCTATCCCACTGCCGAGTGGAGCGAGCTTCAACCGCAAAAGGCCGGTATCAACCGCGAGAAACTCAAGAACCTCGAACAATATCTTTTCACCACGACCGGCAAAGAGGCCGAGCGCAAGGGCATTCGTACCGATGCGTTCGTGCTCGTGCGCGGCGGCAATATCGTGTTCGAACGCTATGCGCGCGATTTTCACAAGAACCGCAAACACCTCGCGTGGTCGGTGACGAAAAGTTTTGTGAATGCGCTCGTCGGCATGGCGGTGCTCGACGGCAAGTTGAAAATCGACGACAGCGCTGCGAAATATTACGCACCGCTTGCGGGGGGCAGCAAAGCGGCGATTTCAATCGATCACCTCATGCGCATGAGTTCGGGGCTCGATTGGTCAGAAGGTTACGAGAGCTCGCCCTTGAAGTCGTCGGTCGTCGCCATGCTCTATACGCGCGGGCGCAGCGACATGGCGGCGTTCGCGGCGGCGCACGATGTGGCGTACCCACCGGGAACGCATTGGTATTATTCGAGCGGCACGACGAATATCTTAACCGCTCTCGTGCGCGGGCAATATACGACCGTACCTGCTTTAGGCGCTGTGCCCGTTGCGACGGATAGTCGTTTTGAAGAACTAATTTTTCACCGTCTCTTTCGCACGATCGGTATTCGCTTCACGACGTTTGAGCGCGACGCAGCGGGAACTCCTATCGGGTCTTCTTATCTGTACACTACCGCGCGCGATTTGGCGCGCTTCGGCTATCTTTATTTACACGACGGCGTGTGGCAATACCAGCGTCTGTTGCCCGAAAAATGGGTGCGCTACACGACGACGATGGCGCCCGCGTACTACACGACCGAACTTAGCGAAGAAGATTTCAAAGACAACCCCGGCGCGCAGTGGTATGTCAACCTCGGTATTCCCGAACGCGCGCAAGAGCGACCGTGGCCCGACGCGCCCGCAGACACGTTCGCCGCGCTCGGGCATTGGGGGCAGTCGCTGTTTGTAATCCCGTCGCTCGATTTGGTTGCGGTGCGCCTCGCTGACGACCGCGACGGCAGCTTCAACAAAAATCGATTTTTGGGACTCTTGAAAAACATTTTAGAGAAGGCGTCTTGAGGCACGCATGATAAAAAAAATTATGAAGCGCTTTTTTGCGGTAGTGGGATTCACCCTTGTACTAGCGGGCATTTACTTAGCGGTAAATTTCAAACACACCGCCGCTTTTCCGAGTATTATTTCGGCGTTCTATAGCAAAGAGTTTTGCTCGTGCTTTTTCGTGACCGAAGGCACGGTCGATGAGTGCCACAACTTTGCACGGCAGTGGGTGCCGATTCAAAGCTTTGCGCTCGACCAAGAAAAGCGCACTGTAACCGTCAAAGGCCTTTTCGTCACGACGACTGCGCGCTACACCGGCGACCGTTACGGCTGCATACTCGAACCGTGGCACTAATCGACAGACAGCGTACTTTGCCCGCGCGCGCGCACATTATCGGTGCGGGTGGCGTCGGCATGAGCGGGCTCGCGTTGTTACTCGCGCGCATGGGCGTTCAAGTCACGGCGTCCGATCAAAACGATTCGGCGTATTTGCAGAAACTGAACGACGTCGGTATCGAAACGTGGGTTGGGTCTGCCCCCATGCGGATTCACCCCGCTGCTGAAAATTTTTACTCAAGCGCGGTTAAAGCCGAAGATGCCGAACGCCAATTTGCCGTCGAACGCGGTTTGCGCTCCGAGTCGCGCCACGCGCTCTTGAGTCTTATCACGCGCGAATATTTTACGATTGCGATTGCGGGCTGCCACGGCAAAACGACGACGAGCGCGTGGGTCGCCGACCTTTTGACGCGCGCACAGCTCGACCCGACCGCGCTCATCGGCGGCACTGTGCCCGAATGGAACTCTAACTACCGCGAAGGGAAGGGAGTGCTCGCGGGCAAACCGATACTCGTGATCGAAGCCGACGAATCGGATCGCAGCTTTTTAGCGATTGAAGCTCAGATCGCGATGGTGACGAATATCGATCTCGACCACACCGACATTCACGAAAGCCTTGCGAGCCTTACGAACGACTTTGCCGCATTTGCTGCGGGCGCGCTTGATCGTGGCGGTTCGCTCTTGTGTTCTACCGAATGCAGCGTAGAGATAGCGCAGCGAATGCACGCACACGAAAAAGCACTGCGTGCAGAAATTCAATTGCACACCGGCAAGCACGCACTCGAATACCAAGGCAAAAATTTTCCCGTAGGGCTCGCGGGAGTGCATAATTTGCAAAACGCGACACTCGTGTTGCAATTAGGTTTATCG
>JAFEGD010000209.1 GCA_018240245.1 Spirochaetota bacterium | reverse complement strand
GGATTTTTGAGACCGCTGAAATAGTCACGGGTGCGAAATCTCGCTGGCGCGAGTTTTCGCACCCGTGACGACTGATGCTCTTTTTTCTTTGCGACATGACTCAGAGACAGTATATTACCTTTAGCGTGAGTTGCTCGAACGCGAATAAAGTCGGTTACTCCGACAAACAATCCTACCCCAAAGAAGAGTGCGGCATCGTCGGCATCTATAATGTCGAAGAGGCCGCAAACCACACCTACCTCGCCGCATACGCTTTGCAACACCGCGGCCAAGAAAGTTCGGGTATCGTCTCATCCGACGGCGAGCGCCTGTTTCGCTATGCGGGCATGGGCAAAGTGGCGGATGTCTTCACGCCACAAAAGATCAAACAGTTAGTCGGTCGCCACGCAATCGCACATAACCGTTATTCGACGACCGGAGCGAGCTTTTTACGCAACGCACAGCCGATTCGTTTTGATTCGCGTTTGGGCACAATGGCGCTCGCGCACAACGGCAATCTAACGAACGCCGCGACGATTCGTAAGAGCCTCGAAGAGCAAGGCTCGATCTTTCAAACAACCATCGACACAGAAGTTATCAGCCATTTGGTCGCGCGCTCGCGTGCCGCGAACTTTACCGACGCTCTTGTCGAAGCGATGCGCCAAATTCGCGGCGCCTATTCGCTCGTCGTCTTGACCGGCGACACTCTCTATGCGCTGCGCGACCCCAACGGGTTTCGACCGTTAGTCATGGGCAAAAAAGACGATGGATTTATTTTTGCATCGGAGACTTGCGCACTGGACATCATCGACGCCGAGTACGTCCGCGACGTAGAACCGGGTGAAATGGTTAGTATTTCTCCGCAAGGTATTACATCGCAGTTTCCGTTCGGTAAGTCGTCGCAAAATTTATGCATTTTCGAATACGTTTACTTTTCGCGCCCCGATTCGTTCGTCTTCGGCAAGTCGGTCTATAACACACGCATGCGTATGGGCGAAATTCTCGCCGAAGAAGCGCCGGTTATTGCCGACGTCGTGATGCCGGTGCCCGATTCTTCGTCGGTCGCCGCGCTCGGCTACTCGCGTAAAAGCGGCATACCCTACCACATGGGGCTAATTCGCTCGCACTACGTGGGGCGCACATTCATCGAGCCCGATCAAAAAATTCGCGATTTCGGCGCGAAAATAAAATATAATGCAATCGCTTCTGTCGTCAAAGACCAGCGCGTCGTCGTTATCGACGACAGCATCATGCGCGGTACGACAACGCGCAAGATTGTCAAGATGTTGCGCGGCGCTGGCGCAAAAGAAATCCATGTGCGCATCGCGAGCGCACCCACGCGCCACCCCTGCTATTACGGTATCGATATACCCAATCACTCAGAACTGATTGCGGCAACGCACAGCATCGACGAAATTGTGAAATATTTGCGCGTCGATTCTCTCGCCTATCTTTCGCTCGACGGCATGCAACGCGCAGCGGCTGAAACCGAGGGGGGCAATAAAGATGCCGGCTATTGCACCGCGTGCTTTGACGGCAAATATCCGGTAAACTTAGAAGAAGGCGATGCGAACTACTCAAACCAAAAAACGCTCTTCAGCGAATACGAAATCGAAGAATCGGCATAGGTACAGCCGCAGCAAAGCTGCGGCTGTACCTATGCCTACACTAATTGTTGCCGGAGAAGAATCGGGCGATATTTTAGGTGGCGCGATTGTCCGAGAAATTCTCAAGCGTAACCGCACTCTTTGGCCGCAGCCGCCATCCGTGGCTAAAGCGGCCCCTCGCCCTCCGTGGCTTTGGCCGCAGCCGCCATCCGTGGCTAAAGCGGCCCCTCGCCATCCATGGCTTTGGGGTTGCGGCGGGCAGCGCATGGCGGCGGCGGGCGTCGAAATTTTTTATCCCGCCGAAAAGCTTGCGACGATCGGTTTTTGGGAAGCGGCGGTAAACTATCGCCGCCTGACGAAAATTATCGACAAAATTGTTGCGCAAGCGGTCGCGAACGGCACGCGCGAAGCGTGGCTCATCGACTTTCCCGGTTTCAACATCATTCTCGCGAAGAAGCTCAAAGCAAAAGGTATCGCTTGCACGATGATTGTCTCGCCCACCGTCTGGGCGTGGAAATATAAGCGCGTGTTCAAAATTCGCGATCGCTTCGCGCGCGTGTTGTGCCTCTACGATTTCGAGCCGGCGATTTACGATAAAATCGGCGTTGAAGCGCATTATATCGGCCACCCACTCACGAGCGAAACGACCGCGCTGCAAAAAAAAATTGCCGCAAACGGCAACCCGCTGAAGCGCGACGCAAAATTGCGCGCTATCTTCAAAAGCAAAACGCCGATTATCGCCGTGATGCCCGGTTCGCGGCCCGCCGAACTGCAACACCACATGCGCCGCATTCTCGAGGGAATTCGACTCTTTCATAAAAAACACCCCGATTTTACGTTTGTGATCCCCGCTGCCAATGCGCGCATTCACGATTTACTGTCGCGCTACGATTTACCGCCGAATACGTACCTCACCGAATTCGGCGCGCCGTATGTGCTCGACGTTGCGACGGCGGCGATTGCATGTTCGGGTACGGTGACGCTCGAATGCGCGCTCTTTAACGTGCCGCATCTCATTCTCTACCGCTCGTCGTGGATGTCGTACGGTATTTTTAAGGGCGTTGTTCGCATTCCGTATATCGGCATGGTCAACGTGCTGGCGGGCAAATTTATCGCGCAAGAATTTTTACAGCATCGTCTCACGGCGTTCAACATTGCGGTCGAACTTGAAAAACTTATTTTCGATAAAAATTACCGCAATACGCAACAGGGGGAGCTCCGCCAGATTGTGAAACGACTCACCGCGTTCGAACCGGCGAAGAAAGCTGCGGAAATTTTATTACGAGCGCATTAATTTTTAAGTTTAGCGGCAACGATTATATAGATCGTGCCCGCAACCGTTTGATTGAGCAAATTATAACGATAACGATAGCCGCCGCTCAAATCGAAATTTTCTGATAGCGCATAGCTTAGCGACGGTTCGAGCGAATGCCATTGATCGTCGGCGTTATTGGCGTTAAAGACGACAAAATATGGCACCGAAAAATTTAATCCTGCAAAAAGGCGCACCCGCAACCGCGTGCGTAGCGACAAACTCGCCGTATTGGTGAGCGACAAATTCGTATATTGTGTCTGCGCGAACGTCGGCGCAAGCGAAAAATCGAAAAGAAATCGTTCGGATTTTGTGAGTACAACTTTACCGCCGCCACCGACGAGAAATTTTTCTTGCATACTGCTGATGACGTTCGTTTCGTAATTGGTAAAAGTAAATACTTCGAGCCACGATAATAAATAACGATCGAAGCCGCCGCTGAACACAGCGTTAAACTTGCCTTGCATCGACCCCATACCACCCAAAATCTGGCTGCCGGCGCGTAGAGAATTCACTCCGTCGGACCAGCTCACCGCATTGTCTTGTCGTAGCGCAGGCGTACCGTCGAAGTACGAATTCGAGTAGCCAATCGCAATACGCGTCGCGAGCGAACCCGTTTTTTGAGTTTCTGGCTCGGGCAAAGCGTCGGCAAAAAGTCGTGCGCTCGCCAATACGCCCAGTAGGATGCATCTTGGGAACGCCATGGCTACACTGGTAAAATCTCGTTTCCGAGATAGCGCGAAAATGAAAGTTTATTTATCCCGCACCCCCCATGCTGGCAAAAATTGCTTATACTCGAATAGAAAAGGTACGAAAATCAATATATGAAAACCTCTGTTTTGATTCTCGCTCTTTTAGCACTCGTTGCCTGCCGCGCGCCGCAAGCGCGCACTAGCGTCGCCGACCCGGCACAGGCCGTAAAAACCGACGACCCCGTTCTGCAAGACGGCGCAAGCGGCGAAGATCGCATCGCTGCCGCATCGAGCGAAGGCTACGCTTCGTGGTACGGTAAAGAACTGCAAGGCCGACCGACCGCAAGCGGCGAGGCGTTCGATATGAACAAAATGACGGCGGCACACCGCGACTTTCCGATGAACTCGCTCGTGCTCGTCAAAAATATCGAGAACGGTAAAAAAGTTATGGTTAAGGTGAACGACCGCGGCCCATACGTCGACGGGCGCGTGATCGACGTGAGCTACGCCGCCGCACGCGAATTGGGCTTTGCCGAAAAAGGCGTCACGCGCGTACAATTAGAACTCGTGCAGGCGGGTGAAAATAATTTCATGTCGAAAGCACAAGCCTGCGCCCCAACCGACGCCGACTGCGCAGCGAAGGCTAAGCTTAAAAGTAAAAACAGTCAAGACGCCGATGAAGAAATTGTCGAACCCGTAGCCATGGACGATAACGCCGAACTTACCGACGAAGACGACGGAAAAATTAAATCGGTCTCTAAAAAAGAAAAGCTAACATTTCTCGACGGCCGCCGCCCGAAAGGCTATACCGTACAAGTCGGAGCGTTTAGAAAAAAGGTGAACGCCGAACGCCACCGCGACGAAATTCTCGAAGCGTACCCCGAAAAAAGTTTTATCGCGACGAACGGTAAATGGCATTTTGTCTGCATCGGCGATTTTAAATCGCGTAAGACGGCAAAAAATTTCTTGAAAAAACTCAACGACGACGGCGTCGATGTCATGTATCGCGGCAAAGTAAAGTAGCATAAAAAGCAGTTTTTGCTCTTCGCAAAAACTGCCGATAATCTCTTTAACGGCGGCGTATTCGTGCTTAAATGGCTAAAATCTACAGAAAATAATCTTAACCCCGCCCCCGAGGCACGCCCGCCTTGGATTCAAAAAATATCGGTCGCGCAAACAACACAAAACACCGAACGCGAGTGGCAAAGTCGACTTGCCGAAAAAATGCAAACACTGCGCAAAGAACCGCCACAGCGTACACCGGTTGCAGGTAAAACCGAAGGGCAAATTTTTGCCTTCCATTTGATACCGCTCGACTCGCTCGACGCAACCGTCTCTACCGAAGCCGACATTGCCACAGAAGAAAATCCACCGGCTGTAACTACGCAGACACAAGCGAGCGAAGACGTTGCGAGCGCCTCACCAGCACGCGGCCCCGAAGCCGTCGGCGAAGCTAACGAAGAGTGCACACCGCGCTATGCGTATACGCTCGATGCGAAACCTATGCGCGATACGCACAACGGCGCGTACGAGCTTTCGCATTCGACCGTCGACTATAGCGGCGGCGACGCTTTCGATCTCGAAAATTTATTCGACGACGCCGGCGGAGCAATCGCCGCAGCGGCATGGTCGGCACCAAGCGAAGTCATCGACGAACTCAGCGATGCGCCCGCCCAAGACAAAAAAACTTTTTTTACGTTGCCGAATCTTGAACCGACGCCGACCGAGTCTGCATTTGAAGAAAGCGAAGAAGAAGTTATCGCAGCCCCCATCGTTGTCGTCGAAAAGCCCGCAAAAATAGTTACTCCGCCCACCCCATCCTCTGCCCCACCGGCGAAATCGAAAAACGAAAAAATACCGAGTGGCGAGCGCGCGTCGGTCACGCCGTACTTACAAATCAACAGGCAACGCGAATTGCTTTTCCCGTTGCTCAAGACGCAAAAGCGCGCGCACGAATTTGCAAACCCCGCCGAAGCGCAGCACGTAATCGAAAAACTCGAAGAGACGCTCGATCAATTTTCGATCGAAGGCCACGTCGTCGGTATCCAGCGCGGGCCGATCATCACGCGCTACGAGCTCAAGATGGCTGCGGGCATTAAAGTCAATCGCATTCTCGCTCTCACCGACGAACTCGCGATGGCGTTAGAAGCGCTGCGCGTGCGCATCGAAGCGCCGATTCCGGGGCGGTCGACCGTCGGCATCGAGATACCGAACAAACAACGCATCAAGGTTTTGCTCGGCGATATTTTGAACGACGCCGGCTACCGCGATTTTGGCGGCGAGTTGCCGCTACCTTTGGGGCGCGACATAGCGGGTAATCTGCTACTCGAAGATTTAACGCGCATGCCACACCTCTTGATCGCGGGAGCGACGGGTTCGGGAAAATCGGTCGCCGTCAATTCGTTTATCTCGAGTCTTATTCTACATAAGTCGCCCGAAGAGGTACGCTTTCTTTTGGTCGACCCGAAACTCGTCGAGCTTTCGGGGTATAACGACATACCGCATTTGCTCCACCCGGTGATTACCGAACCCAACAAAGCGATTTTGGCGTTAGGTTGGGCGGTCGAAGAAATGGAACGCCGCTACGAAGATTTAGCCGAGATGGGCGCGCGCGATATCAGATCGTATAACGAAAAAATTCGCGCGCAGAAAAATAAATCCGAATTGCCGATTATGCCTTATATCGTCGTGTTGATCGACGAATTGGGCGATCTCATGATGGTTGCGGGCAAAGAAGTCGAGAACTCGATTATTCGTCTTTCGCAAAAAGCGCGCGCCGTGGGTATTCACCTCATTCTCGCGACGCAGCGCCCGTCGGTCGACGTCATCACCGCGCTGATTAAAGCAAACTGCCCCGCGCGTATCGCGCTACAGGTTGCGCAGAAAACCGACTCACGCACAATCTTAGACGGCAACGGCGCCGAGCAACTGTTGGGCCAAGGCGACATGCTCTTTCGACATCCCTCGAAAGCGCAACTCATTCGCGCACAGGTGCCGCTCATCGAAGATAACGAAGTCGAAGATATTGTGAACTACGCAAAAAAACTTGCGAAGCCCGTTTATATCACGCTCGAAGACCCGAAAGGCAAGCTCGGCGAGATCGAAGCGGGCGACGAAGAACTCTTCGACGAGTCGTGGCAAATTATTCTCGAAAGCCAAAAGGCGTCGGCGAGCTATCTGCAGCGGCGGCTGCGCATCGGCTACAACAAAGCGGCGCGACTCATCGAAGCTTTTGAAGCGCGCGGCATGATCGGCCCACAGATCGGCTCGAAGCCAAGGGAGATTTTAGGGCACGGACGCCCAGAAGTCGCTGGCTGACACGAGGTCACTCTTTGCCAGCGACAGGCACCGGCAGGGAGGGGCGAGCCGTGCGCCGTGACCGTATGATTTCTTAAAACCTCTTCACCTTCTCAATCTCGCCCATCACGCGCGCTGTTTCGGTCAGCGCAACAATGATCTTCTGGTAATGCATGGCATCGTCGCTCGTCAGTGTGCGCCCTTTGCGGTCTTTGAGCCACTTCTGCGCGGGTTGATAACCGCCGATATAGAACGACCAAGCGACTTCGGGTACGCCGTCGAAGTACTGGTCTTTGTTGATGAAGACTTTGCCGCGCCCTTTTGTCGTCGGTTCAAACGAAATCTTCTCTACCTCGTTCGAGCCGCTGATACTAAACTTCGTGATGGGCTTCGCGAGCTTCGGCGATTCCATGAGGTGCAGCGTGCGCAGCTCGCCACCGAACTGGGCGAAGGCCCAAAACTCTTTCGCACTTTCGGGGTATGGCACACGCGGAAAGTCGATCTTGAGAAATTCTTTGTATTTCTCGCGGTAGTTGGGTGAGTGCAGTACACCGTAGATGTAGTCGAGCAAGTCGATCGGTGCGAAGGTCTTGGTGGGTCGCTTGCGACGATCGCTGAGCGCAGCCGAAGCGCCGTCGTCTTCGAAGGTGAGTTTGATCTTTTCAGCGAGCTGGCTGACGATTTCCATGTTGAGATTGGGTGTGGCGCCCTCACCCCGGCCTTCGGCCACCCCTATAGAGGGGTCTGGGGGGTGAGGGTCGAACATATCGTCGGCTTTGGGCGCGGGGTAGAGGTAGAGGGGGAAAATATTGGCATTATCTAATGAAGAAGTAATGCTTTTATCGGTTATATGCTGGGTCAAAAAGAAATTATGCACTTCAACAGCTCGACTTACCTTTACGAGACATAACCCGATATTTCGAGCATGAATAAAATTGCGCATTACCTCACCACGCGGCCTACAATGAAATCCTTTTGACCGCCCTGTGAAATAGGTCCATCTTACATCGAACGGGCGATATGATACTGACAAGATATTGGTTTGTACGACACCAGAATCAATCAAATCTTGTTGCGCTAAAGCTATTTTCCAGTCCTCAGCATCTTTTGCAAGATTGTACTCCCTTCTTGCGTCTTCTGGTGGCAAGTAAGGAAACTTTTTAATGATGTCTGCGATTTCCGATTTTTGCATTTTTATAGTTAGCTCATCGCGAGCTGTTGCAATACCCATTGAGTTTAAATTGAATAAGTCGCTCGCGGCAATACCATCCTCAAAAAAATTCCGACTATGGTTATCTTTGACTATGAAGAAATAATTTGGCGCGATCGATTCTATATTTTTGAAACCTATACTTTTTATGTTCTTTCTACTTAATTTCTCATACTTTGCTTCCCGATCACCAAAGAGATCCACTTGGGATATTTTCCCGAGATGTCCTTTTCTATTTTTACCTGTCTTCACAAACAGGTTTATAGAAACACCTTGTTGGATATCAAAAACATTCTCATCGGCCGAACCATCAGGTGCGGTTTCTTTCTTTTTCGCGTTTCCATGCAAATCAAGTACTAAAATTTTATCGAATGTATTCAGTAGCTGCCAACGCATTCCGCGAAAAGTAGGATTATCCAAGAAACTGTGGTTATTAATGAATGCCAATATGCCTGCGCCGTTCTTCTCCACAAAGTGCTCGCCGTACCGAATAAACTTCACGTAATCATCATTCAGCCATTTTGGGTTTCTCTCTTGAAGCTTTCCGCCACCTGGTTCCTGCTTATAGTCTTCGAGCAGTTTTTGAATCCACTCGCCCTTATTCGACGAGTGCCCACTATACGGCGGGTTCCCCAGCACGACCATCACCGGCGTGTCACGTTTGACCTCGTTCGCGGCAGAGGCTTCTTTCGATAGTTCTGAAATCCACAGCGTCCCCGTGTCAGGGTGCGCCTCTTCGAGCGCGTTGGTGAGGTAGACGTGAAAGCGGCCGTTTTTGCCGGTGGGTTTATAGCCCGTCTTCTGCAGCAAAATGTCGAGCTTGAGGTGGCACATCGCGTACGGTGCCATCAGAATTTCGAAACCGTTTACCCTGGGTTTCAGGTGCTCTTCGACGTAGCTTGACCAGATGCCTTCTTGACCCTTAAATTTGCTGTGTATCTGCTCCACGATGCGCGCAAGAAATGTGCCGGTACCCGTCGCAGGGTCGAGAATCTGCACGCGGTGCACCGATTTTTTCTGTGTGCCTTTGCTACCCTGCACCGGCACTTCGACTGTCACCTTCGAGGTGTCGGCCAAACCCTGCGGCAGGTCGAATTCTGATATGAGAATGTCATCCACCGCGCGCACGATGAAGTCGACCACCGGTTCGGGTGTGTAATATACCCCCCGCGATTTTCGTAAGTTGGGGTCATACTCGGAGAGAAAAGTTTCATAGAAATGAATCATCGGGTCTGTGTGAACGGCATTCTTTGTCTTCCCAAAGCTATCAATCAGCGCACGAATGTCGCAGGCGCGAAACACGTCGATCAGCGCGTCGACGATCCAGATGATGCGCTCGTCGACATTCGCTCCCAAAATATGATCGAACAGCGTGCGCAGAAAAGGGTTCGATTTCGGCACGAGATCGCGCGCCTCTTGCCGCGAGAAATCTTCGAGCGTGTCATCGTGCAGGCGTGCGGCAAACAGACCATAGGCAATCGTTTGCGAATACATGTCGGCGAACTGCTTTTCGTCCATATCATGAATGAGAATTTTCTGAAACGCCTCAAGCTGCTCACGCAGCGGACTCTTCTCGGTTTTGTCTTCGCTCACCAGCGCGCGGTAGATCACATTGCGCATCAGCTGCGCCTTGTGCGCCATCATTTTCGCGAGCTGTTCTGCGCTCTTAATCGTCTGGCCCCTAAATGCCAGAAATTCACGGATTGCCTGCTCAACTTCAGACCCGTCGCCCTTGAGCATAACGTTGCCCTTTTCCACGCTGGCCAAAACAACCGTGTGTACTTTCTTGCCGTAGCGAAAGAAACGAAACTCCAAATAATCGGTGAGAATCAGGTTTTCTAGCTGATCCAAATAGCGCTCGAGCTGATCGTCCCTGTCTGAACCTTTTTCAACCTTGTTTAGATCAATACCGACATCTTTGGCCTCGATGTAACCCACCGGTATCTGTTTGCGCGTGACGATGTAGTCGGGCGACCCGCACTTTTCGCGCTTGGGTTCGTTGGTCGCCGCAACCGTGTTGTCGAGTGCTTCGATTAACTTTTTTAGCGCAGGGCGGTAACTGTGCTCGGTCGCCTTACCTTCGCGGTAGAGTGTGTCGAGTGCAGCGATATAATCGTGCAGGGGCGAAGGCATTAAGCTTTGCATCAAATTGATGGTTTATGCGCTGCGATAAAGCGGAAAATTTCGGGCAAGCGCAGATCGAAAACCGACGTAATATCGACACCAAAAACAGTTCGCGTTCTTTCAATGATGTCCTTGCGAAAAAATTTCGCCTCCGTTTCGATTTCAATTTCTTCCCAATCGGCATTCGTGCTCAGGCGCCGCCGTATGCGAAATCGAAATGTGCCCGATTTCTTGCCGGGGCCTATCGCTTTTTCGGCATCGTAGTCGCAAAAATCATGAAGCGTAGATAGGTCGGTAACCAGTGCCTCGGGGTGGTCAAGTACTTCTTCCAGAAATTGATCGGCGATGGCGCCTACAAATCGCAGCGCCTCTTGCGAGGCAAGCTTGATTTTCTTGACGGATTCTTTTTCGTCGCTCACGGATATATCCACGTCGTGCTCAGGTCAACCGAAGATTTGTTTTTTTTCGAGAACAAAACCCGGTAAGAGTTCGCTCTTTAGAGTCTCCCCTTCGCTTTTCGCCCACGCATCGCCGCGGTTTATCCACAGGTGGATAGATTTCTCGTCGGGGTCGATAATAAAGTATTCTTTGACGCCATTTTTACGATAGCGCTCGGCCTTGACGCCGAGATCGCGGCGGCGGGTCGATTCGGATAACACTTCGCAGACCAGATCGGGCACGCCGTGGATGTGTCCTTTCACGATACCCATGTTTTCATTGAGGATAAACGAAATATCGGGCCGTAGTACGTCGCCGCCGTCGGGCAACAGAACATCGGTTTCCATCACGACTTCGCCCATGGGCCGACCTTTGAGCCATGCCTTCAAGACAAAATTGAACTCGTTACCACGCAAGTTATGCTCAAAAAAAGGGCTGGGGGTCATATACAAAACTCCGTCGATCATGTCGTATTTATTGCCGTCGTCGATGAGATCGAGATATTCTTCGCGCGTGACGCGCAGACCGTGGTGGTTTTTGCGGGCGGGCGGAGATTCTATTGCGGCGGTTGCCATGAGACGACAGAAAGGTTGGATTAGCGGCGCGTCAAATAGATTTTAGTCATAGGTCGGCAGGGCGCGCACCCCGAGCGCCCAACGCTGCTCGTCAACGAACCCGCGATCGGCTATCGATTACTATGACAGCAATGTCACTTCTTCTTTGCATTGACTTTCTCTGCCGCTTAGGTAAAAAGTCCCATGAGCAAGCTCGGTAATTTTTTTCGCAAAAATCCTGATCGTCTGCAATACCGTAGCGAATTTATCGGCGACATGAATCGCCAATTACAGAGCTGGGTGCGCGTCGCCGCCGTCATCTCGCTCTTTGCGTGGCTCGATTTTGCGTTCAATACAGACAAAAGGTTGCATCCCGAATTTCACGAACTCATCTATTTTCGTTTGGGTCTACCCGCGATTGCCGCGCTCATTCTGCTCTTGTCTTTTATTCCGAGTCTCACGAAATTTCGAGCGGCAAGTCTTAAAATTCTGATGAGTTATATTTTAGTCGCGACTTCGTGGTTCACCGGGCGGATTGCAGACGACCCCAACTATGTTTCCGGGTTACAGATTGTCGTCATGATTCCGATTGCGGCGCCCGTAACGTTCAGGCTGTTTATGTCGATGCAGTCGCTCTCGATAATATTGTTTCTTGCTTCTGTCGTTATCTACAAGCCCAACTTAACAACGCCCGCGACGGCGTATTCGATGAATAACTTACTCATCTCTTATATTATCGCGATCGCTTTTTCGTTCATGCTCGACCGAATTCGCTTCGACTCATTCATGAAAACAAAAAAAATCGAATTGAAGAATGTCGAGATCGAAGCGCAAATCAAGCGCATCAACGAACTCAAAACGCAGCAAGACGGCGATTACTATCTCACCGCACAGCTTTTGCACCCGTTGGCTCTCAACGAACTCGAACCGTCGCGCGTGCGCATCGAATTTTTTACCGAGCAAAAAAAGAAATTCCAATTTAAAAAATGGCACTCCGAGATCGGCGGCGATATTAGTTCGGCAAACACCGTCGTGTTGCGTAACAAACGCTACGCCGCGTTCATGAACGGCGATGCGATGGGTAAATCGATTCAAGGTGCCGGCGGCGCGCTGGTCTTAGGTACCGTCTTCAAATCGTTTTTACACAGAACGCAGAACGACGAGATGAGTCGCTTCATGTTTCCCGAACAGTGGTTGCACGATTGCTACGAAGAACTACACCACGTCATGACATCGTTCGACGGGCGCATGCTCGTTTCGGCGGTGATCGGTCTTATCGAAGAAGAAAGCGGCTTCTTATATTACATCAACGCCGAACACCCGTGGATCGTACTGCTACGCGATGGCGAAGCGTCTTTCATCGAAGAAGAGTTGACGCTCAGAAAGCTCGGTATGCCCGAAAACGCAGAGCTGTTTCGCGTGAAGACATTTCGCTTACATAAAGGCGATCAACTTTTTGTCGGCTCGGACGGTCGCGACGATATTGCGTTAGGCCACGACGATAACGGCAATGCGCTCATCAACAGCGACGAGACGATGTTTCTGCGCGTCATCGAGAGAGCAAGCGGCGATCTACAACACATTTTCGACGAATTACGTAAGACAGGCGACATTACCGACGATTTATCGCTCGTGAAGATCGTCTACGACGGCGCGGGTCACGACAGCGTGACGCGCGCCGATCTTGCGACAATTCGTCGCCAAGCGCAGAGTAAAGACTATGCCGCCGCGGTCGAAGAACTCGATAGTCTCTACGCAGAGAACCCGCACGACCCGAAGGTTGTGTACGAACTCGCGCTCTTGAACTCGCGGCTCAAGAATTTTTCTCGGGCGGCGGCATTGGGCGAAGAGTACTGCAACTACGACCCGTCCGACTTGGGCATGATCTATCTCGCATCGCGCTCGCTCAAATATTGCGCGGGCGCCGATAAGAGTGTCATGAAACGCGCGGCCGACTACGGCGAACGGCTCATTTTGCGCGAACCAATGAGTTTTCACGGCATCGTTAATTTAGCCGACATTTATCGTCGTCTCGATAAGCGCGAAAAGGCCGAAAGCCTACTCAAGAAAGCCGAAGCGTTCGATTCGGAAAATCGGGCAGTAAAAAAATTAAGAACGCTGTTAACGGCTTGAACGACTATTGCAGCGAGTTCGCACCCGGCCACCAGTGACTATGCGGGAACTCGCTGACGGCAACTTTTTTCAGAGCACGCCGCGCTAATTTGCCAAAATCAGCCCGCAAATCGCAGACGATTTGCTACGCGAAACGCCGAAGACGGCTTGATTTTGGCAAATTTTCTGCCGAAACGCGCGACGTGCACTGAAAAAAGTTGCCATGTTTGTTTTGCTTCGCAGTTCCCGCCTAGTCAAACCAAGTAAACTTCAATCGAATAAAGTTGACGTGTTAAATAGTGGTATACGCCGGAATTGGCATTGGACAACTTTTGACATTGGGCGGCTGCGGTATTTGGTCGCTCGTCGATCTCGTCATGATTATTACCGGCTCATTTAGAGACGGCCAAGGCCAACCATTAGCGCGTAAAAATTGAAAAAATTTCAACG
>JAFEGD010000208.1 GCA_018240245.1 Spirochaetota bacterium | reverse complement strand
GTTTGAATTTCTTATACCTGTTTCTCGTGCTATTGCCGTTTACGCTGTGGGCAGAACCGAAGATTACTTCGCTCGGCGACGGTGTCAATTCGCGTTACGACGAACTCGCACCGGTCTTAGCGCCCGACGGCAACACGCTATTTTTTTGCCGCGAGGGACATCCCGATAATGTGGGCGTGCGTACAATCGTCGACGGTGCGAGCGCACTTAGAGACGATCAAGATATTTGGATGTCGCAAAAAAATAGCGACGGCACGTGGGGCCGTGCGCTCCATATCGACGCCCCTTTTAATTCGCGCACTTACGATTTTCCCGTGGGTACATCCGCCGACGGCAAGACGCTCTATATCGGCAATATTTATGAAAAAAACGGCAGCGTGTCGCCCGGAGTTTCAAAGACGCGCTTTAAGAACGGTAAATGGTCGTTCCCCGAGCCGTTGCGCATCGTCAATTTTTATAACGAAGCGAGTTTAGTCAATTATTCGCTCTCGTCCGACGAGCGCACGCTCATCTTGAACGTGCAGCGTAAAGATACCGTCGGCAAGATGGATCTCTACGTCAGCTTCTTGCAGCCCGACGATTCGTGGTCTGAGCCGAAAAATTTGGGTAACGAAATTAACTCGGCCTTTATGGAAGTAACGCCCTTTCTCGCCGCCGACAACAAGACGATGTATTTCGCGAGCAATCGCCCCGGCGGTCTTGGCCAGTTCGATATGTATATGTCACGCCGGCTCGATAATACCTGGACGCATTGGACCGATCCGGTCAACCTCGGGCCGCAAATCAATACGACGGGTAACGACATCAATTACGTGATCGCTCCGACCGGCGACTACGCGATTTTCGCATCGGATACTCCCGGCAAGGGTAAAGACTTGTTCCGCATCTCGCTCCCCGAAGAGCTGCGACCCGAAAAATCGGCGATTGTCTACGGCAAAGTTTTGAACAAAGACGGCGAGCCCGTGCAATCGCGCGTGGTCTTCGAACGGCTGAGCGACGGGGCACTCTTGGCGCGTACCGAAACCAACGAAGAGGGGGAGTTCAAAATGAATTTGCCATTGGGCGAAGTTTATGGCATCCACGCCGAATCGGGGGGCTATCTGCCGCAGAGTGCGACGATCAATCTCAAAGAGGGATTAACCAAAGATGCGCCGGTGGCGCTGACCATGACGCAAATGAAGAAAGGCGCCAAAATGCCGATTAACAATCTCTTCTTTAAGAAGGGCTCTTACCAGCTTTCCAAAGAATCGTACGCAGAACTCAATCGCCTGACGAAAATCTTGAAGAATAATCCGGGTCTCAAGATTGAAATTGGCGGGCATACCGACAACACCGGCGATGCGCGCCGCAATATGGAGCTCTCAAAAAATCGCGCGCGGGCGGTGATGGATTATCTGATCGACCAAGGTTTACCACGCGCCAATATCAAAGCCGTGGGGTATGGCGAATCGCGGCCGGTTGCAGCGAACGATAGCGCCGCCGGTAAGAAAAAGAACCGGCGCGTTGAGCTAACGATTTTATCTGTAGGAAAAGAGTAAATTTCGGCCGCTGGCCGAAATTTATTTAGAAGCTTTCTTTTCGACGAATTTGACGTGCTTGCGCGCTTTCGGGTCGTATTTCATGACCTCGAGCTTGCCACCTTGCGCCTTTTTATTGCGGGTTGTAGTATAGAAGTAGCCTGTACCGGCTGTCGATTCGAGCTTCACGATTTCGCGCATGCGGCATCGCCCTGAAGTAAATCAGGGCGTAAAGCGCAATGTGCCATTACATTTACCCCCTGTTTCAAAGCTACGATACGGCTATGTGACCGAGCTCGAAAGAGAGATCGCGCGCCGCCGCGCGTTCGCCATTATTGCGCATCCCGATGCGGGTAAAACCACGCTTACCGAAAAGCTCTTGCTCTACGGGGGGGCAATCCATCTTGCGGGGCACGTGCGCGCGCGTAAAGATCGCAAGTCGACCAAGTCTGACTTCATGGCTCTCGAACAAGAACGCGGTATCTCGGTTTCAACCGCCGCATTGCAATTCGATTACGACGGCATGGTGATGAATCTTTTAGACACACCCGGCCACCAAGACTTTAGCGAAGATACGTATCGCACACTCATGGCGGTCGATGCGGCGATCATGTTGCTTGACGCATCACGCGGCGTCGAACCGCAAACGATTAAGCTTTTCAAAATTTGCCGCGAACGCAATTTGCCGATAATTACTTTTATCAATAAAATGGACATGCCCGCACTCGAAGCTTTCGAGTTACTCGATAACGTCGAGAAGGTCTTGGGAATCTCCGCCGTGCCACTTGTTTGGCCGATGGGGTCGGGAAAAGATTTCAAAGGCTACTTCGATCTCTACGGAAAAATATTGCATCGTTTTGAGCGTACCGTGGGCGGTGCGCATAAAGCACCCGAAGCGGTAACGGGAATCGACGACGCGCAGGTGCGCGAACTCATGGGCGACGACGCGCACGCAAAATTTTGCGAAGACGTGGCGATCGCGGGCGAGGCGCTGCCGCAATTCGACAAAGAAAAATTTTTGCAAGGTGAAATGACGCCCGTGCTTTTTGGCAGCGCCGTCACCAACTTTGGCGTCGAGCATCTGCTCTCGCATCTCAAAGAACTCGCACCCGCACCGCGACCGATTTTGCTCGACGATGGCGCGGTGCTCGAACCGACCGAGCCGCGTTTCACGGGGTTTGTATTCAAAATGCAGGCGAATATGAATAAGCTGCATCGCGACCGCGTGGCGTTCTTGCGTATCACGAGCGGCAAGTTCGAGCGCGGCATGTCGGTCGCGGTGCCACGCCTCGAAAAAGACGTGAAGCTCGCAAACCCCGTCGCGTTTTTCGGGCAAGAGCGCACGACAATCGACACCGCGTATGCGGGCGACATTATCGGCATCATCAGTCCGGGGCTCTATAGATTGGGCGACGTGTTATTTGAACGCACAGGCAACGAAAAACCACCAGAGTTTCATCCGCTGCCGCGCTTTGCACCCGACGTCTACGCGCGCATCGTGCTTACCGATACCGGCAAAACAAAACAATTTCGCAAAGGAATTAGCGAACTGGCGGATGAAGGGGTGGTGCAACTCTTTAACTTGAGCGAACAAACTCCGCTCATCGGCGTTATCGGGCAATTGCAGTTTGATGTCTTCAAATACCGCATCGAGGACGAATACGGCGCGCCGATTCGCTTAGAGCCGCTCGCGTTCGAATGTTCGCGTTGGATCGACGCGAAAGACGCGGCGAAAGCCGGGCGCTTCGACAAAATCGTCACCGACGAAAAAGGCAACCCGGTTTTACTCTTTGAGAGCCAATTTCGCTTACGCTCGTTTCAAGAGCAAAACCCCGATGTCACGCTCCACCTGCACCCGCCCGTGTAGTGAGTATTATTTATCTAAGAGAATAATCTCAACCCGGCGATTGCGCGCGCGCCCTTCGGTTGTTTCATTCGGGGCCACCGGGTCGCGTGCGCCGCGCCCGTCGTAGCTCAAGGCGTCGGCGTTCAGCCCCGATTCGTCGATGAGGTATTCGGCGACGCGCGCGGCGCGTGCTTCGGAAAGTTTCTGGTTATAATCCGTATCGCCCTGATTATCGGTATGCCCGCGCACGCGAATGTGGCGGCTATCGACGTTTTTCAAGATTGAGCCTAATTTTTCGAGGGCATCTTTCGCATCGCCGCTCAGCTTACTACTGTCGGTCGCGAAAAAAATATCGGGTAATGAAATCGTCACTCCCGTATCGGTGACGCTTACGTTCAAATCGGTATTTTCTTTGATGAGGTTATCTTTGAGGCGCTGCGCTAAATCGACCTTGGCGATGTCGTCGCGTGCGCGAAATTTTCTGTAATAACTACGACTTTTAATTTTGAATTCGTTGGCGATACCTTGTTCGTTGACGATAATAACGTTATATTCTTCGGAAGCGTAGTAGGGAATCCCCTGCGCAGCGTCCCAAAACCAGACTGCGGTCACATAACCGAAAACACGCGGGGTGCCGCCGTTATCGCCATAGTTGAGTTCGTAATTGGCGATAAATTTATGGCAATTTTTCTCGCCTTCTTCAGATTTGATATTTTCGGTACCACGGTATTCGTAGTGAACGTTGAACGGCACTTGAATAAGATTGGAAAATTTCATCGCCTCTTCGCCCGGACGCTCCCACGTCGCGCCGCTTTCCATCGAAGCGTCGTCTTTGAGCGCCGGGTCGCGGCTCACGGAAAAAGCCGGTACCGAACGAATATTAGGCATATATTGGCCCGGTGGAACTTTGAACTCTCCATCGGGTAAGAGATAAAACGCAGCTTGGTATTTTTCGTCTTCGGTGTACGCTTGCTTATCGTCGGTGCGGCGCACGAGGCTCGTGAAAGTACCCGCGAGAGGATAACCTCTTACGCTGTCGGGGGTGCCCGCTTCGAGGAGCACCCGATGAAAAACCGAGCGCTTCTGCGTTGCGCTCCCTGTTTTGACCACTTGATCAGAAAATTTTTTGAGCTCGAGAATCTCGCCTTCGGCAAATTGCCAGCGCAGCGCACGATCTTTTGTCGCCGCAAAGACGTCGATCGCGGGTTTTTTCTCTATTTTTTTCACCGTGCGTAGGCGCGGCGGCGGTGCGGCAATTAAGGCACTCGTGGAGATAAACCCGATAAAGGGAGTAAACAGTATGTATACAAGGCTTCGCAAGAGAAGAAGCATAGCTAAATCATTTGCACCATAGATAATAACCGCAAATCTACGGCAAGTTGCCACAAAAGGTTGCAGCGGGCAAGCAGATTATGTCTCTTGTGAATCGGCGGAAACTGCTGTGACTGAGCGCTTACGGCGCACCATGCCCAGTACGGTCGCCGCCATGAGTTCACCGCTCACTCCGGCGATGCATTGCCATGGCTTTTCACTCGTGCAGGTAATGCGCCCGGGGTGCGGAGTGCAAGGCCGACACGCAAAATCACCCGTTATCGTACGCGCGCGCGTCGAGAACGGCTGCCAAACTCGTTCGTTCAACGGGCCAAAAATGCTGATATTCGGCACGCCGCGCAATGCTGCTTCGCCCAGTGTCTGCGCGCTGCTTCCTAAAACCCAGCGCGCGCGCGCAAGGGTGTAACTGCGCAAAGCTGCAGGGGGATTCAGCAGCGCCACGCATACGGCCATTGCACGCTCGGTCATGACCTCGCTAAAATTACGAGCGGCATTTTGAAGTTGGCTATCGGGTATCTCGACTTCGCTTGCTTCAAAAAGCAACACACACGAGAAATCTCGGGTTATCAGATTAACAAATTTGATGAGATTCGGTAACATGAACTCGGTACTCTGATCGTCGATATCGATACAAAGTACGCCGTATTCGCTCGTCGGTAGTTGTTGCGCGTTTGCAGGGATGGCGACGGGCGCGGCTTCAGGCGTGCGCCATATCTGCACTTTTTCACCCGCGAGGTACTCAAAAAATAATTTCAGTTGGTGCACATAGTGATGATTTTCAGCGTTAAAAGGAAGAGAAAAATTTACAGGCTCGAAGCTCTTGAGCGGAGCAAATCCGGCGCGGTATTTTACTATTGCAAGGCGCGCTGCCCAGCGGTATTTGCGATCTGCCTTGTGATCGGGGTTCAAGAAAACAACCGTTCGATAGCGCGCGCGAACAAGAAACCACCAACAACGAAAAAATGTCGTCGGCAAAGTTACCGAATGAAACTGTATACCGGCGTCGAGCGCGATTAAATTGCACGGTTGCCAAAAATCAACGGTTCCCAAAAATCTTTCTTGCCAAAGTTTCAGGAAATACAGCACGAATACGCTGTAGCGTTTGTCGAGCGTCGACACGATGAGTGTCTTACCGGGATATTGCAATCGGTGAAATTTCATTGCGCTGCCGTGATTGTTGTGCCGTCGAAAAATTGAATCGATAAAACGCGCTTCGTGGCATGAGCGTCTAATCGCACAAGCGTGCGTCGCCGTTCGCGCGGCGATAAACGGCGCTCGCTAAAAAGTTTTGTCAACGCCTTATGTCCGTACGGCAGTGCGATTGTCAGCGCGCGCGTGATTTGATTCCCAAACACGGTATGCGCATTCAAATGGGGGATAGCAAGCGTTTTGCCCAAGCCGCGCCGAAATACGACGATTTCTTGCCCAATGGCTCTTTCGCGATGCGCAAAGTATGGGGCTAAAGAGAATGGTAAAGACGCCGCTTGCGCAAAGTGATTGCGTGAAAATTTCCGCACGATGCCCAATTGTCGAAAAGCTGAAAGTTGCGTCGTCGAACGCGATTCGGCGTTGAGCGATTGCCATGTCGCGAGCGGTACGTGCAATTCACGGTGATGAATTATGGCGAAGTCAATATCGTGCATTACTTGCTGCGTTGTACTCTTGTATTGATCTGCATCTAACGCACTCGCTAAACGAATACGATTACGCGCGAATGTGGTGTCGTAATTAGCAGGGTCGTCATAATACTCTAAATTATTGTCGCGTACATAATCGCGAATGCTTTCGCGTGTCGCGCGATACAGAGGACGTAGAAAACCCGTATTCGTATCGCGCAGCGAAAGGCGTGGCAGTGCCCGATCGGGAATTTTTCGCGCCTTGCGTAATACGAGTGTCTCTAAATAATCCGAATAATTGTGCCCGATGATTACAGCGGCGCCGTAGTGACGTTGCAGCCGCTTTAATCGCTTGCGGCGTACAAGCGACGCGGTATACTCCCACGTGTAACCGAGGCGTCGCGATAACGTAGATACATCCACCGAGTCGGTTAGAAAAACAAACGCATCGCCTAAGTTTTGCCTTGCACGCAATATCGTCTTGTCGAAAACATGCGCACGCTCTTTTTCGATCGGAGTATTATAGTGGTGCAGATACCACGCGATGACTGTGCGCCCGTACACTGCTGCTTCTTCGCTGACAATGGAAAGCGCAGCGATGCTATCGGCACCGCCTGAAAATGCGACGACGACGGTATTCTCAGGCGCAAGTTGTGCGCTCAAAGCGGCGACGCACTGGCCGAAATTCATATTATTCTCGGCGTTGAGTTCGTGCAAATTTGGCGCCGAGCTTAAAACGAGCGATCACGTCTTTAATATCTTGCGTGAGAATCGAACGCAATGCCGCCTCGGCGTCGTTGATGACTTCGATAATTTTCATGTTCTCGTCTAGCGTAAAGTCGGAGAGCATAAATGCTTTAATTTCATTTTCTTTAGGGTTGAGAATTTCTTTTCCCCGAATTTTCACCGGGCCGACGCCCATACGTATGCGCACGAAACGATCAGATTTGAGACCGCGCGCGATCGATTCGACACCGATATTGGGAATCTCCGGCGGGCCTTGCGCGACAATCACGTCTCCGTATTGCATCGTGATATCGTCGTGGACGACGATGATATTAGCGACTTGTACGCGCAAGAACGAAGCGATGTAGAGCACCGCTTCGCCCGAGAGATCCATGAACGTTTGCGGCTTCAAGAGCACGATATCGTGCCCTTCAAAGTCGCCTTGGCCTAAGAGCGATTTCTTTTTCTTGGTCTTGATCTGAATGCCCGTATTGTTCGCAAGAACATCGACGACCTTAAAGCCGATGTTCTTGCGGTTGTTCATATACCGATCACCGGGATTACCGAGACCGATTACGAGTTTCAGGTTAGATAACGCCATGCCAAATTTAGTTCAGCAAATGCTCCTTATTTTTTGGCAGCGTCTGCTTTCGGCGCTGCGGCAGCAGCAGCCGGAGCCGCTTCAGTAGTTGGAGCCGCACCCGGCGCCGCAGCAACCGGCGCCGCTTCTTCTTTCGCCGCATGCGTGACGTGGCAAATAACCGTTTGTGCATCCATGAGGATTTTACTGTCGGGTGGTAGTTTTACATCGCTGACATGGATCGAGTCGCCGATGTTGAGATTGGTCACGTCGACGACTAAAGATTCGCTGAGGTGTTTTGCGAATGTTTCGTATGGTACCTCGGTCAAGAAAACTTCGAGAACTCCACCGTTCTTAACCCCTTCGGCTTTACCTTCGATATGAATCGCAATACGTGTGCGCAACTTTTCATCTTGCGAGATGCGATAGAAATCGAGATGCTGCAAAATTTCACTGACGGGGTGCGATTGGTATTCTTTTACAAACACCTGCTCGATCTTGCCTTCGATGTCGAGATCGATGAGACGCGATTCGGAGATACCGTGTGCAAAGAGTTTGCGCGTGTCTTTTTCGAAGACCTGAATATTTTCGCTTTTACCGTGGTTATAAACCACCGCCGGGATAATACCCGAGCGCAAGAGATTCTTGCCGCCGATTTTTCCATCGCGTTTTTGTGCCTTTAATGTCGCCTTTTCCATTTTTTATCTCCTCAATTTTATAGAAACAATGAACTAACAGATTTTTCTTCGTGAATGCGTTGAATTGCCGTGGCAAAAATCGAGCCGACCGAAAGTATTCGCATGCGCGGGAATTTTTTCTCGTCGGAAATTTTTAACGTATTTGTGACGACGACTTCGTCGATCGGCGAGCCAATCAGATTTTGTAGTGCGCTACCTGAGAGAACGCCGTGCGTTGCGGCGGCGATAATTTTCTGCGCACCCTTTTCTTTGAGCGCCAACGCGGCTTTGCATATTGTGCCCGCGGTGTCGATCATGTCGTCTATTAAAAGACAATTTTTACCCTCGACGTTGCCGACGATGTGCATCACTTCGGCTTCGTTCGCGCGTTCGCGGCGCTTGTCGATAATCGCCATGCTCGCGCCTAATTGTTTGCCGAAAAAACGCGCGCGTTCTGCGCCGCCAACGTCGGGCGAGACGATCACAAGATCGTTCAGATTCAGTTCGCGAAAGTATTTAATGAGAATCGGCGCACCAAAAAGATGATCGACAGGAATCTCAAAAAAACCTTGAATTTGGTTCGCGTGCAAATCCATCGTGAGGACTCGTTTGACGCCAATCGCCTCGAGCATCGTTGCGACAACTTTCGCCGAAATGGGGACGCGCGGCTCGACTTTACGATCTTGCCGTGCATAGCCATAGTAGGGGATAACGGCGGTGATACGGCGTGCCGATGCGCGGCGCAGCGCGTCGATAATCAGCATGAGCTCCATCAAGTTATCGTTTGCCGGGTTTGAGGTGGATTGAATAACGAACACATCGGTGCCGCGTACGTTTTCGGAAATTTTGACAGAAATCTCACCGTCGGAAAAGCGTTTACACTCGACGCCGCCGAGGCTAATATGCAACGCTTCGGCAATTTCTTGCGCCAGTTCGGGGTTCGAACGCCCTGAAATTAATTTGATTTCCGCTTCGACCATAGCTGCCCGAGAAATGCTGGCTAAAATGGTATTTTCAGACACCGTGTAAACCATTTACGGTGTTTTGCCCCCGAAAAATCGCGCGCCCCCGTTCACCCGTAATTTTCATTTTCACGCTGTGCGTGCCTTATAGACTCACCCGTGCTGCAATTGCTGCTTTCTCCGCTACAAAATCACGTTTCGTGGTTTCGCATCTTTAATTATACTTCGTTTCGATTGGTCGCAGCGGCAATTACCGCGCTTTTACTCGCCTATTTGTTTGGGCCGCGTTTTATTCGCTTTCTCCGTAAATTAAAGTTTGGCGAATCGGTGCGCAGCGACGGCCCCGAAAGCCACCAAAGCAAAGCGGGAACTCCTACCATGGGTGGGCTCATGATTATGGCGTCGATGAGCGTCTCGATGCTGTTGTGGGGTAATCTCGGCAATCTCTACGTGATGCTGCTGTGGTTTTGCACGCTGGCGTTGAGCGCGGTCGGTTTTGCCGACGACTATTCGAAATCGGTGCTCAAGGTATCGGGCGGTATGCGCGCGCGCACGAAATTTTTTTGGCAGATTTTGGTCGCGACGGTTTTTGCCGCGATGGTTTTTCGCTTTCCGTATGTGCCGCACGGCGCGCACGAGCAGGCGACGAGTCTTTTCTTGCCGTTCGTCAAGGGGCCGCTTTTTAACATGGGCATTGTCGCGATTCTTTTCTGGCTGTGGATTGTCGTCGGTACGTCTAACGCGGTCAATCTGAGCGATGGCTTAGACGGGCTTGCGACGGGGCTTGCAGTCATCGTGATCGTCACGCTCGCACTTATTGCATACGTGACGGGCTTAGAAGAAGTCACGCGCTACTTGCGTATTGTCTATGTGCCCGAATCGAACGAGATTGCGGTTTTTCTGGGCGCTCTTGCCGGGGCGTGCGTCGGTTTTCTTTGGTTTAATTCGCACCCGGCCGAAGTTTTTATGGGCGACACGGGTTCGCTCGCCTTGGGCGGCGCGATCGGCATGAGCGCGATTTTAATCCATCGCGAAATTTTGTTGATTATTTTAGGTGGAGTGTTTGTGATGGAAGCGGTCAGCGTCATTTTGCAGGTCGGCTCTTACAAGTTGCGCAAGAAGCGCATCTTTCGCATGGCGCCATTGCACCACCATTTTGAACTCGGCGGGTGGCACGAGAACAAGGTTGTCATTCGCTTTTGGATTATCGGCGTACTGCTTGCGTTGATTTCAATCTCAAGCCTCAAGATCATATAACACGCACGCAAAAGCAATGCTTTTACTTGCGTGCATAAAGAACGTAGCTTGAGGTGAGTGGCCGCCCCCGCCACTTAAACTTCGATTTCAGATGATAGAACGACATTTTCCACAATCGAGTGAGATCGCGCATGCGGCGTACATCGCCCCATGCCTTACGCCATTTTGTCCACAACGAAAAATCTACCGGAAAAAATTCTTTGAACTCGCGAAAGCCGATATCGGACAGCAACCGTTTGAGTCCCGAAGCGGTATAATAAACGAGATGCCCCGGCAGATAGTAGTGATAGTCGGCGCCGCCTTTGACCGCCTGCCAACCCTCGAAGTTCGCGGTTTGTATTACGAGCACACCACCGGGCTGTAAAAGTTTGTATGCCGCCATAAACGCCGTGCGCGGGATTGCGAGATGTTCGGCAACTTCGACGAGCGTGATCGCCGTGAACGACGCGGGGACAAAAATCTTGCGCGCGTGTGTCGAGCGCGGTAAATGTGCTAGATCGCCCTGAAAAAGCTGCGCCGGAGGATTTACCTCGCTGCGGGTTTTATTACCCTCTTTTACAGCGTACGCCGAAACATCGAGACCATACGCTTCACCGTGGTGCGCGGCGGCGCGCACAAACGCGCCGAATGCGCAGCCAACGTCCAAAAATTTTGCCGCATTGCCGTTGGCAATGCGACAAAATTTTTGAATCGATTTTAGCCGAGCCCTGTGGACGAAATTATGATAGTACTCTTTTTTTCGCTCGTCTTGGTAAGAGAACGCGGCGGCACCCGTATAATAGCCTTCGTCGTAATAACTATTCGCGCTTGGGGGCAGCGGGTATTGAAACTCGCTGTAACAGTTATTACATTGCCAGACGTCGAAAGCGTGCCGCTCGATGCGATATTTGAGCCCGGTTTCGATAGAATCGCATACCGGGCAGTGGGTCTTTGGCTGAGAAATCAATCCCCCGTTGCGCTTTTTCATTTTTGGCAAAGTAGCATGTGGTGTGCAACGAGGTATTCTTCGCTAACAGGCTGGCGTGTGATATAGCCGTAGCGCGTCTGTGCAAAAGTGTCAAAAAGCGCGAGCGCTTCGGCTTTCGAAAAAAGGCGTGCGTGGCCGTCTTTAAGATCGCCTGCCGCGAGTTGGTGCTGCAAATGCGTGTCGTTATCGGAACGAAGCGTCAAGAATACCTGTCCGCCCGGTTTGAGGCAGCGCCGGATTTCCATAGCTGCGGAAGGTATCGATGCTTTAGGCAAATAGTGCAAAACACCCCAGCAGAGAATAAAATCGAATGACGCATCGGCGTACGGTAGTTCGGGGAGCGCGGCTTGTAAAGCACTGGGGTATTCACCGGCATAATGTTTCAGAGAGTTTGCCGAAAAATCGCAGGCATGGGTGTGTGCAAAGTGTTCGGAGAGCAGCGGTAGGTGTCGGCCGCTGCCCGCGCCGAGGTCGAGTGCGCGTAAGCAAGAATTTTTCATAGAAAATTCCTTCTTTAATATACGTACGACATTTTCGTCAGGGTAGAGTTGGCTGGCGCGAGGGCGGGTATAGTGGATATCCCAGATATTTCGGTTCGTTTGCGGCATTTTGTAATAGTTATTACATTTTCGGAAAATTTTAGCCCATTTTGTCATAGTTATTACATTTTTACATTGATGTAATAACTATGGCGCTGAAAAGGAATGTATCCTCAAATACTATCCCCGCACTCGTTATTTCGAATTTCGCATCTTATTCAGCATATAAAGCTTGATATATTTGGTAAACGTCGCCACCGCCGAATAATACGTGATAACGATGCCCGCCGCACCGTCTAAAAAGGCAAACTCGAAAAAAAGCTTACGCACGACGACCCACGCCGAGCGCGCAAATACACCCAGAAGCGTCACGCGCCGGCCGCGCGCATAGAGCGACTCGGCCGCCATTTGCGAATACTTGCGAATCGTCGATAGATGGTCGTCGATCGAGTGAAACGAATAGTGTAGAAGGTCGCCGCCCAGCTTCAGCGTGCGCGCGGCAGGCACCTCGATAATCTCGTGTACTTGGTCGCCTTGCCATTGGGTGGCGCGGCGATTATAGAGCCGAATCTTGTCGTCGGGGTACCAACCCGAATGGCGAATAAAGCGGTAGATATACCATGTCAGGCGGTTGAAGCGAAACGCATCGATATTTTCGGGGGGATGGTTTTTGATTTCGGCGATTGCCGCCGTAAGCGCGGGACTCAACCGTTCGTCGCAATCGAGATTTAATATCCAATCATGAGACGCCTTGGTCGCGGCAAAATTTTTTTGTGCGACGTAGTTGTCGAATTTACGTTTGAAGATTTTTTTCGTATACTGCCGCGCGATTTTAAGCGTATTATCTTTAGAAAAGCTATCGACAAAAATAATCTCGTCGGCGATAGACTTGACGCTCAGAAGACAATCCGCCAGATTTTTTTCTTCGTTAAGACCGAT
>JAFEGD010000207.1 GCA_018240245.1 Spirochaetota bacterium | reverse complement strand
GGAAAACCCGGGGTGACGATATTGCCGCAGCGTGCGGTCAACTTGCTGGGCAAGTGAAAGACAAGACACGCCGTACGGCCGGTTTGAAAACAGAGGCTGTGCAGTGAAAAAAAATTGGTTGCTGCTGCTTTTTGCACTGCCGCCGGTCTTATTAGGATTGAGTGGGTGCGTGCAGCAAGCCGTGAACAGTGGCATGCCGGTTCAGACTGGATCGGATCGGGCGCTGCAAAGCGCTAAAATCCATACCGAACTGGCGGCCGAATATTATTATCGCGGGCAACTTGATGTCGCCATCGAAGAAGTCAATGAAGCCTTGAAAGCTCAATCCAATTACGCGCTGGCTTACAATGTGCTGGGGTTGATTAATATGACTTTGAATGAAAACAGCAAAGCGCTGGAGAATTTTGAGCGCGCCGTCCGCTTGGCGCCGAGAAATTCCGAAATCCGCAATAACTATGGCTGGTTTTTATGTCAGCGCTTTTCCCAACGCATGGATCAAGCGATTGAGCATTTCATGACGGCGGCCAAGGATCCACTCTATGCCACACCGGAAATGTCTTATGCCAACGCCGGGATTTGCGAGACAAAACGCCAGAATTACACGGAAGCAAGGCTTTTGTTTCAGAAAGCATTATCCCTTCAGTCTAACTATTCGCCAGCGATAATCGGATTGATCGATATTGATTTTCAGCGCGGTAATTTAGCGGAAGCAAAATCCAAGCTGGCGCAGTTTTCGCAGAATAACCCCCCCACTGCGGAAAGTCTGTTGATGGCGATAAAAATTGAGCAGGCAATGGGGAATCAATTGGCCGTTGACAGCTATATTTTTCAGTTGCAGAAACATTTTCCTGAATCCAAAGAAGCAGCCCTGATTCGAGAAGGAACGGTGAAATGATAAATACAACGGATGAAAAAAACGGCGGCGACCAGCAATTTTCTGAAAGTGAACAACAAGCCGTGCCAGAGGCGCAAGAAAATGCAGACATGGCTGCGGAGACTACTTTAATTGATCAGCCTAACGAGGATCTCAATGCGCTGGCATCCGGCTCTGATAGTCACCGCAGGCAACTTCAAACCAATAATAATTACAACAGCATGAATATATCTGTTGATAATCAGCCGGCAAAAAACGAATTCAACAGCATCGATGCGGCGAGTGTTGTGCAAAGTGTCGGGCATTTATTGCGCAACGCGCGCATAGCTAAAGGCATGAGCGTCGATGAAGTATCGCGGCAATTACGCCTTTCCGTGCCGCAGATTGAAGCGATCGAAAAAGAAGATTTTGAGAAAATACCCGGGCGTACGTTTTTACGCGGTTTTATTCGCAATTATGCTCATCTGGTTCAACTGGACCCTGCGCCGTTGCTGCAAATGCTTCCGGCATCGACACGAGTGGTTTCAACCTATGAACGTACTCCGTTCAAGAACAAACAAATATCATTCTCCTCGAATCGCGAGACTCCGGGGAATCATTCATTGATGATTGCTGTCATTTTGCTTGTTATCGTATCAGGTGCGTATTTTCTTTTTGAAAACGGTGGTTGGAATAAGAATTCCGATTCCAGCGCCGCTAGCGAAGAAACGAAAAATGAATCCGCAACAGCGTCAGTAGAGATTCAATTGCCTTTGCCGGCGATTGTTAAGAATTCAACTGATGCGCCATTAAATAAATCATCTGAAGTTGCGCATACAGCGCGTAATCCAGAAAATACTGAAACAGCGGCAGACGTGAAAACAGATGTGACGGTAGACATTAAACCTGCCGTGGAGAAAGCCGAAAAGGCAGGAAAAATAGAAAAAACTGAGAAAACCGAAAAGGCTGAAAAAACCGAAAAAGTAGAGAAAAAAACGGATACACCCAAAAACATGGGTCATCTATATTTCAAGTTTACGGCCGACTCCTGGGTAAAAGTTGTTGATGGCGCCGGTGCTTCCGTTTTTGAACAGCTTAAGAAGGGTGGTAGCGAGCAGATGGTCACCGGCAAGAGGCCATTGTCGATCGTGATTGGCAATGCATCGGGTGTTAATCTCACCTATAATGACAAGGAAATCGATATTTCATCCTACAAAAAGCAAGGCGGAACTGCGCGTTTCACGCTCGAATAAAAATACCTGTAATCTTTTGATCTCAATACCATTAAATTATGTCTGACATTAGTTTTTCAATAAATCGCCGATCCAGTGTGGGCGTCCGGGTTGGTTCCGTTATGGTGGGCGGTGGCGCGCCGATTGTAGTGCAATCCATGACCAACACCGACACGGTGGATGAAGTTGCCACAACCGAACAAGTGGCGCAATTGGCGCGAGCCGGCTCCGAGCTGGTGCGTATCACTGTCAATTCGATGGAAGCGGCGAAAGCGGTGGCGGGAATTCGCATGCGTCTGGATGATATGGGTTGCCATGTGCCGTTAGTGGGAGATTTTCATTTCAATGGCCACAAGCTGTTGACCAGTTATCCGGAATGCGCGCAGGCACTGGCGAAATTGCGGATTAATCCCGGCAACGTCGGGCATGGTAAGAAACGTGATGAGCAATTCAGCACACTGATCGAAATTGCCTGTAAGTACGACAAACCGGTACGCATCGGTGTTAACTGGGGAAGTCTGGATCCGGAAATGCTGGCGCGTATCATGGATGAGAACGCTGCTTCCAGTAATCCGCAAGACGCCAAATACGTCATGCGCGAGGCATTGATCACGTCGGCGCTGGAGAGTGCGGCCAAGGCGGAGGAAATCGGTCTGCCGCGCAGTAAAATTGTTTTGTCCTGCAAAGTGAGCGGCGTGCAGGATTTGATCATGGTCTATCGAGAGCTTGCTAAGCGTTGCAATTATGCGTTACACCTCGGCTTGACCGAAGCAGGTATGGGCTCAAAGGGTATTGTAGCGTCGACGGCGGCATTGGCTGTGCTACTGCAGGAAGGTATCGGCGATACGATTCGTATCTCGCTGACGCCGGAGCCGGGCGGAACGCGTTCGCGCGAAGTGATCGTCGCGCAGGAAATTCTGCAAACCATGGGGTTACGTGCGTTTGTTCCGCTGGTGGCTGCTTGCCCGGGATGCGGACGCACCACCAGCACGTATTTCCAAGAGCTGGCGGAAAGTATTCAAGCGTATGTGCGTGACGAAATGGTGGTATGGCGCGAGCAATACGATGGCGTGGAAAACATGACGCTGGCGGTTATGGGGTGCGTGGTGAATGGTCCGGGCGAAAGCAAGCACGCCAATATCGGCATCAGCTTGCCGGGTTCCGGCGAGACTCCGGTTGCACCGGGGTTTGTCGACGGTCAAAAAACAGTCACTTTGAAAGGCGATAATATCGCCAACGAATTCCGTGCCATTGTCGATCGCTATGTCAGCGAAAAGTATCCGAGAAAAGCTGTCTG
>JAFEGD010000206.1 GCA_018240245.1 Spirochaetota bacterium | reverse complement strand
TCGCCGCACTCGAAAATACCGATAGCGACAACCATGGTGCGCGCGCGTTTTTGCGGCAGGTACTCTCCGAAGGCTACGAACTTTATTTGCCGCGGCTTTTTTTGCTCGAACTCATTGTCGCGTTGCGCGCGTTGCTCAACGTGAAGTCGGTCTATGCGACGCTCGCGCGCCAGTGGGCGATTGCCGAAAACGTGCGTTGGCTCGACGCCGACAGTGCGTTCACGCGCGCCGCGTGCGAACTCGCCGACCAAGGCGCGCTGCGTGCGACCGACGCCATTTATGCGGTGACTGCCCGCGTTTCGGGCGGGGTGCTCGTGAGTCTCGACCCGGCGATGATCGAGCGCGTCGGTGCGCATGTTTCCGTTTTTACTCCGGCGAGTTTTATCGGTAGAGATAATTCTACGGCCGCGGGGGATGCACCCCGGCACGATGACGGCCAACGTGACAGCGGTCAATCCACCGAAAATACCTCGGGAGATTTGCCCGAATGACCGATACCAGAATCAGGGAGTACCGCATTCTATGATTACTGAAACCGGACTTTGGGGGCGCACGCAATACCTGCTCGAAAAGGGCATGGACGTCGCACAGATGAGACATAAGGTGTTTGCCGATAATTTGGCGAATGTCGATACGCCGCACTTTAAGCGCAGCGAGGTGACGTTCGAGGCCGAACTACGGCGCACGCTCGATCTTGAAAAGCACATCGAAGAAAATTCGATTCCCGCACGCATGACCGACGAGCGCCATATTCCTTTTTTTCGCTCGCGCGATATTCGCGACGTTGCGGCAAAGCAGCAGATCGACTATTTGACGACAATGCGCAACGACGGCAACAACGTCGACCCCGAGCACGAAGTCGCCGAGCAGACGAAGAATATGATGACGTACCAGGCGCTGACGACACTCTTGAATCACAACTTTCGCACGATCAATATCGTGAATAGGGTAGCATAAGATGTTTGAATCCATAAATATCGCATCGACCGGCCTCACCGCGCAGCGCCTCAAGATGGATGTCATTTCGAACAACATTGCGAACGCCTCGACGACGCGCACCAACGAAGGCGACGGGCCTTATCGCAAGCGCCGCGTCGTGATGCAGCCGGTCAATACGCGCACCCGATGGAAATCTCCCGTGTATCCTTTCGGTTTACGCGCGGGCGACGGTGAGGGTGTGCGCGTTTCAAAAATCGAACGTGACGAAACGACGCCGGTGCGCATGGTGTTCGATCCGTCGCATCCTGACGCGATCAAGGTCGGGCCAAAGAAAGGCTATGTCGAGTACCCGAACGTCGATATTGTTTCCGAGATGGTCGACATGATCGCGGCGAGCCGCAGCTACGAAGCGAACTCGCAAGTTATTCAAGGCGCAAAGTCGATGTTTCAAGCGGCGATGCAAATAGGCAGAGCGTAGGAGTAAAGTATGCTACCAGTTACAGAAAATTTCTTTCATCAAAATAACGTTAGAGGAGACTATGTCTCCTTAAAGACCTCAGACGCGCGTCACAACAACGGCCGCGCGGTCAAAGTCTTGGGCGAAGATCCGGCAAAAAATTTCTCCGACGCACTCGTGATGGCACTCGACAAAGTCAACGAGCAGCAGGTGAACGCCGAGACGCTCGGCCAAAAAGTGGTATCAGATCCCAAAGGCATCGAAGCGCACACGCTCATGATTCAAGCCGAGAAGGCGCGTATGTCGCTGACGCTAGTCAAGAATATCGCCGATCTAGCCGTGCGTACATACCGCGAGCTTTCAAACTTAAGATAAAATTGGCACATGAGTAAGCGCAAGATAAATATTAAACAAAAGATGAGACATAACAAAAATCGGTTGACGCTGGAATATAGCGCAGCAAGTAAGCAGCGTTAACCGTAAGGAAAAGAATGCCCCCGTTTATAAAAGACATGCTCGATCGCCTCAAAGGCCTGTACGGCAAACTCGACACGACAAAGAAGATTATTTTAGGCTCGGCGTTGGCTGTCGTCGTCGTGGCGCTCGCCATTATCGGCAATGTCTCTTCAGAGAAATCAAGTGTCGTTCTCTTCAAGGGCATGCAGACGAAAGATTTTGCGGCGGTGACGACAAAACTCGGTGAAATGGGTTTTCATTACACGACTTCGGGTACCGATACCATTTACGTTTCACCCGACAAAAAGAGCGCGGCGATGGTCGCACTCGCGCAAGAAAATTTAATTCCACAGGGCATCCACGGCTGGGATCTCTTCGACATCGACAAATGGTCTGAAACGCAGTTTGAAAAAGATATTAAAAAGCAGCGCGCGTTGTCGGGAGCGATTGCGAGTACGCTACAAAATGTTAAAGGTGTCGAAAAAGCACAGGTGAATTTGGCGTTTCCAGCCGAAGAGCTTTTTCAAGAAAAGACCGAACCCGTCACGGCGGCGGTGCTACTCGATTATAAGCCGGGTGTAGAGAAATTATCGGTTAAAGAAATCAAAGGTATCGAAACGCTCGTCGCGCGTTCGGTGCCGGGGCTTAAAAAAGAAAACGTGACGATTGCCGGGCCCGACGGCGACGTCATCAATGACTTCGATAACGACGCCGATAAGCAAAAGGCCGAGATGAAAGACGTCGAGGCGAAGTTTCGTATGCAAGAGCAGCAGCGCACGAAACTCTTAGCCGACATTCGCAAGTCGCTCACCAAGTTTTATGGTGAGGGCGTCTATGGCGACCGCTATGACGTCGTGCGTCTCGAAACCAAATTACGTTGGGATAAAGAAGAGCTCGAAAAAAACGAAGTCGAACCGGTGGTGATGACGCCCGACGACCCACGCACACCCTATTCAGAGCGCGTTGTGAAAGATTCGCTCGAAGTATCGTCTAAGAAGACTACCGAAGAATTTAAGGGCAACGGCTTTACGCCCGAAGGGCCAGCGGGTACAGAGCCGAATATTCCGCCGGGTTATAAAGATCGCGATTATCAGAAAGCGGACTACTTAAAGACAGAAGAAATTAAAAACAACAAATTCAACGAAACGCATCGCAAAATAAAAAAGCAACCGTGGGAGCTTGAGCGTGTCAACCTTGCGGTACTCCTCGACGGAAAATGGGAGCGCCTCGGCGTCAAGGCCGATCAAAGCGGGTATGATCGCAAATATCTGGGCGTGAGCGACGACGAGCTTTTGAAAGTCACCGACGTGCTCAAAAAGTCGATCGGTTTCGATATTGCGCGCGGCGACATGATTTCTGTGAAGCATTTACAGATCGATCGCAGCAAACAGTTCGAAGCCGAAGACGAAGAATTGCGCGCGCAGGTTGCGCGTCGTAAACTTTTGATCGGAATTTTAGTAACGATTATCGCGCTGGCGATCGCTTACGTTGCCTATATTTTCATCAAGCGCGAGATCGAGCGCCGCCGTCGCCTACGCGAAGAAGAGCTTGCCGCCCGCCAAGCGATGATGCGCGATGCCGCACTGCGAGCCATCGAAGAAGAGGGCGTAGAAGTCGAGCTCTCGATTGAAGAGCAGGCGCGGCGAGCGATGATCGAGAATGCGATCAATCTAGCGAAAGAGCGTCCCGAAGACGTGGTGCAATTATTGAGAACTTGGTTGTCTGAGGATTAAATGAGTACCGGAGCGAAAACCGAATATAGCGGCAAACAAAAGGCCGCAATATTTCTCCTTACCGTTGGCCCTGAGGTAGCGGCCGACATTATGAAGCGGCTCTCCGAAGCCGAAGTCGATACGTTGACATACGAGATTGCGCGTCTCGATAAAATTCGTCCCGAAGATAAAGAAAAAGTATTACAAGAATTTCAAGAGCTGATGATGGCTCAAGAATTCATCTCGCGCGGCGGTATCGATCAAGCGCGTTCGATTCTTGAAAAAGCGCTCGGTACGCAAAAGGCGATCGATATCGTCAACCGCTTGACTTCGTCGTTGCAGGTGCGACCGTTCGACTTTGTGCGCAGACAAGACCCCGCACAGCTCTTAAACTTTATCCAAAACGAACACCCGCAGACGATTGCGCTCATCTTATCGTATCTCGACGCGCCTAAGTCGGCGCTTATCATGAGCTCGTTGCCGCACCAGATTCAAGCCGACGTCGCGCGCCGCATCGCCAAGATGGACCGCACCTCGCCCGAGGTCTTACGCGAGGTCGAGCGCGTTCTCGAACGCAAACTTTCTACACTCTCGAACGAAGACTATACGATGGCTGGCGGTATCGACGTTGTTGTCGAAGTATTGAACAACGTCGACCGTTCGACGGAGAAGTCGATCATCGAAGCACTCGAAGAAGAAGATCCCGAACTCGCCGAAGAGATCAAAAAGAAAATGTTCGTCTTCGAAGATATTGTTCTTCTCGACGACAAAGCGATTCAGAAAGTCTTGCGCGAACTCGACAACCAAGATTTGGCGAAGGCGCTCAAGGCCGTCGATACCGAGGTTCAAGAAAAAATCTTCCGCAATATGTCGAAACGCGCGGCGGCGCTCTTGCGCGAAGATATGGAGTTCATGGGCCCGATTCGCTTAAAAGACGTCGAAGAGGCGCAACAAAAGATTGTGAATATTATCCGTAAGCTCGAAGAAGACGGCGAAATCGTCGTCGCGCGTGCGGGCGAGGATGAACTGGTTCAATAATGAGAAAGGAGATGTCGATAATCGTACATGCGATTTGTGCGCTTAGCGCACAAATCGCATCATAATATTATGTCGCGTCTTGTATTTGGCAACGAAGAAGTCTCTAAGCAAAAATCGGCAATTGTGCTCGAATTGCCCGATCGTTATAAGAAATTTCAACAACTCGACGAATTGGCCGAGTTCGAACTCGACGCCGAAGGTAACATTGTCGAGCAATATAGCGGCCCTTCGATCGAAGAAATCGAGGCAGAATTACAACGTTATCGCGAAGAGACCGAACAAGAAATAAAAATCCGCCAGAAAGAGGCAGATAAAGAATCGGCGCGTATCACCGAAGAAGGTAAAGCCGAAGCTTTTCGACTCATTCAAGATGCGAAAGAAAAGGCACGCAAAGAAGAAGAGACGGCACGCTTGCAGTCGAATCAGATTATCGAGCGTGCGAAGCTCGAAGTCGAGCGCATGGTCAAAGAAGCCGAACTGCGCGTTCAAGACATCAATCACGAGGCGTACCAGAAGGGCTATAACGCGGGGCGCGAACAAGGATATAAAGAGGGTATGGGCGAAGTGCGCCGCCTCATCGACCGCTTGGGTACCATCTTAGGCAATGCGATCGACGTGCGCGAGCAGATCATCAAAGAATCGGAGAAGCTCATGGTTGAGATGATTTTGATGATTGCGCGTAAGGTTATTAAAGACGAAATCATCGAACGTAAAGAAGTCGTGCTCAACAATATTCGCGAAGGTTTAGCGCGCATTAAAGAACGCGACCGCATCGATATTCGCGTTAACTTTGCCGACCTCGAACTCACGACGGCACACAAAGATGAAATCGTGAAAATGATGGAATCGTTACGTAAGGTCAACATCTACGAAGACTCGCGCGTCGACCGTGGCGGCGTGATTATCGAAACCGATGTTGGTGCTATCGACGCGCGCATTTCAACGCAGCTGAAAGAAATCGAACAGGCAATCAGGGATGCTAAGCCGCTTTAATCGCTTCAACTACATTGCGCGCACAGTGTGCGCGCTCACACGCAAAGCCGCAGGCTTTTCGCAGGGATAAGCACGATGATTGCACGCAACGTCAGCAAAGAGGTCAAGCTTCTCGATAAATATAGAGACATAATCCGTAAGACGGAGACGATTCGCTCGTTAGGGTCGGTGGTCGAAATGCAAGGTAACGTCGTGCTCTCGAAAGGTCCCGAGGTACGCTTGGGCGAACTCTGCCATATCGAAGTGAATGCGACGATCGAACGTTTTAGCGAAAACGTGCGCCGTTACGAAGAAAATTATATTCTCGCCGAAGTTGTCGGCTTTCGCGAGAGCACGGTAATTCTCGCGCCGCTCGAAAAGATCGTCGGCGTTTCTCCCGGTAGTCGCGTTGTCTCGACGGGCAATATGCCGTCGGTATCTCTGACTCCCGATGTCTTAGGGCGCGTCATCGACGGTATGGGGCGACCGATCGACAATCGTGGTATGCTCGTCGAAGGGGAAAATCGCGGTCTCTATGGCGAGCCGCCGGGGCCGCTCACGCGCCCGCTAATTCGCACGCCGCTTTTTACCGGCGTCAAGGCGATCGACGCTCTCTTGACTTTAGGGTACGGGCAGCGTATCGGTATTTTTGCGGGTTCGGGCGTGGGTAAGTCGACGCTCCTAGGCATGATCGCCAAATATTCGAGCGCCGACGTGAACGTGATTGCGCTCATCGGCGAGCGGGGCCGCGAGGTGAATGAATTTATCCAAGACCAACTGGGGGAGAGCGGTCGTAAAAAATCAGTCGTCGTAACGTCGATTGCATCCGACAGCCCGATGAATCGCGTGCGCGCGGGGTATCTCGCGACGACGATTGCAGAATTTTTTCGCGACCAAGGCAAAAACGTACTCTTGATGATGGATTCTGTGACGCGACTCGCGCATGCGCAGCGCGAAATCGGTCTATCGCGCGGCGAACCGGCGACGACGCGCGGCTATCCACCGTCGGTGTTCTCCCTGCTGCCCGGCATCATGGAGCGCGCGGGTACGAGCGCTAAGGGTACAATCACCGGCGTCTATACCGTGCTTGTCGAGGGCGACGATATGAACGAGCCGATTGCCGATACCGCGCGCGGTGTGCTCGACGGGCACATTACGCTCTCGCGACGGCTGAACAGTCAAAATCAATATCCGGCGATCGACATTGCAGAATCGATCAGTCGCACGATGCCGGCTGTAATCGAAAAAGACCATCTGCGGCAAGCGCAGGAGTTTCGCGAGATCTACACCGCGTACAAAGAAAACGAAGAGACGATCAATTTGGGCGCGTACGCACGCGGCGCCGACCCCGTAATCGACAATGCAATTTTACTGCGCGAACCGATGCGGAAATTTTTGCGCCAAGCGCCCGACGAGCAAGTGTCGTTCGAAGAAACACGGCGGCAAATGCGAGAGTTGATGGCGCCGCTGCGCGCGCGCCCTGCGGCGGCGATGCGGCGGGGAATATAGAGTAGCGTATGAAGAAATTCAAATTCGCACTCGAAGGCTATCTCAAGGTAAAAAAAGCCGCCGAGCAAACAAAGTTGGGCGAACTCGCGCGCGTCATGCGCAAGGTCAACGTCTACCGCGAACAGCAGCAGGCGTTTGAAGATCAGTATAGCGCCATGCTCGCGGCGCAACGCAAAGATTTTGTCCAAAAGGTCATGCCGATCGATCGGTTAAGAGATATGTACGATTACTTGGCGGCTCTCAGGCAACGGCGCGATAGCGCGACCCGGCATATTGCAGAACTCGAGGGTGAAATGAGCGAGAAACGCAATGCCTACAACGCGGCGCGTAAAGATCGGCGAGTCGTCGAGATCATACGCGAGCGCAAGTGGACCGAGCATCGCGCTGCGGTCGAGAAAGAAGAAATTCAATTTTTAGACGATTTTAACCAAGCGAGGTGATTAGTGCAATATCCGACCACTGTAAAGAAGGCTTTTCATCGCATCCGCTACAAGGCGACCGATGCTTGGCAAAACCTGAGACAGTTGCGGCGTGAAATTCATTGTGTGCTGCGGCACATCGATGCGGTGGGTTCGCATGTCGTGCGCAGTCGCGAATTGCTGCAACGCTCCGCGCTTGCTGCGCGACCAGAGGAGAGAGATTTATGAACCAGAAACGTTTTGTATTATTTCTGCTTTTATTGGTCTTGGTCTTTTCGGCGGGTATCTTTTATGCGCTCGATGCAACCGGCATCGTACGGGCGTCCGACATTTTACCCTTTCTCGCTCCTAAAAATCCCTTGCGCATCGAAGACAAAGATTACCCGACCGAAGTCGAAAAAGTCGAGTTTCAAAAATGGGAGCAAAAACTCTTAGAGCGCGAAGAGGCGTTGGTGCGCAAAGAGGCGGAGCTTAAAAGTCGCGAGACCGGCGGCGACGACGCGAAGCGCGAACTCGACGAAATGCGTAAGGCATTAAAAGCCGAAAAAGAAAAATTTGTAGCCGCGCAAAAAGAATGGGACGATCGCCAGAAAAAAGTCAAAGACCTTGCCGAAAAAGTGCGCAATATGCCGCCGCAAAAAGCGCAAGAGATGATGCAGAACTGGCGCGATTTCGATATTATCGACGTGATGCGGCAAATGGACAAAGACGCCGAAATCGAAGGAACAGCGTCGATTGTGCCATATCTGTTGACGCTTTTTCAAAGCGATCGTCGCGCAGAGATTACGCGCAAAATGATGCTACCCGCACTGACGCGCAGCGACGCCGAAGACGAAGAAGAGGTCGACACAGAAGAGCCGCCGGTGCCGAAAGCGCCATAGCAATCACTTTACGGCCTGTGCGTAGATCGACTTGAGTCTGCTTACGTGGCTTCGGTTGTCGTTAAATTTCAGAAGAAAAAGACCAAAGCAATTTTGCCCGCGCGACAATCGACAATGGCTGCGGCGTACGACGTATACGCCTGCCTCGATGCGAGTCTCACGCTCAAACGCGCGAGCATCGCTGCGGTGCCGACTGGGCTTGCGGTAGAAATCCCCCCCGGCTATCATATTTCGATTCGTGCGCGTTCGGGCCTTGCGGTAAAGCACGGGCTCACCCCGATCAACACGCCGGGCACGATCGACGCCGATTATCGCGGCGAAATTTTTGTGCCGCTCGTAAATTTAGGTACGGATGATTTTACGATTCAGCACGGCGAACGTATCGCGCAACTCTTGCTCGAAAAAACTTACGACATCGAATGGCGCGAAGATACGCTTTCAGAAACCGCACGCGGGGAGGGCAAGTTTGGTTCCACAGGTCTCCGCTGACGCCGCCGGAATTATCGACTATCCGCGCCGCCTTCAGTCGGGCCGACTTTACTTCGCCTTCGGTGGCGGCGTCGGCAAGTTTGGTACGAATTTTACCGTTTTTCATCATAATGATTCAACAATCTGGATCGACCTCGGTTCGGGGTTTGCCAACCACCATACTCCCGGCATGGAAAAAAATTTGCCGAATCGGCAATTGCTCCTTGCGTTTCCGCCGACGGCAATTTTTTTGACGCACGGGCACGAAGACCATATCGGCGCGTTGCCGCATCTCGCCGAAGTTATTCCGCCCGAAACCGAAATTTACGCATCGCCTTTTACGACGGCCTTGGTGACGAATCGCCTCAAAGATCGTGGCATCGACCCGGCACGCTGGCGTTTTCGACTCATCGAAGAAGATTCGCGCATTGGCGTCGGCGATTTTACCGTACATACGTTTTTCATGCCGCACTCGATTCCGCAATGTTTTTCGGTGGGGCTTGAGGCCGAAGTTGCGGGTACTAAAAAACGGATTTATTTCAGTAGCGATTTTAAGCTCCGTGGCGCAGAAGTGCGCCATCGCGTCGCGCACATCAAAAAATTCGCTCCTGTCGATTATTTATTCGTCGATTCGACCGGCTCGCTTGTCGAAGGCGAAACCGCCGACGAGCGCGAGGTCGACGAATCGCTCGCGAAAATTATCGCGGCGACAAAAGGGCGCATTTTTTTAACGACGTTTTCGTCGCAGGTCGAACGGCTACGCAATCTCTCGAAAGTTGCAAAAAATTTAGGGCGCCCCATCGGTTTTCTCGGGCGCTCGCTCAAATCGCAATGGGAGGCGGCGTTTCAAGCGAAAGAAGTTTCCGAACCATTGCACTTGATGAAACAGCCGTCGTTTACGAGCCAGAACACGCTGTGGCTTGTCGCCGGTTGTCAGGCCGATAAAAATTCGTCTTTCAATCGTTTGACACAAGGCTTGATGCACAAAATTCGTTTGCGCGCAGGCGACACGCTTATCTATTCGGCGAGCATGATTCCCGGTAACGAAGGGCGCATTTACGAATGCCTGAACGCGGCGGCGGCGCTCGGTGTTACGATTGTCGGCCTTCCGGGAAGCGGCGGTGCGCGCGTGCATGCGTCGGGACACGGGCGGCGCGGCGATATCGAGAAATTGGTTTCGTATCTGAAACCGCGGCATATTATCCCCGTGCACGGCGACCCGCTGCACCTCAATGCGTTCTTAGATTTTATCGCCGATAAAAAAGTAGCAATTTCTGTGACGGATGAACACCGTATCTATGCCTTAGCCGACGCTCCCGAGGCTGTCGAAAGCGTTCCCGACGAAACATGCCTTGTCGAACCGGGGGAAATCCACTTCGATACGACGATCTATCGTGAGCGCGTACACATGGGCGAGCAAGGTATTTGCATTGTTGTGATGCGCGGCGATCGTTTTCAAATCGAACATCTTTCATACACTGGCGTTATGAGCCGTTCGTTAGAAACGCAGCTCATGAGCCGGCTTTTTGCCGAAGCGGGGCGCGTCGCCGCCGAGGTCGCGGGTATTAATGCTGCGCAGCGCGAGAAAAAATTTCGCGACCGCTTGGGGCGTGTCCACGAAGAGTTGATCGGCCGCGTGCCGTATGTCAAAGTGATTGCCCATTCCCTCCCCTTGTCAAAGGGAGGGGGTGGGGTCTGAACGCGCTGCGGATTATTCCGTGCCTCGACGTCAAGGACGGGCGCGTTGTCAAAGGAGTTAATTTTGTCGCACTGCGCGATGCGGGCGATGCGGTCGCGTGCGCCGAAGCGTACGATGCGGCGGGTGCCGACGAACTCGTCTTTCTCGACATCACGGCTTCGTCCGATCGGCGCACGATTATTATCGATCTCGTCAAGCGCGTCGCCGAGCGCGTGTTTATTCCGTTTTGCGTCGGCGGTGGCATTCGCACGCTTGAAGACATGCAGCTGATTTTAGCCGAGGGCGCCGACAAAATTTCGATCAACACCGCCGCGTTTCAAGACCCGACGCTTCTTACGCAGGGTGCCGAGCATTTCGGCAGCCAGTGCATCGTTTGCGCGATCGACGTTAAGTTTAACGGC
>JAFEGD010000205.1 GCA_018240245.1 Spirochaetota bacterium | reverse complement strand
CTCTTTGACTTTTTCTTCGAGCTGTTCGGCGTATTGTTGCAAGCGCATGCGCCCGGCTTTAATCGAGCGCGCCATTTTATTAAAACTCTTCGCCATAAAACCGATCTCGTCTTCGACATGAATTTTTACGCGCGCGTCGAAGTTATCGTTATTGATTTCTTTAAGCCCGTTTACGATCGACTCGATCGGCTTCACAAGCGCTCCGCGAAAGAAAATATTGAAACCGGCGATAATAAGCACGAACGAGAGAATTAACGTTGCGACCAAAGGCCACGCGGAGTGACCTATCGCCATGCGGTAAAATAAGTAGGAAAAAGATACTTCGATGACGCGCTTATGGCCTTCGTCGAGAAATTGATAGGCGACGTAATGTGCAGGCAAAGCGCCACCGTTGTATTTGGCGTCGCCGCGATAGAGTCTCTCCCCTTGTCGATGCCACGGCGCCAACCCTGCGATCAGTAAATTTCGCTTATCGGTATTAGACATTTCACGCGCAAGGCCATCCATAAAAAATTTTACGCCCGAAAACTGTTTGTCGATTGCGGCGATTTTATCGGGCAACTTATGCTGCACTTCGGCGTCGGACATTTGGCGTAACTTAGCGATTTGGTAGAGCTGATGGCTACGCAAGCCTGCGATCGTGTCTGCTAATTCTAGACCTGAGGCATAACTACGCGCGTCGATCAGATGCGTCAAATAGACCGCTTGCAGCGGCGAATATGTTGCAATTGCAGCGACAATTTTTTTTGCCGCTTCGCCAAGCGCCGTACCTTGGCTCTTGAGTAGCATAATTTCGCCGATGAGGTGCGTCGCTTCGGCCTCGTGCGCAAAAGCGCTCGCGGGTGCGTATTCTTCGGGAACCGGCGTGTATAATTTTTGTTTGCCGTAATCGTAAATATAAACCGAACTTGCATCTTTAGGTAAACCGCCGAGCACGTAGCCTTCGCGCGCGCGCCCGTACATCACCGCGTCAAAGCTGTTTTCTGCGTCGCTCATCCAGTAAAAGCCGACAACCATAAAGACGTTAAGCACGGTCAGAAAAGTAATGCCGGTGATTCTGCCGAGAATAGGCGTGCGATCTTTGGTAATATTGATAAACGTGACAACGGCAATGAAGTATCCGAATAAATTGGTAAATACCGTGATCGTCATGAACGTCGAACGCGGTATGAGATTGTCGCGACTTAAAACATGCGCGACGCCGCCGGGAATCGTCGCTAGGGTAATACCGAGAACAAAGAGAATTACCCCCCAGCGCTCCACACCGCGCTCTTTAAGTATTCGCCAAATACCGACAAAGAAGAAATGCAGCATCGTCGCGAGAACCAGATAGCTTAAATACTTTTGCTCAGGCAGAGAATCGGAGTCCCAGAAATGGCTGTTGAAAATATAGTTGAGCGGCTTTGTCGCCATGACGTATGCCATGTACGCCACCCCGGCTAAAATTAGACTATGCCCGACGACGAGTGTGATGCGAATCGCGCGCAGAGAAGTCGGAGTCGGAAAATAGCGCAAAAAAATAGCGACATGCAAACAAGTCACCATCGGCGAATATATGCTGACGAGTCTCGTGAAATACGTGGGCGTCGTATAGATGCCCTGCGCGACAACGTACGACGTGCTGAAAAATAGCGTCGAAACCGTCGCAATCAATAAATGAGTCGTCGCCGCCGACCGCTGCGGAATTTTATAAAGTAGAATGGCGACATAAATAAGAAAGAGTGTGACAATGAGCGGAGCGACAAAGAAGTAATTGGGATATAGGCCGAACATTCCCTAGTTTAGCGAGTATGCATATTATGTAAACTATAGTTCTTATTAAGGTGCTCCGTGCGGGTGCACCCGTCACAAATCTAATCGTTCAGACCGAAACCATCGAGAATGCGCGGCGTGCATTTCTCGATGCGTGCTATGCGCGTTTTCGCCTGCTTCGGCGCTGAAAAATGCAATAAGTATGCGCGTTGTCTACCGGGGGTGAGCGCTGCGAATGCCGACTTAAGAGGCGGGTTTTTCGCAAGCTGCGTTTGAAGCTCCGCCGGCATTTTGAATTCGGAAGTTTTCTTTAACGCGACTTTTAACCCGGCTTTTTCGACGGCAATCGCGGCAGCGATGTATTTTGTAATGGTTGTCTTGAGCTTCGTTATCTCGCTCAAATTCGTGAATCGCATTTGCCGAGCCGATTGCACGTTTTCGGTTTGTTGAATCAAGATGCCGCGCAGGTCTTTGATGAGCGCGCCTTTGAAAAACAAGAGCGCGCAATAGTCCTTGAACGCATGAATGAGAACAATATTACTCTCGTCGCGCGTATAACAGGGGCAACCCCATTTCAATTCTTCATTCAAGCCCAAAGCTAAACAAATTTTTCGGAGCGCTAATAGCTCCGGTTGCCATTTCGCGGCTTTATCGAAAAAGAAATTAACTTTTGCATTCGCCGCGCTCATGAGATTTATTTACTGCGCGGTTAGCAATTAAATCGAATACTCGGAGTTTTTTAGCGATTTTTTACCGTCGTATGTGCCGGTTCTTAATTTGCGGTGTGCGCCGTCGTATTCGTAAACCGCGCGCAGCATTTGGCCGTTGATATTCGCGCTCTTGACGAACGTTACGTTGCCGCCGTTATTCGTAAGATTATACGAGACGCTGCGCGCGTCGCCGTTAATCGAAACAAACTGCGTGAAACTGACTTGGCTGTAGGTTTGCCCCGCAGGCGCCGCCGTCGAGACATTGCGGAGAAATTGCTTTACTTGCGCATCGTTCGTAAACGACACATCGCAGAAGAACTCGGGCAGAGTTTTATTGCCGGTATTAATCCCGGTAAAAAATGCGTGCATTTCGGTTTGGTGCAAACTCAAGAGCCTTTGCAGATCGTTTGCGACACGGTTGCGCGGTCGTGCTAAGAGTGCCGTGCCTGTCATGGAAATAATAATCATTATGGTTAAAAATCTTTTCATTTTATTATCCTCTTGAGTTGCTTATGTAATCGGCCATAGCGGATTACATAAGTAAAGTATAAATCGTCGCATGGCGCGTCAAAAAATTTTGAAATTTTACCGCTCGGGTGCGGGTGCGTTTTGTGGGTTTCTTTTGACTTGCGAACGGGAATCGCCTGCTGCCACCGAGAAAATCGCAGGTCTCGCCATTCACCTTTTGCGTTCAAAAGGTGAATGCCTGCTAAAGCGCTTCGCTGCCTGCGATTTTCGTGCAATCCATTCGAAGGCACGGCATTCCCGTTCGCCGCGTACCCACAAAACGCGCCCGCACCCTTACCGTTCAACGCAACTGCTTAGGTTGCGCCGAGCACCTTCAACTCTTTCGCGCGCGCGATCATGATTTCTCGCATAGAGAAATTAAAAATCGGCGCCGACTCGATCACCTTGCGTATTTCGCCACGGGCGATTTCGAGCACGACGCTGTCGGTCGTCGCCGTCACGGTCGCGTTGCGCGCGGTGTCGGCGAGCGAGCCGTATTCGCCGAACATATCGCCCGCGCGCAAAATTTTCACTTCGACGCCGTTATGCGTCACACGAAACTCTCCCGAAAGAATAATAAAAAACTCGCCGTCTTTTTTGCCCTGCTCGACGAGCGGCTCGCGTGCAGCCACACGCAATCGCGTCGCTGCACGCGCGATGCGGTCGTTGACATTGTCGCTAAATTCGCTGAAGGGATAAAATTTTTCGATCTCAGAGCGTACGCGCCATAAATTTTTCATCTCGTCGCTGCGCTCTTCGGCGATTAGAAACTCGTAAAATAAATTTTCTTCGATCGCGCACAGCGTCACAGGCGTCGCGGCGACGATCGAGGCCGAACGCACTTTATTCTGGTCGAGCACCGCCATCTCACCCACAAAATCGCCGGCCTCTTTGCGCGCTTTCTCCGCAAGTCTTTTGCCGTCGTGGACCATCACGCTGCACGTACCCGACAAGATGATGTAAATGAGACCCTTCGACGCATCGTTTTGCTTGAAAATGACGTCGCCCGCGTTGCAAGTGACGATATGAAAGTTGTTCATCAGCGCGGCGCTCCACTCGTGCGAAATGCCGCGAAAAGCGTCGGTTAAAATTTGCATCGCGCGAATGAGATAAGAGGTTGCGCTGCCCGCGATGATGTTATAGCGTTTGCCCGAAACCGCCTGCGAAAATGTCGCGTCGAATTCGGGCGGCAATTTTTCGAGGTGCATAAAGACGATGCGATCGGAGTGCGAGTCGAGCGCGTCTTGCGGATTGCCATGGAGAATACCCATGCCGCCGTCGGCGAATAATACGTCGTGCCGTTCGGTATATTTTTGTTTTAAGATTTCATATTTTGCGCGGGGAGTAATCCCCTGTTGGATCATCGTTTCGATATCGGAAAAAGATTTGTTGTCGCCGATGAAGACGATGCTACGTGTGGTGCCGCCTTCTTTCATTCGAAACGTCGCGCCGATTGTCGGTATCGAATGCACAGTATAATGCGGTTCGATTTTCATGCCGAAAAACTCGAGCGTCTCGCCGGGTTTTACCTCGGTAAATTGAAACATCGCGCGAATGTCAGCGGCAGGCAAGAGCGTTTGCAGCGAGAGCTTCATGATCGCCATTTCGAAAATTTCGCGCGTCGCCAAAAAGCGAATGCGATTCGAGAGGCGCAACAACGGAAAAATATTACAATGGTCGTCGTGAATGTGCGTGAGAAAAATCGAACGAATTTCGGTCGTCGCCATACCGCGCGCGTTCAAAACTTGGTCGAGGTAGGGCATACAGTCGATGAGCATGTTGTCGCCGTTGTAGTGCAGCATCAGTCCCGAGCACGGTTTGTCGGCGATGAAGCCCGAAGCGCCGCCTAAAACCGTGGCGCCGAAATGTGTCGGCGCGCTCGTTACAAAATCGGGTTTTAAGTCGTACGGTGCGAGTTGCGGCGTGTCGAAATTAATATCGATGCGCTCGCCGCCCGAGCGATAGATATTACGCCCCGCGTGTTCAATGCGGATGTCTCCCTTTATAGCAACGCCGTTTTTGAAAGGCACAAAATCGACGAAGTCGTCGATCGTGAGTTCGACGCCGTCTTTATTTTTTACCGCCAACGCGCGCGCTTCGCGATAGAGTTGTTCGAAATGTGCGCTGCCGCCCCATGCGGCATATTCTTCGCGTGTCGGCCCCAAGAGCGTCAAACGCAAAAGTTTACGATTCGCTTTCAGTTGCGTCGGCATACCGACAATCGTCAATTTTTTTCCCGAAAGAAAATTGCGTTCGACGAACAAAAAATAGTATAGCGGAAACTCCGTACAGTTTTGCAAAACATCGAATCGATAAGGCGTGTCAGGCAACACGATCACATCGGGGCTGCCGATGCCTTTGAGCATCAAATGCTTGATAACTTCGGGCGGGCAGCCAAAAAGCAGCGTATGCTGCGTGTCTTTGAGCACGCTGACGCCGGGGGCGACTTCGAGAACAGGCATACGCTACTTTGAAGATTTCTCCCACGCGGAAAATTCGTTTTTGGTTGGAGCTATTCATTCAATTTGACGGCGTGTCTGAAAGCGCCGTGTCGGTGGCATGGCCCGATTAGAGCTTAAACTCAGCGGTACGTTTACCGCGCTCATCACCCCTTTTACCGCCGACGGCGAAAAAGTCGATTGGGTAGCGCTAAAACGCCTTGTTGAAGAGCAAGTCGAAGCGGGGGTCGAAGGGCTTGTGCCCTGCGGTACCACCGGCGAATCGCCGACGCTCACGCACGCCGAACACGCCGAGGTGATTGCCAAAGTTATCGAGTGGGCAAAGGCGAAGCGCCGCGAGACGATCGTCATCGCGGGCACGGGCAGCAATTCGACTGCCGAGGCAATCTCTCTCACAAAAGCGGCAGCGGCGGCGGGTGCCGATGCAGTGCTTTCGGTAAACCCTTATTACAACAAACCCGTGCAAGCGGGGCTCGTCGCACATTTCGAGCGCATCGCCGATGCGTCGAGCGTACCCGTCGTGCTCTATAATATTCCCGGGCGTTCGGCGATCGGCATGACGATCGACACGGTCGTGCGCCTTGCGCAGCACAATAATATTGTTGCAATCAAAGAAGCGACCGGCGACTTGGGGTTTATGGCGCAAGTCATTCAGTCAACCGAAGGCAAATTGACGCTACTTTCTGGCGACGACAATTTAATCGTGCCGGTGCTTTCAATCGGCGGTACCGGCGTCATCAGCGTCATCTCGAACGTCTATCCGCGTGAAACAGGCGCGATT
>JAFEGD010000204.1 GCA_018240245.1 Spirochaetota bacterium | reverse complement strand
AAAGCCTTCTCGCCAGAAATATAGCGGAGCGTCGACGGCTTGCGCTTTGCAAGGCCATGGTCGTACGCGCGGTCGTAATAATCGAGAACGATGCGGCAGACCTCGGCGCGATCGTTGGCCGCGAGTGCGTCGCATGCGGCCTTATGCCGTTCGTTGCCTAAACGTTTTTTGATCGCCTCGAGATTTTGCGCTAAGCGTTCGGGTGCCGCTTGGTATTCGCGTACGAGGTAATCGACGCGCGACTCCAGCGACCATTCGAGCACTGCGACTGGGGCGCTGCGCATCTGTTTCCAAAGTGGGTCGGGAACACATAAGCGCCCGACAAGACGACTCTCGTCTTCGATATAAATTTTTTTTCCGTTTTGACTCCGCAAGAGCGCCATGCCAATATCGTTTTCAAATTGCTCTTGTGTCGGCTGCCACAGATCGGTAGCGTAGCCGAACGCCGACCCGCGATGGTTTGCCAAGCCTTCGAGGTCGATGGCATTTTCACCGGATGTAGCGAGTTCTTTTAAGATGCGCGTTTTTTGCGTCCCGGTCTTACCGCCAATGACCATAAGCGTTTGCGGAGCGGCGAAGAGTTCAAGGCAGAGGCGTCGGTACGATTTGTAGCCACCGATGATCGTGTAGACTTCGAGACCGACGCGCTCGAAAAGCCATGCGAGCGACGCCGAGCGCATGCCGCCGCGCCAGCAATGCACGGCAATTTTTCCCGAATGCGCGCGCGCGAGTGCGGCTTCGGCTAGGTATTGCATCTTAGGGCCGGCGATGCCGAGGCCATGCAGAATCGCCGCTTGCCTGCTCTGCTTTTTATAAAGTGTTCCAATTTCTGCGCGTTCGGCATTGTCGAAAAGCGGCAACGACAGCGCACCGGGTATATGGCCTTGTGCGAACTCGCCTTCTGAGCGCGCGTCGACGAGCGGTAGCTGTGTTAAATTGGTAATCAGTTCTCGAATACTAACTTGCTTGGGCATTAGATCAATTTTTTTTTAATGCGGCGTCAAAACATTGTTCGATGCGATTGCCGTTCTTTTTGTCTAAATCGCCGATTTGTCGCATCAGTTTGGCCGATGCCGATTCTTCGCCCGCGGCGATCGAGTTCAAAATACTCGCGAGGCGAATTCCGCCGCGCAAGAGTTGGCGTTCGACGAGGGCGCGTTGTTTCTCGGTATAAGCATAGCCCAAACTCGGTAAAAATGGCGTATCGCTTTCGCATGCGCCGAACGAGTTGTGGTCGTTGGGACAATTTTTGCCCGCAGCGCAGCAGCCGTCTTTGCCGAAGCAAAGATAGACGTCGGCGCGCACGATCGGCGCTTCGTCGGCCCAGTCGCTGTAGCTTCCCTTCGCGATTTCTGCCAATGGCTGCTTTGCCTGCGTATTTAAGAACTCCGCGTATTCGCTATAACTCAGGTCGGAGTCATTGAGCATTTGTGAATCCCACACTTTATGCAAATTAGTTTTCTTACCGAACCATAAGACGTCTATCGTGTTGCCGCCTTTATCGCAGGTGCGCCCGACATGCAGCGGTTGGTGCAAATCGCCGATGAGATGCACCAACCATTTGAGCGCGACGATACGGCGTTCGTGCGGCGCCTCTTTTTGGCGGAGAATCTTTTCAAAATAAACCAGCGCGGGTACAATATCGCTCGCGACCGCCGCGTTATTCACGCTGTAAATTTCACCGTCGTCGACGCTCGTATAGTGGAAAGTTGCGGCGCAGTTCCAAGCAGGGTTTGAACGCCAATGGTCGGGCTCGTTCGCGATGCGCGGCAGGCTTTCGTTCGCGAGTAACTCTTGTACCCATGCTCGCGATTTTTCGCTGAGCTGATGCTCGGCGATGCGCGCGACGATGCGGTGGCCTTTGAGCCCCCATGCAAAAAGGTCGGCACCGATGGTCGATGCAAAAGCGATGCAAAAAAATAATCGCATTGGTTAAGGGTAGAGACGCAGCACGCTGCGTCTCTCAAAAATTGAAATAATCCTATCTAAATAATTGACAATCAGTAACGGCGTGTTGTTCGTTACCATGGCAACAGAACCACAGCAACCGGGTAGCACCGACAAGGGCTCGGCAAACGACCCCTTAAAGGGATACGACCGCGTCGAAGAAACCGGCGTTTATCAAATGCTTTGGGATTGCAAATATTGCAATACAAAAAAACTCTTGGGAGTCACGCACAAATTTTGCCCTAATTGCGGCGCCGCACAGGACACTAATGCGCGGTATTTTCCCACCGACGAAGAGGCAATAGCCGTCGAAGACCACGAGTACACCGGCGCCGATAAGCGTTGCGGTAACTGCGGGACGGCGAATGCCGCGAAGGCCGAGTTCTGCACGCAGTGCGGTTCGCCGTTAAAAGATGCGAAAACCGTCGCGCTGCGTAGCGAACAATCGGCCGCCGAGGGTGCGGCGTTTCTTACCGATTCTAAAGCGGCTGCGAAAACCGATTTCGACGCTCAAAAAACAGGGGGAGTACCCGCTGTACCGAAGCCGCCAGCGTCGAAGAAATGGTGGTATATCGGCGGCGCGATTGGCGTCGGTGTCGCTGCGCTCATTGCGAGTTTCTTTGTTACCTATTCGATCGATGTACGCATCGACTCGCACTCGTGGGAAAAGAAAGTTAAAATCGAAGCCTTCAAACCGCGGGCTGAATCTGCCTGGTGCGACACGAAACCGTTTGATGCATACGGCGTCACGAGTCGCCGCGAAGTGCGTTCACACGACCAAGTGGCCGACGGCGAAACCTGCGATTCGGTGCGCGTCGATCGCGGCAACGGTTCTTTTAGTAAAGAACGGCGTTGTAAAACAAAATACAAGAGCGTTCCGGTTTATGGCGAGAAGTGCTATTACATGGTCAATCGTTGGGGCTTTGCGCGCGACATCAAAGCAGTGGGCGGTCTTAAAGAACAACCGGTCTGGCCGGTCGTGCAGATTCGCGCGGGTACCTGTCTCGGCTGCGAACGCGAAGCGGGGCGAAGCGAAGCGTTTACTCTGCACATGACCGAAGTAAAAAAGGCGAACAAGAAGCACGATTGCGATTATAAAGAAGCAGAATGGCGAGCAGTCCCCGACGGTGCGGTCAAGAAAATCAAGATGCGCCTGGTCGGTGGGGCCAAATGCGATACGCTGCGGTAATGCACCGTAGAGACGCTGCATGCAACGTCTCTACGATACAATGAAATCGGCTCGTCAACCATGGATTTATAATCCCTGCTTTGATAGTGTTTTCATTTTAGGCATACCCTTCTTTATAGTCGCTCTGGCGTTCGCGCTCCCCGCGCCTTACACAGCCGCCGACTCGATGACCGTCGTGAGTTGGGCGATTCTCGTCATGGGTGTCGACGTGAGCCACGTTTACAGCACGCTCTACCGCACGTATTTCGACCGCGAGACATTGCACGCGCATCGCGCATTTTTGTATATCGTGCCGTTTGCGGTTTTCGTGATCTGTCTTGCGCTCTACAGTTTTGGTGCGCTTGTTTTCTGGCGCATCATCGCGTACGTCGCGGTGTTTCATTTCACGCGGCAGCAATATGGCTTTGTGCGTATCTACGCGCGCGGCGATAATGCGCCCGCGTGGCAGCGCCGCCTCGACGCGCTCGCAATCTACACAGCGACGTTTTATCCGATTCTCGCATGGCATCTGACAGGGCCGAAGAATTTTCACTGGTTTATGAACGGCGATTTTGTATATGCCAACTGCGGGTACTTGTTCGCGCGACCCGCTAAGAGTCTCTGTTTTCAGAGCATGGTTGAACCGTTGAGCGCGGCGGCATGGGTGTTCTACGTGGCCGTGATAGGAGCGTATGCTGCCAAAGAGCTTTTCCTGCTATGGAATTCCATAGCTAGGCTATGGAAAAACAGAGCCGGAACAGGCATAGAGACAGAAAACGTTCGTTCAACCAAAACAGAAAATTTTACTAACCCTTTCTTTAATCTCCCTAAAAACGCAATTATCGCCGGGACATTTCTTTCGTGGTATGTCGGCATAGTCCACTTTAACTCCGATCTCGCATTCACGGCAATCAACGTTGTTTCGCATGGTATCCCCTATATTGCGCTCGTGTGGGTTTATGGTCGCAAGAAGTCGCAGCACGGTTCTGGCACGAGTAAAATTTTTCGCACGCTTTTCAAGCCGCGTTATGTCGCATTATTCTTCGGATTGCTCTTCGTTTTTGCGTATATCGAAGAAGCGTTTTGGAATATCGGTGTTTGGCACGAGCCGGAGCACGCGCGGCTCTTTGCGTTCTTTCACAAATATTTAGGCGACATCGATACAGCGTCGCCGTGGTTGGGTATACTTGTACCGCTGCTTTCGGTGCCGCAGATAACGCACTATGTAATCGATGGTTTTATCTGGAAAATGCGCAAAGATCGCTTTGCATGGAGAGACATAATTCTTGGAAAAATTTCTGCACGCGCCGCGACACCGAAGGCGTAGCGGCGCGTGCAGAATTATTAAAGAAGTTCATCCGCATTACCGATATTACAAACAGTAAATTAGGCTTTTCAGGCAGTTTTGTATGAGCTTGTTGGGCAAAAAGGCATGGGGGAATTTATGGTTCGGCAGACACCGAAAATAAACACCGCGCAAGCGGACGCGAACACTGGTAAAAAAATACTACTCGTAACGACGTTGGCCGTTGCGTTCATCGGTGCTGCGCTCATCGCGCAAGATGCGTCGAACACGAACGCGAATAAAAAGGCCGACGTGCAAGATGTGCTCTTGAACGACTTCGAATCGTCAGAAGATTGGCGTGCGTTCTCGACGACGCCTTTGGGTATTACGAAAGTGCGCAAGACGGTGCAGCTCGGGCCTATACAAGACGTCTTCAACCCGAAAGAGCTTTCCGCAGAAGAGCAAGCTCGCTTCAAAGACGGGCTGAAAGACCCCAAGACGGCTAACAATGTTCTCGGCGTTAAGACCTTCTTTAAAGAGAAAGGTTTCGACCGGGTGGAGATCAAACCCCCGCATGAATATCTCATTAAAGGGCTCGGTCGCCAATTTTCGGTTTGGGTTTTAGGCCGCAATTTTCGCCATACGCTTTTTATCAAGCTGCGCGACTATAAAGGTAATCTTCACAAAATCAAAATGGGCAAGCTCGATTATTTCGGCTGGCGCAAGCACACGGCGACGGTACCCGGTTGGCTGCCGCAGAGTACACGCCATGCGCTCTTAGACAAAAACTTGCACTTTGTCTCGCTCTACGTCGAGTGCGACCCGCACGAAACCTGGGGCGATTTCTATTTCTATGTGGATGATCTACGTGTGAAGACCGATATGAGCGATAGCGATTATCCGGGCAGCAAGATCAAAGATAACTGGTAAGCGAAGGACCACGGAGGATCAATATGCGTACTGCAATAAAATTCGTAACGTTGGCGGCAATCCCCTTGCTGTACTCGTTTACGGCAATCTCGGGCAAGAGTGCGATCAAGACACTCAACGGCGACGACACCGACGGCATGGAAATTCGCTCGCTACAAGTCGAAGGCTTTGAAGCCGAACCGTGGACTGCGGTCGCGACGCCGGGCGATCCCGAGTCGATCGCGACAAACGTCGCGCCGAAAGACCTCGATAAGACCGATCGTAAATACTTTGTTCCCGATGTCGGTATTAAAGGAACTTCGGCGCAAAAATGCCGCCCGCAAAACTTGGCAAACGACGAGACGAATAACAAGTGTCTCGGTGTTCGCTTCAAATTTGTATACCCCGGCAATAATACCGTGGCATTGTTGCCGCCTGCGTCGAAAAAAATCGAGCGTTATATCGATCAACTCGACGAGAACAACAATATTAAGAAGCAAGAATTCACCGGAGTTAAGCTCCCCGGCAAGGTGAAGGCAGTTTCGGTTTGGGTCTTAGGCCGCGGTAACGACTATACGCTCGAAGCGTGGGTTCAAGATTGGAAAGGTTCTACACACATACTCAAGATGGGTTCGGTGAATTTTGTTGGCTGGCGCCCTTTGAGCGCAAAAGTACCGGTGAATGTGCCGCAAGATGTCGATACCTACCCGCAGACAAAAAATCTCGTACTGACAAAATTGGTATTACGCGCGAAGCCGCACGCCAACACCGAAAAAGTTGTCATTTTCTTTGATGCGATCAAAGTTTTGACCGACGTTTACGACGTACATTTCGACGGGGCCGATGTCGATTTCGACGACTTAGATAAGAAAGAAAAGGCCGAAGCGCGCGAATACGCGAAAAGTCTTAAAAAATATACCGAAGGCGGTAAATAATATTTTATCGTAGCCGCGCTACGCGCGGCTACGATTCTGCATTGTGGCATTTGCCGATTTTAAAAATCTCGATACGCACGAATTAAAACGCCGCGCGATGCAGGTGAGCGAACTCGCGCTCAGCATCGCCTCGCGTATTCGCTATAGTAAAGCGTGGTGGTATAGCGGTGTTGCCATTCTTTTGGGGCTTTCGCTAGCGCGCGCATCGCATTCCATTGCGCTCTATTTTGTCAGTAAAGCGACGCCGTTACCGCCGCCGCGTGCGGCGACGCAGCAGACTAACCCCAACGACCAAGTTTTTTCTGATCCCACAATTACCATCGGCGGCGCGCTCTTTCAGAAAATGGGCGACATGGTCGCAGCGACGGCTGGTGGCACAACGGCCGTCGAGCAGCCCGCAAAGCCGTTCAAACTCACGGCGACACTCGAGGGCAGCCCCGATATTGCTCGCGCGCTCATCGAGGTGCAGGGTGAGGGCACGCGCGAATATTGCGCGGTCGGTAATCACTGCCGCAAAAAAGAAAAAGAGTGTGAATGCGTCGTGCAGAACGCGACGATCGTTTCTATCGCGCAAGAATTTATTTGGATTAAACTCAATAACGCGCGGTTGAAATTGAAGATTGGCCAATCGACGACCGATTTAGCGCAACAGGCAGCCGCTGCAGCAGCGGGCCCGGCGAAACCGGGCGCTGCCCCAGCGGGGGGCGGTACCGTCATTTCTCGAGTTATTTCGCGCGAAGAAGTCAATAAGAGTATTTTGGGCGACCCGACAAAAATTTATGTGGGGGCGCAGTTCGGCCCGCATCTCGTGAACGGAAAAATCGAAGGCTATAAAATCGCGCGCGTCAACGACGATCACGTTTTCGCTAAATTAGGCGCGAAAAGCGGCGATATTATCCGCAAGGTGAACGGGTTCGCGTTAAGCGACACCGAGCGCATGTTAGATTTATGGAAGGCGATCAAAACTGCCCCCGAAGTCAAAATTGAACTCGAACGCGACGGCAAAATAATTACGTATGACTTTCAAATTAGAAATTAAGGTACGCGCAGCGTACCTTAATTTCTAATTTGAAAGAAATGGTTTACCGGGCCATGACCACGACCGATGGGCTTGGCGTTACGTAACGCGCCCGTGAGATATTCTTTCGCCGCTCGGCAGGCATCGAGCGCGGCGTAGCCTCGTGCAAGAAAGGCGGTAATCGCCGCCGATAGCGTACAGCCCGTGCCGTGCGTCGCACTAGTATCGATGCGCTCGCCGGTCAATTCGGTGAAATTTTTTCCGTCGAAAAAAATATCGGTTGCTGCGGCGCTCGTTAAATGCCCACCCTTCACAAGTACGTATTTTGCGCCGAGAGAGAAAAGATTCTCCGCTGCGGCGTACATCGCTTTCACATTATCAATCCGTAACCCCGTCAAGACTTCGGCTTCGGGCAAATTGGGCGTAACAATCAGCGCGAGCGGTAAGAGTGTATCTTTAAGCGTCGCTTCTGCGTCGGCGGCGAGTAGGCGGTGGTTACTTTTTGAGACCATCACCGTGTCGACGACAAGATTTGTAATCTGTGTTTCGCGAATTGCATGGGCGACTGCCGCAATAATCGCCGCGTTAGCGAGCATGCCGGTCTTTGCGGCGGCAATCGCGAAATCTTTCGCGACGGCCTTGATTTGCGCTGCGACAATTGCGGGGCTCGCATTTTCAACCGCCTCGACGCCTAGGGTGTTCTGCGCCGTAATCGCGGTGATCGCGCTGGTGCCGTAAACGCCGAGCGCAGCAAAAGTTTTGAGATCGGCTTGAATGCCCGCACCGCCGCCCGAATCGCTGCCGGCGATCGTGAGCGCAACGGGCGTCAGAGAGAACCTACTTGTCCCGTGGGCGATAAGAGAAAAATTTTTCCCGATTGCAATTCGCTAATCACCAGCTCGCCGTTACGCAGCCGCCCAAAACTCGACCATAGCCCAGGCGCTTGAATGAGTAACTCCGCCCGCGCGCCCCGTGTGCGATAGTCGAGCGCAAAAATACGCCCCGAAATCGAATCGGCAAAAATGTATTTGTTTTTATATTGCGATAGTGCGCTGCCCGTATACACGTAGCCGCCTAAAATCGACTGGCCAACCCCGTGATCGTATTCGTAAATGGGCTCGCGCAGATTTGTCTTGTTACAATTTTTCTTCGGCTTAAAACAGTGATAGCCCTCGGTGATATTCCAGCCCATATTATCGCCGCGGCCGACAATGCTGATTTCTTCGTAATCGTTTTGGCCGACGTCGCCAACAATGAGCTCACCCTCGGGGGTAAAACTAAAGCGCCACGGGTTTCTGAGTCCCCATGCAAAAATCTCGCGCTGCGGTTTGCCGCGCTCGCCGCTCGATTTGGCAAACGGGTTGTCTGTGGGAATTTTGTAGCGTAGCGTTTCGGCTGGTGAGCTTGTCGAACCAGCCGAGGGGTTAATCCGCAATATTTTACCGAGCAGTGAGGCGGTGTTTTGCGCATGCCCGCGCGGGTCGCCGCCCGAACCTCCGTCGCCGACGCCGATATAGAGATAGCCGTCGGGGCCGAACTCAAGCATGCCGCCGTTGTGATTGCTAAACGGTTGGCGGATTGTCAGAAGTTCAGTTACTCGGTTCGAGCCGAGGCCGGCCTTACCTTTCATATCGAGGCGCGCGACAATCGTGCGGCGTGGCGCCGCAGCGGAATAATAGACGTAATAGCTGCCGCTGCTATGGAAATCCGGAGCAAAGGCAAGCCCCAAAAGCCCCTCTTCGAGCGTGGGGTCGGCGACGCGGTTTCTGAGATCGGCCAAAACCAGATTGCATTTTTTCTCGGGGCTTTCGAGGCGAATGACGCCAGGCTTTTCGACGATTGCATACGCATCGGGGCAGTTCTTGAGTTGGCCGGGGTACGGCGCGGCAAAGACCGGCTGCTTGAATTGGCGGTGAAAATAAGGCCGCAATTCGATTTTCGAAATTTTGCTGAACTTCGCATCGGCCGCGACCTTGCCGGTCATGTGCGCTAAGCTGAGCACAGCGACGAAGAGAGGTGCTACTTTTTGCGTGAGCATAACTACCTCAAAGGCTTTCGGTTGCAACTTTAATAATCTTCAATCGATATTGCAGTCGACCCATAAATTTCCCAATTTGCGGTTCGCCGCTGACAATGAGGTCGTCGCGGTCGCCGACCGTATCGGCGGCACCGCCGTGAAAAAACCACACGCCTTCGATATTACGATCGACGGGCGCCTGAAAGCGCATACGCACGTGCGCGCCGGTTTTGCCTAACGCCGCAACTTCGACGCGGCCCGTCTTTTGCACGCTAATGATGGGGTGCGGGTTTAACACGCCATACGGCGCGTGTGCCAAGAGTTCATCCCATAGCGGCATGCGCATGAGCTTCGATTCGATTTGCAGCGGCGGGTAAAAATTGCGATACGGATCAATCACGTCTTCGCTCGGTTCGTTTTCAGTCGCGGTAAATAGTCGAGGCGCTGTGGTGAAAATCGCGTCGATGAAACTTTGCGCTTTGTCGAGCGCAACTGTGAAACCGGCCGCCTGGCGGTGGCCGCCGAATTGTACAAGGTGCTCCGCAAGGATGTTTAAGAGCGCGTGTACGTTTTCGTTGCGAAATGCGCGCACCGAACCGCGGTATGCGTCGCCGTCGCGCACGATGACGAGCGCGGGCTTACCGAATTTTTCGGCGATCTTCGAGGCGATAAGGCCTGAAATACCCCGATGAAATTTATCGTGCAGAGCAACGGCAATCGGCGCATTCTCTGAGCGCGCGTCGAGCGCTTCACCCAGCAAATCGAGCGACGCCTGCGATGCCGCTTTGCGTTGGTCGTTCATCTGGGTGAGCGCAAACGCCGCTTTGGTCGCCGCAAGCGGGTCGCTTTCGCTGAGTGCTTGTAGCGCAAGCGCGGCGTTACCCATGCGCCCCGCCGCATTGATTACAGGGCAAACGGAGAATCCGAAATCTTGCTCGGCAATTTGGCCGGTTAGGTTCAGTTTTTTTAAGAGCGCCGCAAGCCCCATCGGCAGCGCGTCGAAAGCGCGCGCAATCGCCGCCAAGCCTTCGCGCAAAATAATGCGGTTGTCGGCATAAATGGGCATCAAGTCGGCGACAAGCCCGATTGCGGCGAGTGGAATATATGTGCTCAAAATGGTTTGCGATTTACGAAAACTCGCCGATTGGACGGCGTTAAAAATTTCGACGGGTGAAAACGCCTCGGGTGCTTTTCGATAGAAATTAAATAAGCGGCGGATTTCAAAGTTCTCACGCGCGCAGTGTTCGAAAATCTTAATAAGATCGTGCGGTTCGCCGTCTGCCACGCTCTTTGACGCCGTAGTCGCCAAATTGTAATGGCGCGTACACGCCGAGAAGTCGGCACCGTGTAGAACGACGCCGTTCTGCACGACGGCCTCTTCTGCGCCATGGCGCAAACCTACCAATTCGTTAAACTCGCGACTATACGAATACAGTATCGCTTGAACAAAGCGCAATGTAATCGCGGCAGTGCAGTAATCGCGCGCAAACTCGAACTCCGGCAGTAGCTTTGGGTTGATGAACGCTTCGACATCGGGGTAATCGGCGGCGCTTGGCGGAATGAAGTGGTGATCGATAATGATCGTCTTGCACGCCGTTGCATTTTTTATTTCGAGTAGCTCGGCGCGGTTCGAAGAGCTGCAATCGAGAGTAATCAAGAGTTGTGGGCGTTCGGCGACGATGCGCTCGACGACACCGCCGCTGATGCCATACTTATCGTCTTCGCGCGGCACGAGTGTTACGATTTCTCCACGTTCGACTTTCAACTGGTCGCGGCAGAAGAGTGTTAACAGCGAGGCGGATGTCACGCCGTCGGCATCGCGGTCGCCGTAGATAACGATTTTTTCGCCGCTCTTGCGCGCGCGCATTAGCGCCACCGCCGCTGCCATTGCGGGAAATTCAAAGGGGCTTTTTAAGAGATGTAGCGTCGGGAAAAGATAGCGTAGCGCGTGCTGGCGCTTGAGTTCGTCGCTGAGCGCGGCACCCGTGTACGAATCGAGGCGCTCTAAAAAGCGCTCGTAAATAACTTGCGAGTAAGACGACGGCCTCTCGTTCGCGAGCGCATACCAATCGCGCATCGCTTTATTTCATAACCGTAGTGCCGGTATGTTTCGCGCCGCGTTGAATTTCTAATTGCGCGCAATTAATATCGCCCACAAGCTTTGCGCTCGGGTGTAAAATAACGGTGTCGGCGTGCTGAATATTGCCTTGCAGCGAGCCTTCGAGTGAAAGCTCGCGCGCGCTGATATTCGCTTGCACCTCGGCAGCGCTAACAATCTGTACTTTGCCGCGCGCGACGAGCGTGCCCGAAAGTTTGCCCTCTACGGTCACAGCGTGGTCTGTTTCGATAGCGCCGCGAAATACCATGTCGCTCGCAATGACGGTACTTTCATTTCTTTCTGCCATAATGGTGAGAGATTGTCTGTGGTTAAATCAGCCCTACAAGTGTTTTTTTGGTCGACAACGGCGCCCAATGAGTGGGTTTCGTTTTTCATGAAGAAAATTTTATGGTTAATGTTAGCGTTTGCGGTACCTGCGGCTCTCTCGGCCAAGCGCGTCGCGAAAGGGGGCGGTTTGAATTACGAGATTACGAAGCAAGGTAGCGGCAAGGTTGCGCAACCGGGCATGCGAGTGCAAGTACACTACACCGGTTGGCTCAATCAAGGCGGCAAAAAGGGTAAGAAATTCGACTCGTCTGTCGATCGCGGTCGCCCTTTTGTATTCGGTCTCGGTGGCGGCCAAGTTATTCGCGGCTGGGACGAAGGCGTCGCGGGCATGAAAGTCGGTGAAAAACGTACTCTCTTTATTCCGTCGGCGATGGGTTATGGCCCGCGTGGCGCGGGTGCGGCTATCCCACCGAATGCAGATTTAATTTTCGACGTTGAATTACTCGACTGCGAATAAAATGACCGGTACGCGATTCAATCCTACTTTTGTCGTCTTCGCTACGGGGTTGATTTGCGTGCGCTGCTTTGGCACCATCGTCGTGCCACCAGTCACAATCACCGGCCAGAAGACGGCGATTGAACGGCAGATTATCGGCGAGCAGACCGAGCTCGAAAAAGACGTGTGGATGATTTCATCGGCTCGTACTGCCGAGCACGCGCAACTCGATACGAAACCGAAAGAGACGTTGAAAGATATGCAGCAAGAGAACGCGAATATCAATCGCGCGTTTTTGAAGTTCGAACTGTTCTCGGCGTCGCTTGCCGAGCTTAAAAAAGATCGCGTTGTCGGCGAGTCGAATAAAGGCTATGTCTCGAATCTTTTTTCCGAGAAGGTCGCGATCTCCGACGAGATGCGCAAAAAATATGCGGCAGAGTACGCCGACGAACCCGAATTGGGTCGGCCATATCGCACGCTTTTGCAGACGGTCAAAGAAATAAACGAAGGGCGCACGCTTGCCGCGCGTGGCTATATTCAAAGCCAGAAACGCGCGAATAAGGCATATAAAGCGACCGAGAAAGACGTGTTGTTATCGCAAAAAGATAAGTACCAACAGGCCGCGTTAAAAGGCGAATACGTTCAAGCGGCGAGCGGTGCTTGGGCGCCTAAACCGTAATATGTCCGATAGCGAGCAGCGCGTCAACGTCGAGTTGATGGGTAAAACGTTTACGATTAAGGGCGATGCGAACCCCGAATATATGGCACAGGTCGCGGGTTATGTAAACGCAAAAATTCTCGAAATGAAAAAACTGACGGCGAGCGATCAGACGAAGATGCTGCTGCTCACGGCGCTGAATATCGCCGACGAACTCTTTCAAGCGCGGCGCGGTATTCAAGTTTCGCCCGCCGACGCGCAACAGATAGAAAAACGTACGCAGGCTCTGCTCAAGATGTTAGAATCGGGGCTTGTCGGTCAATACACAAAATCGGTCGTTGAGCTTGAATAGTCGTTCGCAAAGAGTTGCTGCGAACGACTTAGCGTAATTTATTTCTGTTTGCCTTCGATGACTTGCAGCAAAACGACAGCTGCGAGGCCGAGGCGTCGGTCGAGCTTTTTTTGCGTGTCGGCGCTAAAATCGACGCGCATTTGCGGTAAGAACGGATTCCACGTTTGTTTCGATTCGCCTACCGACTGTTCGCCGATAGTGAAATTAAATTTTTGTGGAATCAGCGACGAGAGCACGCGGCGCACCATTGCCATGAGTACCGAGTCTTCTTGAATCTTACCAATCGGCGCATCGTTCTTATCGAGAATTTCCCATGAGTCTCTGACAAAAGACGACATCAGTCCCTTGCGCCGCAACACACCGATCTTCTCGCCGTTCGCGGCGTCGGTTACGTCGTATGAAGCGCCAAAATCGATGATGCTGCGGGCCTTGATTTTTATCACCGGCTGCGTTTGCGCCTCGTCGGCAAACATTGTAATGTCTTCTTTTAGCTTAAATGCTTTTTGTTTCACGTAAAGCAACAGCGTAGTTTTTGATTCGTCGAAAATGCGAATTACATTGCCGAACAGACGAAAGAACTTCATCTTGGCAAAGTAAGTGTCGCGTGAAAAAATATCCATAGAAACCTCTCTTTTACTTGTATTTTGCGAGCAACTTATCCAGCTCGCGATCGATGCCGTCATAGCCTTTTTCTTTCAGCACTTTGGCGAATTGCGAGCGGTATGTGCTCGATAGCCGCACGCCTTCGACTTCAAAATCGTAGACAAGCCAGCGCTCGCCCTTTTGCAACATCGAGTAGTTGACACGCGCCATTTTGCCTTGGTATTCGAGCAACGTTGCAACTGTCGCGCGGTTGCCTCTTACCTCGTCGCCGATAAATTGAATTTTATTTTTTTCGTATTTATCCATTTTGTCGAGATAGAACGCTAAAACAAACTTGCCGAATTTCTTACTGAATTCCTTTTTCTGATCGTCACTCAATGTCTTGTAATCACTTTTCAGAGTATTCGCGCCCATTTTTTCTAAATCAAAATGCGCGTAGTAAATTTGACCGATCGCATGCTTTTTATCTTT
>JAFEGD010000203.1 GCA_018240245.1 Spirochaetota bacterium | reverse complement strand
GAACAATGTTAGAATATATTAGCGCGCGACCGCTGCGCGGGCATTTTATTCTCGATAAAGAACCGGTGGTAGTTAGCGCGGCGACCGATTATGAAAAGACGTTTGCCGCGAAAAAAATTACCGTCGATGTGGCAGCTCGCCGAGCGCTGATTCTCGATCTCTTGCAAACGGCGGCGCGTAACGAAAAGTTGCAACTCGTCGAAAATGCCGCGCTTGCCGACGAAGTGAATTTCTTGGTCGAGCGGCCGGCGGTGGTCGTCGGTTCGTTCAGCGCCGACTATCTGCGCCTACCCGACGGCGTGATTCTGTCAGAGATGAACCAGCACCAGCGTTACTTCGGTCTGCGCGACACGAACGGCCGCCTCAGCAATAAATTTCTGATCGTCGCCAACGCCGACACTGTGAACGCTACTGCCGCCCAAAATATTCGCAGCGGTAACGAGCGCGTGTTGCGCGCGCGCCTTTCGGACGGCGCGTTCTTTTTCGACGAAGATTTGAAGCGCCCACTCGCCGCGCGCGTCGACGACCTCAAAAAAATCGTTTTTCACGAAGGTTTGGGAACGTACCGCGAAAAGGTCGATCGTCTCGCGAAATTCGCCGCATTTTTTGCCGAGGATAGCGTCGCCGCTGCCACACTCGCCGAAGCAGCGCGCCTCTGCAAGGCAGACCTCACGACCGCGCTCGTCTTTGAGTTCGACCATTTGCAAGGCGAGATCGGCGCGGTCTATGCGGCGCGTGCGGGCGTTCCCGCAGAAATTTGTAACGCCATCGAAACGCATTATCTGCCGCGCTTTCAGGGGGATAGCCTGCCGTCTTCGCGGCTCGCAGCGGTACTCTCTCTTGCCGACAAATGGGACAACACGCTCGCCGCTTTTATTTTAGGTAAAGAGCCGACAGCCTCTCAAGACCCGTTTGCGATACGCAGACAATCCCTCTACATTATTCAGATTTTAGTCGCGCAAAAATTGAGCCTATCGTTGGGGGGATTGATCGTGGAATCTCTGAAATTCTACCCAACCGTAGAGCCGCAGCATGCTACGGCTCTACAGACGAAGATCTTGCAGTTTTTCAAAGCGCGCCTGGTGACGATTTTTGAGAGCGAGGGCTTCGATAAGAAGCTCACGCGCGCGGCGATTTTTTCACCTTCAGACGATGCGTACGATCTTTTCACGCGCGCATCTGCGCTCAAGGCGATTGCCGAAAAAGACCGCACGAGTTTCGATGCGCTCTTGACGGCGTTCAAACGCATGGCGAATATTTCAGATGCCGAAAAATCGGTTGCACCGCTCGATACAAAATTTTTTAGCGAAGACTCCGAGAAGGCGTTATACGCATTTGCCACGCGCCTACATGCTTTGGTTGCTGCACCGGCAAACGATTTAACCGCGCACTATACGGCAGTTTTTAGCGAGTTCGCGGCGGGTAGAAGCGTTGTCGACGACTTCTTTAATAATGTAATGGTGAACCACGAAGATGCAAAGATGCGCGCAAACCGCCTCGCACTTTTAGTACACACACTGGCGGCGGTCAAAAGCTGCATCGCGTTAGAGGAGCTAACATGAGCACGGCCGAAAATTACCGCAAAGTATCGTCGCCCTATGGCTTCAGTATGCTCGATGTCGAGGCGACCGAAGCGCGCGAGCAAACGAGCCGCGCCGCGCAAGAGATTGTGCGCGCGCACGGCTTCGAACGCATAATGCCCGCGATGGTCGATTACCCCGAGACGTTTTCTGAGCGATTGCACAGCGAAATGTTCAGCATGAAAGATAATAGCGGCGAGCGCCTCGCGCTGCGCAACGACATCACCGCGCAGGTCATCAAAGGCTATGTGCGGCAGATCGAACGCCGCGCCGGGGTCAGCAAGTTTTACTATGCTGCGCCGGTATACAAAGACGTGCGCAAAAATTATCCGTTGCCGCGCGAGATTTATCAAATCGGCTGCGAGGTCATCGGCGACCAGGCAGATAGCCATCTGAGCGAACTCGTTACGATTAGTCGCAAAATCTTGCGCGAGGTCTTGCATCTCGAAGCGGCGACGCAACTTACCGATATGCGTTTTCGCAACACCATCGCCGCCGCGTTGGGCGACGGCTACTTCGACGCCGAGCGCCGCCGCGATGTGCCGTACCTCGCCGAACTCATGGCGCAGCAGCTTAAGTTAGAAAGCGCCGCCGCACGGCGGCTCGCATTATTTTTCTTTTATCCTGCGAACGCCGAAATTCCTAAAGAAGCCGCCCTATTACCGGGGACAATCCACCCAGAGCTAAAAAAATCTGCCGCCACGGTGCAGGGTTTAGTAGAAGGCCTAAAGAAAGCTGGAGTCGATAGTTTTTGGCAACCGCTCAGCGAACCGCGTAGTAGTTATTACACCGATATTTTTTTTGAAACGTACGCACAGGGGTTTACCGAGCCTTTGGTGCGCGGGGGTGTCTATAACGATCTCGTCAAGCGGTATGCGCCGCTCGATGTCGGTGCTTGCGGCTTTGCGTTGGATCTCTTAAGTTTTTAGCAGAGCTCGGCCAAACCCGCTAATTAAAAAGAATTTGAAAAGCGAGCGCGTATTGCCTTTGGTCGAGGCGGTATTGTTGAAACTTGAGATCGTCGATAAAAGGGAACGTGCCCAAGTCGTGCGTGTAGATGAGATCGTAGCCTTCCATGAAAATGAACGGGTAGGCGCTGTTACGGGTAATCGGCACATAGTAGAGCCCCGGAATCGGATTCAGGCGATCCCACCGGCGGGCAAGGCTTTCGTAAAAATGTACCGCGAACCGCTCGACGTTATAGAGATCGCGGTCGATATCTTGCGGAGCGAGCCCCATAGCAGCGCTCGAAGCCATCGCGGCAAAATTGGTAGTGATGGTTAAGTTGGCGAGGTTACCCGAGCTGTTGGCATATCCGGTTTGCTTCACGGTAAATTGCGAATGAAACATGAGATAGCGAAAATTGTCGCTCAAATGGCGTTGAGAATAATCGATAACAGTGCGGTCGAACTCGAAAAGCCGGGGAATCAGATAATCGTGACTTTCGATGCGCATAATAGCCAAGAAATACAAGCCCATGCGCAGCATGAGGTTGCATTTCTTTAATGCTTTACAGGCAATCATAACGATATAAGTTCTCGTATGGTTCGACTGAGTTCACCAACCATCTTAATGAACGGCACAAGATTCAACCTCGCCAACAAGTTTTTGCGCGTGCGTTTCAACTCCTTAGTCATGATGGCAATTACGGTTGTCATCGTTATCGCAAGCACAGTGTCGCCTCTTTTCGCTAATTGAAGTCGATGCAAGAATTTCCCGACGGCGCCGTTTCTCCAAAGCCAGGAGCGAAGCAGATTGGCGCAAAAATCTTGCGTGTTACCGGCAAAATCCTCAAATATAAATTGGCGGTAATTGCCGTGGCCGTGGTCATCGCGTACAACTTTGTGATGCGTCCGAGCTTTTTAGAGCCGATCGTCAAAAAACAATTTGAGAAGCTAACCTACGGAAAAATCGATCTCAAAATTCGGCAAGCGTCGCTATTTCGCGGTTTTAGTTTTTCCGATGTCGTGGTGCATCCGCCGCCGGGCTTTAAAGAAACGCCGATTTTAAGAGCACGCGAAATTAACGTGCTTTATAACGTGTACGGTTTTTTTCGCGGCAAATTTGGCGTGAATGAAATTGCCTTGAAAGACGCCGAAATTTTTATCGATAAGAAAAATAATATCATGAGCGTGCAGGCGCTGATGAAACCGAGCAAGCCCAAAGAAAAAGAACCAGAAAAAGTAAAGAAAGAATCTTCGCCCGTAATCTCGTGGTTTTTCGACGTAGAAATTTTTGCGCGCATTGTCGTTGAAAATTTTAATTTCACTCTCGACGGGCTCGACCGTTCGAATAAGTCGCCGCAGTACGCGCACCTCAAGAATTTTACGTTTAATTTTTCACTGCTGACGCGCGATTTTAGCCGCGTCGATACGAGCGACCCGGCGGGCCTTGTGGGGCTCCTGAACGCGCTCGTGATAGAGCTGAATCCGCAAAAGACGATCGATCTGGCGTTCGAGAGCCCGCAAGCGCGGCTGCGGTCGAAGCTCGATTTTTCGTGGCTACTTTTTTACGACGGCCTTTCGAGAAAACCCGAATTTCTTTCGCGGATGCATATCGGGCAAGATAAATTTCCCGTGGCGTTGGGGGCGCGCCCTGCACAGAATTTATCGTTCTTGCTCGACCACGTAATCGAATACGATGCGAAAGCCGATTCGCTTAAGATCGATGGCTTTAACGTGAAGCTTTTGGGCGATACGATCTTAGCGCTCACGGGCAGCGGAAGCAAAATTTTGAAAAAAGATCGTTCGGTGCATATCGAAACGGGCGCGTCGAAACTTAACTTAAGCAACGTTTATAATTTGGCGGCGGCGCTCACGGGTAATCGACTGCCTGCGTATTCGGGTTTCTTTTCGATCAAACCAACACAGGTCACGATCGCCGGAAACACCATCAGCGACCAAGGCGGCATTAGCCTCAAGAATGTTACAGCGCGTACCGCATCGCTGGCGCTCTCGATACCGACTCTTGAACTCGATCATAAAGCTGTTATCGAAAACGGGCGCAAACCGTTGCCGGTAAAAATGGCCGACGTGAAATTACGTTCGAACTTTAACGGTGCGCCGTTGAGCTTTGACGCGCAGCTTGCCGAAAATCAAAAGACCGACGTCAATTTTTCGTTACGCGGTTTGAACGTCGCTCCGTTTGCGCGCGGCAATGCGACCGGGACTATCAGCACAGTATTTACAGCCGCAGGCCCTTCGCCGCAAGATTTGGCGTTGGCGCTGCGGGTATTCTCACCGCAACTGTATTATTTTGTGAGCCGGGGAAAATCCGGTATTAACCGCATCGACTTCAATATGCGCGGTTCGGTCAAGAGCAGCGAAGATTTCAAGCAGAACGCGATTCATTTGACGACGCTCAGTTTTTCCGATAAAGACAAAGAATATGCGCCCGCCGTCGATCTAAAATCGCGCGTGAGCGTCGATAAAGCGCGCGGCATAAAAGTCGATTACAAACTCGACGCGCTGACGGTGACGTTCAAGAATCTGTTGAACAGCATGCCCGTGGGTTTGCAAGAGCAATTCGGCTCTTTCTTGAAGGCTGTCGATATCGGTCGCACAGTGCGCGCCGACGGCGAAACGAGCGTTGAGATCGCGGGCGCAGAGAAGGCGATTAACCATACCACGCATATCGCGTTTCCCGATATTAAAGTCGACGACATCGATATTACCGCGCGTGTTCGCTTGACGCCGGGCGTCACGCATCTCGATAATTTTTCGGTTATAGGACTACGCAAGGCGCTTGCCATCGACGCTTCGGGGACTCTCAAGCAACAATACGATTGGGTAGAAGACGCGAAAACCGGTAAGAAAGTGCGCGCGCTTGTTTCGGTGCCCGATATGCGGTTCAAAGTGCAATTGGCGAAAGACGACGAAACCGAAATTCTCACCGATACTTTTTTAGTCGGTTCGTTTTTGCTTGCGGGGGCGGCGCAAGGCAATTTTGTCGACGGCAAAATTGAAATTAAAGATTTCAGTTTTCGTAATAAGAAGGCGCGTTTGCGCAAAGCGAACTTACTTTTCCCGTTTAGGCACGATCTAAAACTGCGCAAGAGCCTTAACTTATTGGCGGGCAATAAAGAACGCATCATTAAAAACTATAATTTCAATCGTGCGTATAATTTTACGATCGAAAAAATCGAAATTCCCAACCCAAACGCCAAAGGCGAGTGGCTGCCGATAATTTATCCGCGCGGTACGTACCCTGCCGTCGGCGGGTCGATGGAGTACAAAGATAATGTTTTTGTGATGCCGGTTTTGCAGATGTATACTTTGAACGGGCTCGTCACAATTTCAGATACGCTTTTTAATTTGGGTCGTCTGCGCCCGAGCGAAATGGAGTACTCGACGACGATTCAGATCAAAGATATCGATCTTAAACAACTCATGGTCAAAGAAAAGGCGGATACAATCAGCGACGGCAAGTTGCGTATCGATATTTTATTTACCGGCAATCGACTCGATAAGCCGATCGCAAACGTGAGCGGCTATCTTTCGGTGTTTTATATCGGACCAGAATTTGCCGAGATGGTTATGCGCGCGGCGAACCCCAAGGCGTCGAATTTTATCAGCACCGTAGCGAGTAGCGCTGCGACGCCGAAGCGCATCGATATCGATGTAAAAGAGGGCTTCGTCTATACGTATATTCCGATGAATGTCGGTATTCTCGGTAATACGCTCTTTGCTCCCAAAGAAATAAAAAATGCGCGCATCAATATCCCTGAATTTTTTCAGCGTATTTCGAACGAAGCGTCGATATATGCCGCGCCGAGCTCCGATTCGAATGGCTGAGGGTCATAAGATTCGTGGGTGCATTTAGCTATCAGCCAGAATTTAACTACGATGCCATAAACCCCGCCGATTCGGTCGAGATAATCAAACATCTCTTGCCTTTCAAAGGGGGGTTTCTCAAAGGCCTCGAAGCGCACCTAGTCAACGCCGACAATGTCCAGAAATATTTGGCGACAGCGCCCGGTGAAACGCGCAAAGAGATCAATAAGAATCTTAAAACTATCGACGCTGCGCTGGTTGCGATCATGCGTCTCTATGGGCACGTCGAGAACGAGCTTTCCAGTCGTGTCTTAGATACGGCGGCGCAGCGCGAGTATTACAACCATTTCGTCGATTCAGAAATCGAAGAGCATAAATTAGAATTTGTAAAGCTGATTCGCGCATACGAAGTCATTAAAGAGTTTAACGTAGATGTTAGCGAGCAGTGGTGGAGCCTTGCGCATGTTTTCGAAGCGTTCAACGCGCCGAGCGGTGAAAAGCAATTTCTCGAGCAAGTGCTCACGTACCGTATCTATCCGCGAATAGATCTCTGTAATTTGACAAACCTCTTGTTGCGTCGGCTCGGGTATCTGTTAAAAATAAATCACGAAGAAGTTGTTGCTGGCAAAGTTACGGTACGCGGCGAATATACGAGTCAACTGCAATATACCTATTCGTCGGTGTTTCGCGAAGATCTTTCGGCGATTATCGAAGTTTATGCCGCCGATAAAAAAAGCGACGTACCCGCAGGGCACACCGTCGAACCGGCAAAAGAGATACGCGATACGGCGATTAAGTCGCCGTATTTACTCGATACGCGCGGTAGCGAACAATTTAATCAGACGCATGCGTACGTACTCGAGATTAATCAGTCGCGTTTTGCGCTCGAAGAGGCAAAAGTGCGGCGCTCGATTTATGTCGAAACACATCTGGGCGCCGAAGACGAGGCGTTGCGGCAAGATTTGATTCGAAAATTTATTTCTGCCGCGCGTAATAAAGATCGCGAAGGCGAATATCGCACTTTTCTCTACAGCTATTTTCAATTTACCCGCGATACGCTACTCATGCAACTGACGAATATACCGCAAGAAGAGCATAATCTGTTCATGTATCATTTCGGGCCGTTGTTTTTCATAAAAATTTGCACGCACTTCATGCGAGTCGGGCGCACGGGTTATGTTCATCGTCATCTCAAACGCAACCAAATGGTGCGCGAGTTGCCGTTCGAGTACGTCAAGTATACACTCAAAGAATGGTGGGATAACAACGTCTATTTGCAAGTGTCGCGCTCTGAACGCAATAGCGTCGTCGCGTACGAAAATCTTCTCGACCGCATTCGGCACGAGTGGCAAGAGCACCAACTACGGCTATTGGTTATTATTAAGAAAGATTCCGCGTTGCTGCGTGCGCTCAACATTCACGATGTACAAACGCTCGGGCAGTTGGTCGAATCGCAAATTTCGTATCTATATCATGTGAAAATTTTACGCTTTTTGGGCCAAGACTTCTTTTACTTACCATTGCATATTGGCACCGGCGCCGATAAAATTAGCACATAAAATATTGACAGGCTGTTCAACTTTGTCATTAGAAGATATCTGGGGCGATTACTCCAGAGGAGGAGTTATGCAAGTTAGAAAAAATAAGAGTTCGTTCGCGCAGCCGGTGCCCGCGCACTGGGCGGGCGAAGAGGCTTTAGAAAGCCATGTGCTCAATGTATTGAGCCTCATGTTTCCGGGGGGCGAGGGGTTCTTTATTCGCTCGGTTAAACATTTTGCCGATCGTATCGACGACCCTAAATTTCAGGCGGATATAAAAAGTTTCATTGGGCAAGAAATGCAGCATAGTATGGCGCACGAACGTTTTAACGCTTCGGTCGCGCAGAGCGTCGGCAATATGGATTGGTTTTTGTGGCTTTTTACCGTGCCGACGTTTGAATGGCTCGAACCCTTTGCGCGCAAAACGCTCGATTGGGAAATTTTGCAAAAATTCACATTAGCGCTGACTGCGGCAGCCGAAAATATGACGGCGGGTTTTGCGCAATCGCTTTTTGCTCCGGGCCAAAAAGAAAAAATATTACGCGACGATGTGCGCGATCTCTATCTGTGGCATGCCGCCGAAGAAATGGAGCACCGCGACCTCGCGTTCGACGTTTTTGAAAAAGTGGGCGGTAACTATGCGACGCGCATGGCGGGGCTCGCGTTCGCTTACGGTATCATTGCGACATACGTGACTATCGGCACCGCATACCTTGTTGTAACCGACAAAGAATTTCCGTGGTCAAAGCTGCCGAAACAGTTGATCGATTTATTTACAGCCGAGAACGCGATCGGGCGTGTTTTTCTCGAAGGAATCATCGATTATACGCGACCCAACTTTCATCCGAGTCAACAACCGATGCATAGAGATGCGTTAGCGTATCTCGAAAAGCTCGCTTCTTGATAGCTATAATGCGGCGTTGATCTTTCTAAAAGGACGCTCAGCCTCAAGTTCGTACGCGAGGCTAAGTAGCGTTCGCTCTTCGCCTTGCGCGGCTTGTAGCTGAACGGCGATGGGTAAACCGTTACTATCGACGCCTTGCGGTAGCGCAATTGCCGGGCTCCCGGTTGCGTTGTTGAGCGGCGTAAAAATAATATATTTTGTGAGCTTATCCATTAACGCTTCATAGCCTTGCGCAGGGTTCAGATAGCCGAGCTTCGGGATTGTGTGGCCTAAGACCGGCGACAGCACGGCGTCGTACGGGCGAATCATCGTCGCGTATACATCGGCAGAGCGCTGCAAGCGATAGAGCGCGAGCGGTGCGGAGAGAAGATGCTTTTTGAACTCGGCGGCGAGACCGCGACTAAACGGGTCTAATTTTTCGGCGGAGAAATCGCGGGCGAGAATAAATTTCCCGAATGTCTCGATCATAAACGCGAGCATTTTCCAGTAGAGCATAAAATCGGCGACAAACGTTTGTGGAATATCGAGGTTGAGTGGCTCGACGTTGTGCCCGCAATGCTCTAAGACGCGCGCGGTATCTTCGACTACTTTGCGCGTTTCGCTATCGGTTGCATTGCCCGTAATCGAATCGAGAACAAGACCGATACGGAGCTTTTTCTTTGCCGGACCTTCGACAAGACCGATCGGTTTGAGCTTCGGGTTCTGGTAAACGCTCTCCATGCCGTGCATGAAACGCGCCGTGTCGCGCACCGAGCGCGTGACGACACCCTCGCTAATAATATTGATGGGCAGCGACGAGGCCATACCGTTATTGAGATGCCGGTTGCGTGTGGGCTTTAAGCCGACGACGCCGCAGCACGCAGCGGGTACGCGAATCGAACCGCCGCCGTCGTTCGCATGCGCGATTGGTACGACGCCCGCAGCTACCATGGCGGCAGAACCGCCCGAAGAGCCGCCCGCCGAGTATTCGGTATTCCACGGGTTTCGCGTCGGTGCGTCGTGTTCGAATTCTGTCGAGGCGTTGAAACCGAACTCAGGCATTTGGCTTTTACCGAGTACGGTAAAGCCCTGCGATAAAAATTGCGCAGTGTATATGCCGTTTTCTTTTGCGGCGTGAGGGGTATAAGAGCGTGAGCCATTGCGAGTGGGATTGCCCATGAGATCGGCGTTATCTTTTATAAAAGTAGGCACTCCACCAAAGCTGCCCGGCTTGCTTAGCCCGCGCGCTACGCTGCGCGCAGCGTCGTACGCGGCAATCTCAATCGCGTTGAGTTTTGCGCCGATGCTTTGCGCGCGCTCTATTGCCGCGTCGGCGACTTCACTTGCGCTGAGTTCGCCCTTGTGGATTAATTCAGCGAGTGCGGTGGCGTCGTGTTCGCCGAGGGCATCGTTCGTAAAAGCATGGATGCGTTGCGTAACGGTTGTATTTTTATCGAGCATGAACTCAAACAAGGTGGTGTCTTATGCGGTCAAGACCGAGTAGGTCTTGTAGTCTATTATAAAAATATTTTATATAAAGATATGACAGAAGAGGAAATATAAAGACAACCATTCGATTGAATGCGAAGGCCCGTTGAAACTCACCGTGAAAAATACATGCAATCGCGCGGGTTAAACCACAGCCAGGGCAATCCCAATCGAATAAATTTTTGAAAATGCACAACGATCGGCCATGTTCAAAAAAATCTAAAGGGATCACAAACATGGCGATGGGAACACCCACCGCCATGAGTACGCAAATAATTATTTTTATGCGTTGAAATTTT
>JAFEGD010000202.1 GCA_018240245.1 Spirochaetota bacterium | reverse complement strand
CGCCCGAGGTGAAATCGAAATTAAACCCCGACACCATGCGGCGTGTGCTTTCGTTGATAACCGACAGCGCAATCAGCTTATTCGCCGCAGCGCCACTCACATTGATGCGAAACGTGGCCGAACCCGAGCTGGTCGAACTCGAAGAGGTGTCGCCGCCGCCCGCCGACCCGCAATGCAGCAAGGCAAACACGCTTAGTGCGAGCGTTGCAATCTTGATACCGGCTTTCATGGGCAATTTCCATAAGGCGGGGCAGGTACGTAGGTGGTGGTCGTCCATGTGTTGGTTATATAACAGAGTCCACCGCCGCAAAAACAACATCTGTCGCCAACGAACGGAACGTAACACCAACAGCCGGGAGTTTTGAAGGATTCGGAATGCGTCGTCGTGACAGGGCAGGTTTGACCGCCTTGGAGCGAGAGGACGACGGGTTTAATGTTAACCGCCGGTGTACAAGCATTACATGAGTAAGTATTGCTACCTAACAGAGGCGTCGTAGTTGTAGTTTGACAACCATCTGTTGCTTTAGTTCCATAAGCCGCGCTACATGTCTGTTGACCTGTTCCAGGAGGATCTTCTTGGCATTTTGAGAACCCCGCACATGCAGTAGTGTACTCAGAGTCGCAATTTGCAAGCATCATTGGCAAAATCATCAAAGCATATGTTAAGAATTTTTTACACATTTTTCCTCCAAATTTCAAAAAAATACAGAAACTCTGAAAAACAATTCTGCGCTCTGCGTTATACCGCCCGCAAAAATACCTATCATAAGAAGCGCATTTCCAATATTATGTTTGAGACCTAACTTCACATCCCATGACCGACTCGAAAAGCCATGGATTGTGCAATAATAGCAGTCGGCGGCCAAATAGCTAAATCCAGCGGCTGCAAACCAATACCAATGCTCAGCGAAGGCTCTAGCGTAACCCACTTCAATCATCGGCAGAGTATACCAAGCCCACTGAATTGGTGCATTCGTGCTATTGTTAAGATTTGGATTGAAAGTGGAATACTCAAAAGTAAAACTGGTGCCAAAATACCAGTGAGGAACAAAAAAGTAATTTGCACTCGGTGAAAGAGCGATTGTACCACCGCGACCATCAAAATTTATTGCCGCAGAGCCCGTACCTGAAAATTCGACAATCCCTTTCTCGGCATATTTTTTTTCTGCCAACGCCTGTAGACTGTACGGAAGGCACAGAGTCATGATAAAAAACCCCCACGCGCACTGATGATTGACCTTCGGCAAATGCCAAAGCCGTCTATCTATAATCGTATGACCCATCGCAGCTTCTACGGAAGCGGAACAAAATTCAGAGATACGCTCATAACTTTATCCGCGACTGGTACCGTCATTGCGTAATTTGTGGCTGAAAGTACAACAGTACCACAGACAGAACTCGCTGAACCACTAATTTTCAAATCGGTCAATGCATTTGCAATTATTGGTGTCGCCACATACGCGCGACTACCGTTGGGGATGCCACCCGGCAATTGGCTATATGGTATTTTTAAGGTAAATGTCGTCGACTGGTTTTGAATCGTTTGAATATCGACGAATCTTCTACCACTATCTGTTTGCGGCGTAAGTGTCAACACGCCATATTGACCGTTATAGCTGGCTGGATAAGTCGCGACCACTTGTAGCACCGTATACCCCGTCGAAGTATCGAGTGCAAATGTCGGCGTCGTCGCAAAGCTCACGCTCTGCGAAAGCGGCGCTACACCTACGCTGCCATTGATACTGGTAGAATTCCATGAATCGACGGTAATATCGCTACCCGGTAAATTGTAAAATATACTTCCCGGAATCGGACCGACATTCGCGCACGTCGTACAAATAACTTCGTCTAAATCGAGATGCAAATTACGTGTGCCGAAATTAAAATAATATTTGCCGTGCATTTCGATGCGCGGGTCGACCGTGCTGATGAGCTTCAGCGTACCGTCGGGCGCCAGTTGCGTCACGACCTTTTCGCCGACGATAAGCCCCGCAACGGTAAAATTACCGTCAACGAGCGAATTACCGACGATCTCGATAACCGGCGTCAAGATATAACGATTCGGCCCCGGATTATAAACGATCGATTGATTCGGGTCGAAGTGAATCGACATCGTGTACAATAGACCTTGCGTAATCTCGAAATTACCCGTGAGCTTTATTCCGCTTTGCTGCGCGCTCGGCGTCTTCAACGGTTGCACAACGTTATCGACTTTTATCGTGTTGTCTGTATTCAGAATCAGGCGCAATTGCGAATAGCGCCCCGAAGGTATCGACGCATTGACCAATTCGAGCGGATTTGTCGGCGTGTAGTCGAGGAGATTAAAAGTTTTCGGTCTTTCGGTGTTTCACTTTGCCTCCGTATAATCGATAATCACTACTATAATAATTGTAATCGCGTGGTGAAAAAGGCTCGCGCCAAAAATATATTTTGTCTGTAGACTATTCTGGCACGATGTGCTACGTTAGTTATTTCTTCTTACGCTCTTCGGTCCGCACCTGCAACAAAATCGGCACCTCGGTCATGCCCAAACGTTTTCTGAGCTCGTTCGCCAAATGCCGCCGTATCGGCATCGATACCGGTTTATTTGTGAAGAGTATGAAGCGGTTCAAAGGTGTACCTTGCGTAATATATTTCAGCCGAATATTTTGGTTCGCCAAGATATGGCTATGCGAAAGTTCTTTGAGAATATTGTTGAGCTTCGGCGTACCGATTTTTTCGACAATCTGCGCTTTGAGTTCAAACGCCTTCGCGAGCGCCTTGACGCAGTTTTCGCCGGTTTCGGCGCTGGTAAAAAACCACGGGAAACGCCAAAAAGATTTTTGCGCGTCGCCGAGATCGGCGGCAAGGCGCGCCTTTATATCTTTGTCTTCGCGAAATTGATCGTATTTATTGATAAGCGCAATCAGCGGCTTACCGGCGTCGGCGATGAGCGCAAAGAGCGTCTTATTTTGCTTGTCGAGATTTTCGTCGTGATCCATCACTAAGAACACAACCTCGCACGCCGCGAGCGCCTCTTTCGCGCGCTTGACGCTAATCGATTCGATATCTTCTACGACGTTGCGCGACCGGCGCAGCCCCGCCGTGTCGACGACTTCGATGAGTTTACCTTCGAAGTGAAAAAATTCGTTGATGCTGTCGCGCGTCGTGCCGGCGACGGGCGAGATGAGCGCGCGCTCTTTGCCGGTCAAGGTATTGAAAAGCGTGCTCTTGCCCGCGTTTGGCTTACCGAGGATCGCCAATTTTAAGTCGGGTTCTTTTTGTATGTCATTATCTTTGCGTGGTTCGCTAATAGATTTTTTTCCCAAAAAATGCGTACGCATGCGCTCGCGTAAATCGGGTACGTTACGGTGATTTAACGCCGAAACAAAAAACGTCTCGGTAAAACCCAATTCGTAGAATTCGCTCGCTTCGGCTTCGAGTTGCGGGTCGTCGATAAAATTCACGACGAGCCACACGGGTTTTTTAAGTCGGCGTAGCCGGTCGGCTAATTCTTGCTCGAACGGGGTTAATCCCCCTCTGGCTACCACGAATAACAGCAAATGAAATTTATCGAGTTGCTTCTCTGCCGCCTTGACCGCCGCGAGTGTCAGTGCGTCGTCGCGAATTGCCTTCTCGCGCTCGAAGCCGGG
>JAFEGD010000201.1 GCA_018240245.1 Spirochaetota bacterium | reverse complement strand
TAGAGAAGCTGGCGACCAAGCCGCCGCTGTATCTGCGAGTAAACCACACCGAGAAACTCGGCGCCATCGAAACCGAGCTCAAGGCCGCGCATTTTGTAATAACTATTACACAACGCGATTCGGGGCTCACGACGCTCGCGGTGAAGGGCGAAAGACCCGTCTACGAGCTGCAATGCCTAAAAGACGGTCTTGTCGAAATTCAAGATCTCGCGTCGCAGCGCTTAGGCGAAGCGGTCGATGCGCACCCCGGCATGGCGGTGTGGGATGTCTGCGCGGGCGGCGGCGGTAAGACGATGCAGATTGCGTCGCAGCTCAAAAATCGCGGCGTGCTCTACGCCTCGGATATTCGCGACTACAAACTCGACGAGTTAAAACTGCGCGCGCGGCGTGCTGGCTTTCATAACGTACGCCGCTTTGTTTTCGACGCGACGGCGAGCGATCTTGCCCTCAGTCGCGAACTACAAAACAGCGGCGGCTTTCACCGTATTCTCGTCGATGCGCCGTGTTCGGCGTCGGGCACGCTGAGGCGTAACCCCGACGTGCGTTTTCGTCTGATGCCCGGCGACATCGAAAAATTCGCCGCGCTGCAATGCAAAATTCTCGCCGCGGTACATCCGCACCTCAAAAAAGGCGGTAAGCTCGTCTACGCGACGTGCAGCGTGTTTCGCGATGAAAATGAAAACGTCGTTGAAAAATTCTTGCAGGGGGTGGATGGATTTTTGTTACTCAAATCGGAGCTCGTGGGCTCGCCGTGGCTCGATGCCGACACGATGTTTTATTCAGTGATGGAGAAACGGTGATATGAGCATTTCGCCGATATTGACTATACTGGGCCCGTTTTGCAAAATCGCTGCAATTATACATTACCTCGTCGGCTTTCTTTACCTGATTTTGGCGGTAACGATTACCGCAATCGCATTCATCATGGATCTGGTAACGTGGTTCTCGATGCATCTCTACGACTGGTACGTGCCGCTAATCAAAAACGCATGGATTTTTTTTATGGCAGGCGGTACGTACTGTAGCTGAGTTGCACCATAGATAGACAGCTATGGTCGTGAGACATTGCGGTGACTCACCGGTAGCTCGCGCAGCGAGTTGGCGGCGAGTCATATAACGGTGGAGTAAAAATTTGTTTATGATCTTGACGAATTGTTCAACTTCTGCTACTGTCCCGAAACAGAGGAAAATCCTACAAATAAAAAATTACGAGGCACTATGGACAAAGAACAAATTTCCGGAAAAATTAAAGAGATGCTCGTTTCTGAAACCGACATGAGCTATCTCGCGCAAATTCCCGAGAAGCACCTCGAGCAGTTGCACAAAGATTTAACGGCATATATGGAGCGTCTCGACGCGAACCAAAAACCCGTATTTAAGGCGATAGCAATCTCGACGAGCTTTATCCCGAACTTCATTATCGCCAAGCTCGCGCACGACTATTTCACCCCGTATATCGTCGCGCAGGTTTGCGAATATATGGAGCCCAAAGCGGCGGCAAAAATCGGCAAGTCGCTGCGCGTCGATTACATGGGCCAAGTTGCGGTTAACGCCGACCCCAAAATTACCGCGCGCATCGGCGACCTCATGGAAGTCGATCTTATTGTGAGCGTCGTACGTGACATGGTCAAGCGCCAGTTTTATCTAAAGCTCGGTGAAATTGCAGACTTGCTGAACGAGAATCATTTGAAAAACGTGATGCTCAAGATCAACGACGATAACGCCATTTTACAAGTAGGCATCCACATGAAAGACGAAGACAAGATCGTACGCCTTTCAAAAGCGTGGCCGCCCAAAACACGCGACTATGTGACGGCGGAGCTCAAAAAGCTGAAGCACCCGCTCGCAGCGAAAATTTAATCTTTTTTTTACGCTTTGTGAGAAAATTCGGCCGTTTCTGGGTATTTAATATATAGAGGGGGAGAATCCTCTCCCTCGCGCGTGACCGCGCTTTGGGATAAAGCGCAAGCACAGTGTGGTGCTTTTGCACCACACTGTGCTTGGCTTATTTTCATACAAAGCGTGGCACCCGAAATAACTAGGAGACATAATTATGATTGACACAGCGGAAAAAAACGAAGGCATCACGCTCAAGATGAGCGAAAAAATTGAAAAACCCCAAACGGCGGCGCAGAAGGCCGAGGCAGCAGAGAAAGCCAAAGCACTCGATTCGGTGCTGTTGCAGTTAGAAAAACAGTACGGTAAAGGCGCGATCATGAAAATGAACGGCGAAGCTCTCAAAGAGATTCCCGTTATCTCGACGGGGTCGCTCACGCTCGACCTTGCACTCGGAATCGGCGGCGTCCCGCGCGGGCGTATCATCGAAATTTATGGCCCCGAATCTTCGGGTAAAACGACGCTGACTTTGCACATCGTCGCCGAAGCGCAGAAAAACGGCGGCATGGCGGCGTTCATCGACGCCGAGCACGCATTAGATCCCTCGTATGCTAAAAAATTAGGTGTCAATATCGACGAGCTTTTGGTGTCGCAGCCCGACAACGGCGAACAGGCGCTTGAAATTGCCGAAGCGCTCGTGCGCTCGAACGCACTCGACGTGATTGTGATCGACTCGGTCGCGGCGCTCGTGCCCAAATCAGAAATCGAAGGCGATATGGGCCAAGCGACGATGGGCGTGCAGGCGCGCCTCATGAGCCAAGCGCTCAGAAAACTGACCGGCGCGATTCACAAAACGAATACCGTCGTGATTTTTATCAACCAGATTCGCATGAAAATCGGCGTCATGTTCGGTTCGCCTGAAACGACGACCGGCGGTAACGCGCTCAAATTCTATGCGTCGGTACGCATGGATATTCGCCGCGTCGAGACGCTCACCAAAGGCGAAGAGTCGATCGGTAACCACGTGCGCGTTAAGGTCGTGAAAAATAAAATGGCGCCGCCCTTCAAGAAGGCCGAGTTCGACATCTATTTCAATCAGGGGATTTCACGCGAATCGTGCATTATCGACGAAGCGGTAAATATTGGCGTACTCAAAAAATCGGGAACCTGGTTCTCGTATAACGACAACCGCTTAGGCCAAGGCAAAGAAAATGTGCGCCAACACCTCGTCGAAAACCCCAAGCTCGCCGATGAGCTTGAGTCGAAAGTGCGCGTTGCGCACGCCGACGGCTCGGCGAAAAAAGTGCAGGCAGAAAAAGATAAGGCGGCGAAGACAGCGAAAGACGCCACCGCTACCGAAGAAGTGGCGTAGCATCGGCGACTTAGGGGTGTGCGCCCGTAAGTCGCAGCGGCAATCGTCGCGGTAACGGTTCGCGCGTCAAGATAGGGTCTGTGTCCTTTTTTCCCAAGGGTGCCGACAAGTCGGGTCTTGGCGCGGCGTTGCCGACAGGTTGAACAAGAATTCGCTCTTTCACTATCTTCTTTCCCTCGATTCCTACGGCCATGACGCCGCTATTGCGTAAGAAATTATTTAAATACTCAAATTTTGCTGCCGCTTCGGCGAAGGTCTTATAGGCAAAGTGAATCGGGTAATTCTGGCCTTTATAGTTCCACGGATATTCGTCCATCATGAGCAGAGTGACGCGATACTCGTTGCTATCTTTCGCCCCTGCTCGAGAGCTGTGGAATTCCATAGTTAGGTGCGAGACTTTGCGTTCCCAGACGATTTTTTCAAAGAGCGTGTCGTAGATCGGATATTTATACCGTGCCTCGAACTCTTGCCGATAATATTGCAATTCGTCTTTACGGCGACTTGGTTCAGCGACAAGCGATGTAATAACTATTACAAGGAGTAGGGGTCGCAATGCGACATAACTCCGACTAACTATTTGCCACACCCTCACCCTTCAGTATCGCACTCATTCTTCAAATAAATAAGAATAAAGCAGATTGCCTGCACCGAAAAATATGAGCGCCACCGCAACAAGCAGCGCATCGTAGCGCAGCGTTGCGATTTCGGCCAACACGGCACCGACACGCCCGGTAGCCGCGATCAAGACGGGTAGACAGATCGGCAGAAATAGTGCGATTGCGAGAAAATTTTTCTGGGCGCTGTGCTGTGCGATGGCGGCAACAAGCTGTCCGGCCGGAGCGAGCGCGAGCCCTAAGGGTATACTTGTGAGTGCGAGTTCGACGAGCGCTGCGGTTTTCGGAGTCGCCACCGGAAAAAAAAGAAAATACGCACTCACGCAGAAAATCCAAATAGGGATTTGTATCAAAAATGTTACGGTCGATTTTGCAAAAAAAAGCGAGCTCAGCGACACGTGGTTCATCGTGTAGTAGCGGTAGGCGTGCGCTTCGCTTTCCCACTGCGTCGCCATGAGCAGAAGCTGCAAGTTTGCGATACAGTACGCGATTACCGGAAAAACTTCGAGCGGTGCGTCGCTTAGACCGTCGACCGGCATACCAAAGCGAAAGATCGCGATGAGTGTGAGCGAAAGTATAAACGCAAATTCGAGGCCGCGCCCCGCAGCATAAAGACGCAACTCGTTCGTAACAAACGCCCACCAAATTTTCACGAGACGCACCTGCCGTCGGCCATATATACGATGCGCTGCGCGAGCGCATCTGCGCGCGAGGCGCTGTGCTCTGAAAATAACACCGCCGTGCCGCGACGCGCTTCTGTGTCGATGAATACGGCGAGCAAATCTTCGCCCGCGCTATCGAGCCCAGTGAATGGTTCGTCGAGTAAAAGAATTTCGCGACGAGCTACCTCTGCACGCGCCATGAGAAAGCGTTGCAGTTGCCCGCGCGAGAGCGTGCCGACGTTTTTTTGTGCGAGTGCTTCGATTTTCCAGTAGGCGAGTGCGTGCGCGATGGCCGACTTCTCGCGCTTGTCGACGACGGCCGCGAGTTCAAGATTGCGCCGAATGCTCAGGTGCGGGTACGCCATCGTTTGGTGTGCGACGAGGTGCGCACCACTCACGAGAGAAAAATTGCCGCGGTGCGCTTTGAGAATACCCGCGAGCACCAAGAGCAGCGTCGATTTGCCCGAGCCGTTTGCGCCGCGCAGCGCGACAATTTCGCCTGCGTGAAGTTCGCCGCTCGCGTCTTTGAGCGCCCAGTGCGCGCCATAGCGTCGACCGAGTGCGCTAAAAGAGACCAGCGTGCGGGATTGAGTGCGGTTCATGCGTTGGTTACCGTCTTGCGTAGACTTTCTAAGAGCGCAAGACGCTTAGTTTCGAAAAAGCGTTCGTCGTCGCCCGCAACCAGAGCTGCGATTTTTTTCACGCCGTATTCGCCGAAATAATAGCGAATTTCTTTTCGTAAAAAATAATTCTCGCGCTCTACCGCCGCGAAGCTACTCAACGGTTTCGCAAGACGCACGAAATCCGCCAGCGCAGCAAACCCCGTTCTCAACACCGAGCTTGTTTGAAATATTTGAATTTTATGCTCGCGCTTTTCGGCGCGCTGCATGAAATGCAAACTCGCTTCGAGTTGGTGAAAGCTTTTTTGCGCCAAGTCTTCGGCGTCGCATTTGGTAATGACAAAAGCTTCGGGCACTTCCATAATCCCCGACTTCATGAATTGAATTTGATCGCCGGTAAAAGGTTGCAACGCCAACAGCGTCGTATCGGCGAGGCGCGCGATCTCGATTTCGCTTTGACCGACGCCGACCGACTCGACGAGCACTATATCGAAAAAACGTTGCAATAGTCGGCACACACGGTAAGTGTTGCGCCCGATGCCGCCCAGATCGAGATCGGATGCCTGCGAGCGAAAATAGACGCGCGGGTTGTCGCCGAAATTGACGCGCGTGCGGTCGCCCAAAATCGCGCCACCCGAGATTGGACTCGATGGGTCGACGGCGACAATCGCAAAGCGCCAATTACTTTCTTTATCGAGCAGAGCATCGACGAGATGCTGAATCAGGGTCGATTTGCCCGCACCGGGCGCTCCCGTCAGGCCGACGATGCGACCGCATTTGCCGTCGGCAGCGAGAGCATTTTCGACCGCGACGCAGGCGTCTTGATCGACGGTGCGCGAAGATTCGAAGAGCGAAACGAGTTTCGCAATCGCAAATTTATCACCGACGCGGGCATTGGCAATGAGCTCGATCATAGTGTGTCTGCGGTTTTCTGTGGTTTCACGGTTAAGAGTGCGACGCCGGCGAGAACTCCCAAAGTGCCGATCGTCTGTGGCAGCGTTATATCTTCGCCTAAGAAAACGTACGCGAGATAGATTGTGACCACCGGGCCTAATGCGCTTAAAATTGCCGCGCGATTCGAGCCGATGAGTGCGATACCTTGCGCGATCATGAGACTAGGTATCACTGTGCAAAAAATTGCCATCGCGGCGCACAGTATATAAACGATCGGCGGATAACCCACGAGGCGCTCGCCCGCGACGAAAGCGTGGGCGGCGATAGCGAGCGCCGAGATGATGATCGCAAAGCTCGTGAAAACGAGCGGCGAATATTTGTACGATAATTTCTCGGTCGCGACAAGATATATCGCGTACGTAATCGCAGCGCCGACAATATAGACTGCGCCGATGTGTGCTTTATGGCCGACGTTGCCCATTTCATTTAGATACGAAATGCCGATACCGACATACGTAATCGCGAGCGCGAGAATCTCGCGTTTCCCGGCGCGTTGTTTGAGCCACACGAGCGATATTAAAAGCACGAGCGTGGGATAAAGAAAGAGTAAGAGTCGCTCGAAACCCGCCGAAATGTACTCGAGACCCACGAAATCGAACCAACCCGCGAGATAATAGCCGAAAAGTCCGACTGCAGAAATGAGCAACCAGTCTTTACGAAATGCCTTTTGCGTGCTCTGTTCTTGTGTGCGAAAAAACCAAGCAAAAATAACGACGTAGAGGGGGAGCGCAAACAGCATGCGCAATGTCAGCGTCGCAAAACCGCCGATGCCATAGCGATAACAGAGCTTTGCGAGAATTGCCTTAGCAGAAAAGCCCGCCGCGCCGAGCAACGTGTAAATAAAACCGGCAAGGTATGCGCGATTTTGCGACGTGCTCTTACTCATTCACGCCGATGTCTTTGCGCGTAAGCGCGGCGCGAAAGAATGGCTTAGCCCCCGCCTTGATGCTGAGTATTTTTTTGACTACAGCGTTGAGGCTGATTTTATGCTTTTGCATGAGTTCGTGATTGAGCGAAATCTGGCCGACTGTCATAAAGTGAACGAGAGAGGTCTGCTTGCGTTCGTCTTCAGGTAAGAGCGTATCGATAGTTGCAATAACTTCTTCTGCCGTCATACGCTGCCCGCCCGAAATTTCAGAAAGGGGAGCGCAACCGTGGTCGGCGGTCAACACGAGTGCGAAATTATCGCCGTAGTGTTTCTGCAAGAAATCGACGAACTCGCCGATTGCCGCATCGACCGCAGATAAAGTATCGGCGGCTTCGAGCGAAAGGTAACCGAAACGGTGTCCGGCAGCGTCGGGCGCTTTGAATGAAAGATAGACAAGGTCGCTGAAGCCGTCGTGCGCGCGCTGGGTGTCTATTATTTCTTTTTGGATATTCGCGCGCATCAAGTCGCCCTCGAATTTTGCCTGCGCTGGCGTCGCCATCATGACGCCCCAATTTTTCTTGGCGCTCGCGAGATCGGATATCGTGATTGTCTCATAGCCCTTGGGATAATGAATACGAAAATTCGGGAAAACAGACGCATGGCGCGCGCTCTGCGGCAGCGCGTAATAGCGCGTATCGGTTACCCACTCAGAGCGGTGCGAGTCGAGCCAATAAATAAAGTTGAGATTTTGACCAGGCGCTGCATTCGTCACCCCGTGCCCGCCCATGCCCATCGCTGCGCGCAGTGCGTACGACTGCGAGAGGACAACGTTACGATTTTGGCTCGCTTGATTTACAACGTCGGCCAAGCTCTCTGCTTTAAGCTCTGCCGGGTTCACGCGCTGCGGGTCTTTACCCGCATAGATTTCAGAGAGAATAAGTTTTTCGACTCCCGCTTTTTTTTCGAGCGAAAAAAATGTATTGCCGATTACTTCAGATTTGCGCGGGAAAGCACCGGTACCGATCGCCATGTGCCCGACAGAGGTGTGCGCATCGAGGTGCCCGACTTCTGCACGGGTGAAGTTAGCCGAATTTTTCATGAGTTGTCGAATACGCGGATAGCGGTTAGGGTGCGCGTTGAGAAGCTGCATACCGCCCTGATCGAGTACGACGACTGCAACGAGGTCGGGCTTTGCACCGGCGTCGCGCACAATCGGCAATGCCTCGACTTCGACGCCATTGGGATTACGCACGCCCAAAACTTTGGCAAGCGTTGGAGCAATATGTTGCTGATATGCGGTAGAGTTGTATTGCCCCGGTACGAACCATTTACCGTGAAACAAGAGCGGGATTTCAACGTCGTAGTCGTAAGCGGTCGAGTGAGAAATGCGCCCGACCTGCATGTGTACTTCATTGCCGACTTCTTTGTAACCGTAAGTCGGTTCTTTCTTGAGGTCGTCGAGAGAACGCCCGTAACGGCGCAATTCTTTTTCAAGCTGCGGGCGGTCGAAGCGCGCGAATGCGCGATTGTTGAGCCACGCCGACTCGAGTACTGCGTAGCGCTCGGCAATCAAGAATAGATCGATGTCTTTACGCACCGATCGTTGGTAACGTTCGACCCATGCGCGGTCTTTTTGTTTGCAGCCAACGATGAACATTAGGGAAAAAAATATTGATAGTGTTAATTGCAATTGGCGCATAGTCATCCACCCCTATTTTTTTTGCCGTGACGCAAACATTTTTTGAATAAAGCGATCGACGAGGGGAGCGACGGTGTCGATGCCTGTAATTTGCACGTTATGCCCACTGCCTGCAACGATGTGCGTCGTCGAGCGAAGAAAATGCGGCGTGAGTTTAGGCGCCCACGTATGCGGAGTCAATGCGTCGCGTTCGCCGTAGACGAGCATCAATGGCGGCTTGCATCGGTTCTCTAACCAAGCGATGCGCTGGTCAAGAAACGCGCGCATGTACGCATGCGAGTCGATTGGCGCGAGCGTCCGATTTTTTATTTTTGCGTATGCGAGTCGCCCGGGCACAAGTTCTGGCGGTAGCGCGCTATAGAGTTGCAGTCGGTCGCCGTAAGGAAAAGCGGTGCGCAGCGCCTGAATGCGATAATAGATTCCCGCTAAAAATAACGGAATACGGAGCACGGCTTTTAAGGTGCGCGTGTAAGGCGCATAGTCGTCGATCGCTGAAATTGCGATGAACGCCGTAAATTCGCTTACATTTGCCGCAGCAAGGCGCAGCGTCGCGAACGCGCCATACGAATGCCCAATGAGGATTACTTTTTGTACGCGATATTTCTTCTTTATATAACGTATGAAATCGAGAATCTGCGCATGGTTGCGCGCGACGGTAAGTTGCGCTCGGTCGGCGATGGGCGAAAGGCCGTGGCCGGGTAAATCGGGTATAACCAGCCGATATTTTCCTCGGAGTTTTTGCACTAGAGGATTCCATGCCTGCGCACCGTTTTGGTACCAGCCGTGTAAAAACACGACTGCCGCCGTGCCCTGTCCCGATGTGCGGTAATAGATATCTTGATTTCCCTCGGCGGTGAAGTAAGGCATGGAAACGTATCTTCTATATTTAATAGAAACAGATTGTATAGCGAATAGGTGTGACCTTTAAGTCACACCTATTCGCTATTTTATTGTCGTAAAGATTTATATCGTCGCGTCATCTAAGGTATAGAGAATTGGTGAGAGGGCTATTATTGTGCAAGGAAAAGAAAAACGAGAAAGTCTGAAAAAACTAACGCCGGCGGAGTATTCGCGGCTACTCAAGTTATACCTCGACGACAAAAGGCAACGCCAGGCCTTGAAAATGGCGTCCGAGAACATTTCGGCGCTCGAAATGCTAGTACAGTTCGAGACCATGGTAGCGTTAAATCGGCGCCAGGCATCGATTCAAGAAAAAGAGACTTCGACGTTAGCGCTCCACCAGATTGTCGAAATGGCCGAAAAATTTTTTCATATCGACGACCCGCGCGCGATGGAAAAAGAACTTGTGGGCAACAAAGTGTGGCGGCAAATCAAGGCAAGCAGCGCCGATTTTGCGCTCTTTCAAGATACGCTCGCGTTTCTATTTACGTGGGGTGATAGACCGCTTATACCCACGCCTGCGTATCTCAAGCAAATCGTCATGAACCGTATTTACGCCGAGGCGCCGCACGAAAGCGAGTCGGCGATTGTGATTCGCCTCAAAGACGGGTTGCGCCTAATCGCGGGTCATATTCGCGATCTCTATAATATATCGTTGGGCGATGAAATGGTGGCCGTGCGTTCTGCGGGTGAGACAGCGACGTCAACCGGTGCGACCGGCGTTTTGCAATTCATGACGAGCGAAGCGAAACAAGGCGATCTTATCTACCAAGTCGTGAAAGACGGCAACAATACGGTGATGCTGACTGTGAAGCTACAAAACTATCGACCGCGCCCGAAATTTATCAATTTGCGTAGGCAAGGGCGACTCTTGCAGTCGATTCCATTGCGCGACGATTTTGCGTGGTTCTCACAGCTTGCGGTCGGCAAATACGAAATCGAGTTACAGGGTTCGAGCACAGCGAATCACAAGCGCGTCGATATTCATATTGTATAAATTCTGAGCTGTATTGCAGCTCAGAATTTATAGTGCAACGACCGATAATAGTTATATCTATTCTCCATGCTGCGTAAGCGAACATTACTCTTAGTCGAAGACGACCCCGTGCAGCAAGCGCTGATCGAACGCATGGTGTCGCAGTTACCGTATGCGCTGACGATTACGGCAAGCGTTGAAGATGCGATGGCTGCCTTTGCGAAAGGGCGCCATGAAGTCGTGCTCTGCGACATCAATCTACCCGGGCGTCGCTCGGGTGTCGATTTGCTACGCGAACTGAAAGAACAACCGAACCCGCCGGTCGTCGTGATGTGTACCGTCGATAATGCGATTGGGAGCGTTATCGATACGATGCGCTTGGGCGCGTTCGACTATATTGTAAAACCGGCGCAACAGCACGAACTCGCGGGTGTGCTGGCGCATGCGGCAGAACAGGCGCAGACCATCGCCGCCGCACGCATCGCCGAACGCGAACGTGCCGAGCACCAAGAACAACAGTTTGCCAGACGCCGCATTGCCGAACAACTCGTACGGCGGCAAAACGACAAGTTCAGCAAGATTCTTTTCGGTAATATGTTTACCGCGTTTTCGCAGGGACGCGGTGTCGGTTCGCTTACGACCCTAATCGCGATGCTCGTCGGTTCGCCGCTCGCCGCCGATCAAAAAAATTATCTAATTTCAAAAGATATTCTCGATTTGATTTTTGAAAACCAAGACGCCGTCAATTCGATGATCGAGATGTTTTCAGAAATGCATTTGCTCGTATCGCAAGGATTCGCACTCGAAGCTACGACGCTCGACACCTTTCACAAAATGGTGCGCGATCTTGTCGTGACGATGGCGCCGACGATTAAAATCGGGGGTCATTCGGTTTTCGTGAGCGATTTGCCGCCGCGCTTTTCGGGCGAGACGCTGAAGCTCAATATCGATTATATGCGCAAGGCGTTGCAAGAGCTTATTATGAATGCGCTCAAATTTTCCCCCGAAGAGAGCACGATTCTTATACTCGTCGAATATCATTTTACGCATGTTTTGATTACTATTTTGAACGAGCCGATTGGGGGTGCCGAAGAAATTTCTGTCGGGCAGCGCCGCATGGTATTCGAGCCCTATTATCGCATTTCGCGCGTCGTGCGTGAAAAATACAAAACGCTCGAATACGGCTTGGGACTTTCGTTCGTCGACCAAGTCGTTGCGCTACACAACGGCAAAGTGCGCTGCACGACGCTCAAAAATTATATCAAAGGCGAGATGGCGGCGGAGAATCTAGTGTCCTTCGAAATTGAGTTGCCAACGTGACGTTTTTGCCTAAATTCCCTGTCGATGGCGCGTAAACCTATAGTAAAAAAATCTGCAAAAAAAACTCCCACGAAAAAGAAATCGACAAAAAAAACGAAACGGCCAACGCCGACGCCGACAAGCCGTCTCGAAGAGGGGCATCCGACCTCAGAAGCCGAGCTTACCGCACTTTTCCATCGCGACAGCGCAGACGAAATACAAAAAAAACAGCGCGTGCCAAAAGCAGAATCGGCGCCACGCGAGAATCTGCCGAAGATGCGCCGCCATTATTTTCGCTGGGCCGTTATTTTAGTAGTCGTCGCCCTCGTGGGCGGCTATGTGTGGTTGCGCGTGCGCCTCAAAGACAGCCTCGTGCCCGAAGAAGGCTCTGTGACGGTGAAGGCGATTCAGGCCGACGTGACGATTAGCCGCGATGCGTACGGGGTACCGCACATCAAAGCGCAGACGCTCGGCGACATGGCGTTCGGTGCCGGGTTCGCGATGGCGTCCGATCGCAATTTTCAAATCGAATTTTTGAAGCGCATGGCGTATGGGCGTCTCGCAGAAGTCGTCGGTAGCGATGCGCTCGGCGTCGACATCTATATGCGTTCGTTGGGCTTCGCTGAAATTTCAAGAAAAGGTGTCGCGCGTCTCGACGCGCGGATGCAGCAAATGCTCAAGTCTTTTGCCGACGGCGTCAATGCGCAGCGAAAAATCTATACAAAAACACCATTCGAATATTTATTGCTGCGGCTCGAAGTCGAAGAATGGAAAAGCGAAGATTCGCTAGCACTCTTTCACTTATTTTCGTTTTTGCTCGCGACGAACCAGTTTGAAGAACTTGCGTTCTTAAAATTCGCCGCAATGCTGGGTAGCGAAAAAGCAGTCTGGCTTTTTCCCGTCGATGCGGGTTTGCCGCTGCCGTTTGAAGACGCGGCACACCTCAAAGAAATCGATTTTAAGAAATTTGTGGCTCCCCCGTTTGAGCACCAACTCGCGAATTTGAAATCTGAGATCGATCATGCAGATACCATCTGGCAAGGACTCTTGCCGACACCGTCCTTACCCGCCTCGAACAACTGGGTTGTTGCGCCTGCGCGCGCAAAAAACGGTAAAAGTATTTTAGCGAACGATACGCACCTGCAACTCACCGTGCCCGCGCTGTGGTACATGATGAACGTCGAATGTCCCGAATACCGCGCGGCGGGCGTCGCGTTACCCGGTACGCCGATTGTCGCGCTCGGAACCAACGGTACAATCGCCTGGGGTGCGACGATGGTGATGGCCGACAACCAAGATATCTTTCTCGAACAGTTGCGCGAAGAAAACGGCAAAACGCAATACCTCTATAAGAAAAAATGGACCGACGTGCAGAGTGTCGACGAGACGATCAAGATTCGCGGTGGCAAAACGCATACTTTCAAACGCATGCGTACACGCCACGGCGTTCTCATGAACGAAGCGTTGGCGCGGCCTTTTCCCGATAAGCATCTTTCGATAAATTTGGTGAGCGATTACGGACTCGCATACCGCACGACGGTGAACGCGAACGACACAACGCTCGCGGGTATTTTTAGCGTCGCGTCGGCGCGCACACTTGCCGAAGCACGCGCAGAGCTCGACAAAGTTACGGGCATTTATCTTAACGTCGTCTACGCCGACGAAAAAAATATTGCGTGGCTCGCGACGGGCCGCTATCCTGTGCGCAAAGGGCCCCCGGGGCAATTTCCGCGCATCGGCTGGTCGGGCGAGCACGACTGGGACGGCTATTTTGCGCGCTCTGAGAATCCGGCGATTGTGAATCCGAAAGAAGGTATTTTTGCGACGGCGAATAACCGTATTTCGAACGACGAAACCGAGTTGTGGGTGACGGCGTCGCAATACGGCGCCGACCGCGCCGATCGTGCGAAAGAGCTCTTGTCGACGGGTGGGCAGCTCGCTGCGGCCGATATGCAAAAATTTCAAGGCGATACGTTTTCAGCAACTGCAAAAAAAATAAAGGAGCTACTTTTTTCTCCAGGCTTCAGCACCGAGTTGCAAGCGGCGATCGAGCAATTACCCGCCGCGCAAAATCTTAAAGCGGTAGAAGCGTTAGCGATGCTCAAAAATTTCGACGGCAATCTCGATAAAGCGTCGGCTGCCGCAGCGGTCTATGAGAACTTCGCTTCCGCGATGGCAATCCTCACTTTCGCCGACGAACTCGGAGGCTACGGTTCGCCGTTGTGGATTAATTTTCAGGGACTCAACAAGCGTTCGTATAATGCGGTACAAGACCATTTACTCGCTCGCGCCGACAGCCCATTTTGGGATAACGTAACGACGGCAGAGGTTGAAACAAAAGCGACAATTTTTGCCGCTGCGCTTGCCGAAGCGATTCGTTTGTGCGAAAAGCAAATCGGCTCGAATCGGCAAGAGTGGGCGTGGGGTAAAATTCACCAATACAAGTGGCGCCACGAATTCACGAAGCGCATCGGTGTCCTCGGTGCGTATCTTAACCGAG
>JAFEGD010000200.1 GCA_018240245.1 Spirochaetota bacterium | reverse complement strand
CGGTTCGCAGACAAACCGTGTCGACGCCGAAAGTATGACGGTTCGTGCGCCCATTTCTCGATGGCGCCGAATTTCTTGCTCGGCGTGCGGGCGAATCAGATAACGAATGCGCTCGTCGAATAATTCGCCGGTAATCAGTTGCATGCGGTCGACTTGCCAGCCTTTGAAGCAGCGTGCCCAATTACGGATAAATTCTTCGGTTTCGTCTAAGCCCGTGAGAAATTTGACCAAGGCAAGAGCGATGAAACCCATGTCTACGGGGGAGTACACTTTGTGCTTCAAACAGTACTCCCAAAAAACTTTGCCGCTATTCTCGGCAATTAACGTTTCATCGAGATCAAAAAACGCCACATAGCTCATTGAGTCTGCACGCTCGCAGGCAGACAAATGCGGTCAATCAAATTTGCCGTGGCTATGGAGTGCACGCATTTTGCGGGAATCTCTGTCGACAATTTCTCGACTTTTTATGGCTATTCGGGATGAATTCTGTTATATTGTCGACAATAATGTAATAACTATTACATTTATGCGTAATAGTTATTACATCCGAGCACAATGCCCACAATCGCCGACAAACCGCCCGTCACGTCTTCGGACAAAACCTTTCTCGAAATGCGCCGAGCGATTGTCGAAGGGCGCATCCCCGCAGGGCAAAAACTGAGCGAAACCGATCTTGCCGACCACTACGGCGTCAGCCGTGCGGTGGTGCGCGAAGCTATCGGCCGCCTCGAAGGCATCCGTCTTATCGAACGCACTCCCAATGTGGGCGCGCGCGTGGTGGCGCTTTCGGCAGATGCTCTGTCGGAGCTTTACGAGGTGCGCGAATCGCTCGAAGGTATGGCGGCGAGACTTGCCGCACTCAACATGACGGCAGAAGAAGTCAACGATCTCAATCGACTTCTCGAACACCACGAAAAAACTATCGGCGGCAGCGAGACGTACTATCAAGAAGACGGCGATGTGGATTTCCACTATTGCATATTACAAGGCAGTAAGAATCGGCATTTAATCGAACTCTTAATGAATGGCATCTACCACGCGACGCGCATGTATCGCGTGCAACTCGGCATGGCGGGTCCGCGCGTCGGTACGGCGTTGCGCGAACACCGCCATATCGTGCAGGCAATCGCGAACCGCGACGCCGAACTCGCCGAGATGCTGATGCGACGGCATATCGCGTACACGAAACAAGAACTCGAAGCAAAATTAAGGTCGATGAACCACGGCGATACACGGAGATAAAGGAGATAACATGAACACTCAACACAGAAAAAAATTACCGGGGAGCAACCTCGATTATTTCGATGCGCGCGAAGCGGTCGATGCCATCGAACCCGGTGCGTACGACAGGCTGTCGTATACGGCGCGGCTCTTTGCCGAAAATTTAATCCGCAAAGCAGAACCGGAAAACCTCAAAGACTATTTGAGCCAACTCATCTACAACAAGCGCGATCTCGATTTCCCGTGGTATCCCGCGCGCGTGGTGTGCCACGACATTTTGGGGCAAACGGCGCTCGTCGATTTGGCGGGACTACGCGAGGTAATCGCCGCCAAAGGCGGCGACCCCGCAAAAATCAATCCCGTTGTGCAGACGCAGCTCATCGTCGACCACTCGCTTGCGGTCGAACACGCGGGCTTTGAAAAAGATGCGTTCCAAAAAAATCGCACGATTGAAGATCGCCGCAACGACGACCGTTTTCACTTCATCAACTGGACCAAAGAGGCGTTCGAGAACGTCGACGTGATACCGCCGGGTAACGGCATTATGCACCAGATCAATCTCGAGAAAATGTCGCCGGTCGTGCATGCAAAAGACGGTGTGGCGTTTCTCGATACGATGGTCGGTACCGACAGCCACACGCCGCACGTCGATGCGTTGGGCGTGCTCGCGGTGGGTGTCGGCGGCCTCGAAGCCGAAAGCGTGATGTTGGGGCATCCCTCGTATCTGCGCCTGCCCGACATCGTCGGCGTCGAGTTGACCGGCAAGCCGCAAGCGGGCATCACCGCGACCGACATCGTACTCTACCTCACCGAATTTTTACGTAAAGAAAAAGTCGTTTCGGCGCACGTCGAATTTTTTGGCGAAGGCGTTAAATGCCTGACACTCGGCGATCGGGCGACAATCTCGAACATGACTCCCGAATACGGCGCTACGGCGGCGATGTTCTTCATCGACGAGCAAACGCTCGAATACTTACGTCTCACGGGGCGCAGCGACGACAATGTGAAACTCGTCGAAGCGTACGCAAAGGCGCAGGGCTTGTGGGCAGATACTTTAAAGAACGTTCACTACGAGCGCGTCTTGAAATTTAATCTGGCGAGCGTCGTGCGCACGCTCGCGGGGCCGTCGAACCCGCATAAGCGCGTGAGCACGAGCGATTTGCACGCAAAAGGCATCGCCGCCGCGTGGAGCGAAACTGAAGGCAAGATGCCCGACGGCGCGGTCATTATCGCCGCGATTACGAGCTGCACAAACACGTCGAATCCGCGCAACGTCATCTCGGCGGCGCTCTTAGCGCGTAACGCGAACGCGAAAGGTCTCAAGCGCAAGTGGTGGGTGAAATCGTCGCTTGCGCCGGGCTCGAAAGCGGTCGAACTCTATCTCGAAGAGGCGAAGCTTCTCGGCGAACTCGAAAATTTGGGCTTCGGCATCGTCGCTTTTGCGTGCACGACGTGTAACGGTATGTCGGGCGCACTCGACCCTAAAATTCAAAAAGAAATTATCGATCGCGATTTATACGCGACGGCAGTTTTGTCGGGCAATCGCAATTTTGACGGGCGGATTCACCCCTATGCCAAGCAGGCGTTCTTGGCGTCGCCGGCGCTCGTCGTGGCCTATGCGATCGCCGGCACGGTGCGGCTCGACATCGAGAAAGACGCATTGGGGCACGACGCACTGGGCAACCCAGTGTACCTCAAAGATATTTGGCCATCGGATCAAGAAATCGACAAAATCATCGGCGAGAGTGTGAAACCCGAAATGTTTCGTAAAGTGTACGACCCGATGTTTGCACCGCGTGCGACTGCGGGCAAGAAAACCAATCCACTTTACGCTTGGCGACCGCAGTCGACGTACATTCGTAATCCACCGTATTGGGATACCAAAGGAGCCGGCGCGCTCGCGGCGCACCCACGCACTCTAAAGAATCTGCGCCCGCTCGCGCTCTTAGGCGATAACATCACGACCGATCACTTGTCGCCGTCGAATGCGATTTTAGCGAAAAGCGCGGCGGGCGAATATCTCACCAAAATGGGTTTACCCGAAGAAGATTTCAACTCGTACGCAACGCACCGCGGCGACCATTTGACCGCAATGCGCGCGACGTTTGCAAACCCGACGCTCATGAACGAAATGTGTCTCGACGAGCAAGGCAACGTGAAGAAAGGCTCGCTCGCGCGCGTCGAACCCGAGGGCAAGACGATGCGCATGTGGGAAGCCATCGAAACGTATATGAACCGTGCGCAGCCGCTTATTATTGTTGCGGGCGCCGATTATGGCCAAGGCTCGTCGCGCGACTGGGCGGCAAAGGGCGTGCGCCTTGCGGGTGTCGAGGTCATCGCCGCCGAAGGTTTCGAGCGTATTCACCGCACGAATTTGGTCGGCATGGGCGTCTTACCGCTCGAATTTAAGCCGGGCACGAACCGCAAAACCCTCGCGCTCGACGGTACCGAGATTTATTCGGTCGAGGGCACGATTGCCCCGCGCGCCGAATTGACGTTGGTTATCGAACGTAAATCGGGCGAAGTCGTGAAGGTGCCGATGACGTGCCGTCTCGACACCGCCGCCGACGTGTCTATCTACGAAGCGGGTGGTATTCTGCCGCGCTTTGCAAACGACTTTTTTGCGGAAAAGGCGTCGAGAGGGTGGTGACACACGACTCGTTCGTAAGGAAATAATTTGAATAAGAAATTTCATATCACTCCCAACGACCCGTGTTATTGCGGTAGCGGAAAAAAATATAAATACTGCTGCCGCGATAACCCACAATCGAATGCAGAGTTCTTAAAGCGTTATTACACTCACTGGCAACTCAATCGGCACCTCCATAGGCAGATCGATAAAGTTTTTCTCGGCTTAGGAAAAGATTTTTTCTCCGAGGTGCAAGATTCTTGGTTTGATAACCCTTTTCTTTAGCAAGAAGAAATTAAAAAGCTATTACAACACATCGGTCCCGACGAATACAACGTTCATATTCCGGCTTTACTCAAAGAAAATCTGTTTGCGAATATGCCGAATTTCATAGAGTTCATCGGAGATTTTATAGACGGAGAGAATGGCGAGGCAACCTTATTCGCGGGCTTAGATGCAGAAGAAATAGATTATGCTCACACGATTGCAGCGACACCCTTCACGTTCTTTCAGATAGTCGATGCTTCGCCCGCGAACTCTCTCGTGACTGTGCGCGATCTCGGCACTAACGAGCAAAAGATCATGGTCGATCGCGCACTTGCGCGTTCTGCCGAGCGTGGATTTATTTTGGGTGGTCGACTCGTCCCTTATGAAGACGACCACTACGTACTGGAAACGCCGCTCGTTTTTTCGATGCGTTCGTTCGAGCGATATGGCGCTTATTGAAGAAATGCTCCATTGGTGGCATGAGCAAGACGAATTCGATGAACCATTCGACTACTTAAAGACCTTAAATAGCGTAGAAGCGTTGGGTATCGATATCTCATTTGCCGTAACATACCAGCATCTGTTTCCGCGACTCGCTAATTCTTCGGGACATGAGCTCTTATTCGTCAAGGCCGAGTATTCAGTCGAAGATAACAAAGCCGCGAAAGAGTTTCTGCTGAAACAAAAAAGAATTATACTTGAAAAAGATGGTGCAAATGCTAAATTTGCTTGGCTCGATT
>JAFEGD010000001.1 GCA_018240245.1 Spirochaetota bacterium | reverse complement strand
TGCACTAGCGTTGCTACGACTATAAAACGCCACGGCCATGAATAGGGGCGAAATCTTAACGCAACTATCTCGTGAACTTTCCGTGGCATCGGTGCCCGCACGAGGCACACAATTATAGTGGAGGCAACATGAAACCTGAAATCGTTCAAAAATACCAAGAGTATCGGCCGTTAGAGCTTAAAGATCGCACGTGGCCGAACAACAGCATCACCCGTGCGCCGCGCTGGTGTAGCGTCGATTTGCGCGACGGCAACCAAGCGCTCGTCTATCCGATGGAGATTCGCGAGAAAACAGAGTTTTTCAACTTGCTCGTCGAAATCGGCTTCAAAGAAATCGAAGTCGGCTTTCCGGCGGCGGCCGATGTCGAATATAATTTCTTGCGGCATTTGGTCGACAACCGCCTTGTGCCCGAAGACGTCACGGTGCAGATTCTGACGCAGGCGCGCGAACACCTGATTCGTAAAAGTTTCGACGCTTTGGCCGGCGTGCGCCGCGCGATTGTACACATGTACAATTCGACGTCGACGTTGCAGCGCGACGTCGTCTTCGGCATGAGCCGCGCCGAGATCAAAAAACTCGCGGTCGACGGTATTCGACTGGTTAAAGAATTGGCGGTGGAGTATCAGAAGAAAACCGGCACCATTTTCGAGCTCGAGTATTCGCCCGAAAGTTTTACCGGCACCGAAATCGATTATGCCGTCGAAATCTGTGCCGCCGTCATGGACGTGTGGGAACCGACGACCGATAGAAAAATTATCTTGAATTTGCCGAGCACCGTCGAAATGACGAGCCCCAATTTATACGCCGATCAAATCGAATATTTTATTCGGCATATTCCGCAGCGCGAGACGGCGGTTATCAGCTTACATACGCACAACGATCGCGGCTGCGGCGTCGCGGCGACCGAACTTGCGCTGATGGCGGGCGCCGACCGTGTCGAAGGTACGCTCTTCGGTAACGGCGAGCGCACCGGCAACTGCGATATTGTCACCGTTGCGTTAAATATGCTCACGCAAGGGGTCAATCCACAGCTTGACTTTTCGGATATCAACCGCGCGGCCGAGCTTTACGAACGCACGACGCGCATGCCAATTCACGAACGCCACCCTTATGTCGGCGATTTGGTTTTCACCGCGTTTTCGGGTTCGCACCAAGACGCGATCAACAAAGGTCTCGCGAAACGCAAGCTCAAGGCGCATACGGGCGAGAAGGTCGTGTGGGCGGTACCGTATTTGCCGATCGACCCGCACGACATCGGGCGCACATACGAATCGATTATTCGCATTAACTCGCAATCGGGTAAAGGCGGCGTCGCGTACGTGATGGAGCACGACTTCGGTTGCCGCTTACCGAAAACGATGCATCCCGAATTTGCGCGCGTTGTGCAAACAATCGCCGAAGCGCAGGGCGGCGAAGTGATGCCGCAAGAAATCAATACCGCGTTCGAGAACGAATATTTGCAGCGCAAATCGCCGCTCGAACTTGTCGGTATTTCGGCAATCGAAGAAAAACCCGACAGCGGCGAGGTAAACTTACGTCTCAAAATTAGCTCCGACCGCGCGGGATTTCTTGTCGCCGGAAAAACCGAATTCGAGGGTAAGGGTAACGGCCCTTTGGATGCCGCACGGGGCGCGATCATCGCCGCAGCGCAGGGTAAGCTCGATTTTCAAATCAAGAACTATAGCGAGCACTCGCTCGGCGAAGGTTCGGATGCGCGCGCGATTGCGTATATCCAGATCGAGCGGCCTGTCCTGAGCTTGTCGAATGGGCCTGATAAGACGACATTCTACGGCGTGGGAGTCAGCCCCAACATTTCGCGCGCGTCAATCGAGGCGCTCGTCTCGGCGGTGAATCGCGCGTTTGGGTGAAGTTTTTCGTAGAGACGCGATTTATCGCGTCTCTACACATCGTCTAAAACTCCGTGTGCATGCGTTCCCGAGATTTCATCTGACAAACCTGTCATAAAATTGTTTTCGTGGAAATATTTTTTTTCGAGGCACACAGCATTTTTTGTTTACAGTCTGAGAGGGGCGATTCTGTACCGCACACATGCTGCGTATTGTACCGATCGTGATTCTCGGATTTATTTTTGGTTGTTCGGGGAATGGAAATTCTTCGGCATCCACTTCGGAGAAAAGTTCGTCTGCACAAACAGCGCAGAGCGGTAGCGCGGCAACTTCATCGACACAAAGCACAGCGAGCGCTGCGTCATCTGCTGGTGGCGGAGTTTCCAATCCGTCGTCGTCTTTGGGAGCGAATACGAATTCGCCTTCGGTTGCCGCGAATGCCTCACCAGCAGCGGGGCCTGTCGCTGCAACGGGAACTCCGACTGCTGCTGCATTGCCCTCAATGGCAAGCCGCGCAGCGAATGCCGGTACGCAGACGGCAATCGCGATCGAAGGTGCAATGGCTCTCTTCGATGGCGACGAGGTCAACCAATCGACGAATGTGACGGTTCGGGCACTCTCTCCGGCAGAGATTGCTGCCACCGATGCGATGCTGACCAACGTGACTGCGGGTGCGGGGCGCGGCTACCGCTTCACACCGACGCCGATGAAATTTAGCGGCAAGTTACAGGTAAGCATTGCGTATAATCCCGTGGGGGCTCTAAATTATGTCAGGGAATTTTCGCTCCTCAGGTAGTCGTGAAAAAGACCGGAAAGCACCGGGCGGCAAACGATTTGACCACAAGTTTGCGCTTCATAGCCTAAGGGCGAGTCCTGTGCAAGTCCTTGATGGGGTCTTCGGGAGTTATAGTGCTGAATAAATTCGGTCAGAATGCGCAGGAGTTGTTTCTCGTTCAGGATGAAGAACCAGTCAAGGCACTCGCGGCGTACGGTGCCGATGAAGCGCTCGGCAATGGAGTTCATGTTGGGCGCGTAAGGAGAGGTGCGGACGGATTGAATGCCGTATGGGTCAAGATCGAAGAACTCGCCGCCGTTGTCGTGAATCATGCGTACAAGGTCTGTGGATTTTTCAACAACCTGCTCGCGGAACAGCATGATCTGCTGGCGAACGAAGTTGCGAATGGGGTTTTGTGTGATCGCGAACTGAACAATCTGCCGCGTTTCATGGCGAATAATAAAGTACACGTAGTAGCGAACTCCGGTAATGGTGTCGACGGTGAAGAAGTCCATTTCAATTCGCTTTGAATGTGACCGGCTCCGAAAAAATGCGCCGCTGCGTAAAAGATATGTAGAGTGACTAGGCAAGAACTCGCGCAAGCCGCATAAAAAATCGCTTCAGCGAGTTCCCGCCTAATCACTAAGAAGATAAAAGTTGCCGCCAGTGGTTCCTGCCCGTCACTGAATCTCATGCCAATTTTCGTCACCGGCACCGGCACCAATGTCGGTAAAACATTTTTTTCGGCGTTGGTGCTTGCGCGCTACGCAGAGAGCCTGGGTTTGTTCTATTGGAAGCCGATTCAAACCGGCGCCGACGACGACGCGCTTAGGGTGCAAACCCTGAGCGGTTGCGCTGCCGATCGCATTTTGCCCGGCTTTGCGCGTTACACTCTTGCCGCGTCGCCGCACTACGCCGCCGAGTGCGAAGGTACTGCATTAGATATTGCTGCGCTGCAAACGGCGCTTGCCGTGCATGCTGGCCGCAAGGGCATTATCGAATTGGCGGGCGGGCTCATGGTACCGCTCACGCGCACTTTTACCAATTGCGATCTCCTGCAGCGGGGGGGATTACCCGCGGTACTCGTAGCCGACACCGAGTTAGGGACAATCAATCATTCTCTCTTATCGCTCGCCGCACTAAAAAATTCTGGCATCGAGTGTCACGGTATCTTCTTTGTCGGGCGTGACAATCATCTCATGACCGACAATATGCGCACGATCTGCGAACTCGGCGGCGTGCAACTTTTAGGAAATTTTATTTTACCCCCGACGCCGCTTTCGCCTGCAGAATTTCGCCGCGCCGCCGTAACTTTCGACGCCGAAGGTCTGGTCGCGGCGGCACTCGTATGATTTGGCATCCTTTTACGCCGCAGTTGGGCAGCGATGCGCCGTTAAAGCTCGTGCGCGGCGAGCGCGAATACCTCTTCGATGCGGCGGGCAAGCGTTATGTCGATGCCGTCGCCTCGTGGTGGACGATGGTGCACGGGCATAACCACCCGGAGATTATCGCGGCGATTACCCGTCAGCTACAGACGCTCGACCATGCGATGCTTGCGGGCTTTACGCACGAACCGGCGGAGCGCTTGGCGGCAAAATTACTCGCGTTGAGTGATAACCATTTCGCACACGTGTTTTATTCCGACAACGGTTCGACGGCGGTCGAGATCATGCTGAAACTTGCGCTACAGTATTGGTATAACCTAAGCGAGGTGCAACGCAATATCTTTGTCAAATTTGACGCGGCATACCATGGCGACACGGTAGGCGCGATGAGCGTCGCCGGCGATTCGCTCTTTAATCGCCCGTTTCGCAATCTGCTTTTTCAGACGCACGAATTTGCGCATCCCACCGAAGGGGAGAGCGCTGAGGCTATTTTAGTTGCGCTCGAAAGTTATCTTGCCGAGCATGCCAGGGTAGTCGTCGGCATCGTAATCGAACCCCTCATCGCCGCTGCCGGGGGCATGGTCTTTCAAACAACTGAAACGCTAAAGCGGATTGCTGCGCTCGCGAAAAAATATAATGTCTTGTTACTCTGCGATGAAGTCTTCACGGGGCTCGGTCGCACCGGCGCTCTTTTTGCTTGGCAGAAAGCGCAAGTCATGCCCGACATCGTCGCGCTCGCCAAGGGACTAACGGGCGGCGTGCTACCGCTCGCGGCGACGCTAACGACGAAGAAAATCCACGCGGCGTTCGCGAGCGACGACCCGGCAAAGACATTTTATCACGGCCACACGATGACCGGCAACCCGCCGGGCTGCGCCGCTGCGCTCGCGTCGCTCGATCTTTTAATGCGACCCGGGACGCTCGAAAATATTAAGGCACTCGAAGAAAAGATGCGTACACGTTGGCAGACGATTGCGACACGATATGGCGATAAAATATCGAACGTGCGAGCGCTGGGTGCGGTCAGCGTGGCAAATCTCGTAACCCACAGCGAAAAACCAGGGTACGTCTTTTCGGCAGTCAATGCCATCAAAAGACAGGCATTAGCAGAGGGGGTAATCCTACGCCCGTTGGGCAACGTAATCTACGTGACGCCGCCGTACAATATTTCAGACGCTGCATTAGACATAACGTTTGCTGCCATTGAGAAGATTGTAAAACACCATGAGCCTGCCTGAAGCCCCTAAAAAATTTACGAGCGCCCCGAGCCGCATCGCACGCGCGGCTGCAATCGAACTCTTGAGCGGCAGCGTGCCGCTTTATCGTGCGCTTGCCGACGCGGCGGTCGAGCGTGAAAAATGGTTCGGCAAAAATGTGCGCATTCATATTCTCGATAATATCCGTAACGGAAATTGCGCCGAAGATTGCGGCTATTGTGCGCAGCGCCGCAACGCGAACGCCGGCGTCGAAAACTACCCGATGAAAAATGCCGACGCAATTTTTGCCGACGCCGTGGCTGCGAAAGCAAGCGGCGCATATCGCTTCTGCATGGTCACTGCGGGCACGGGGCCGTCGCGGCTCACGACCGCAAAGCTCGCACAGCTCATCGGGCGGATTCATAACGAACTTAAAATTCGCGTCTGTCTCTCGGCCGGCTTCGTCGACGACGAGAAAGCAAAGGTGCTTTCAGAAGCCGGCCTCGATCGCTATAACCATAACCTCAATACCTCCGACGCGCACTATGCAGAAATCTGCACGTCGCATAGTTATGCCGACCGCAAACAAGCCATCGCCGCCGTTTCACACGCGTGCATCGGCGTCTGTTCGGGCGTAATCGTCGGTTTGGGCGAATCGCCTACCGATCTTATCGACGCGGCGTTCGAGCTCAAAGAACTCAAGGTGATTGCAATCCCCGTGAATTTTTTTATTCCCGTGCCGGGGCATGCGATTAAGACGCCGCAGCTTCTGACACCCGAATATTGCCTGCGCGTGTTGATTGCGTTTCGGCTGATTAACCCCGACGCCGAACTGCGCATCGCTGCGGGCCGCGAGGGGCATTTGCGCGCGCTGCAAGCAACGGCGCTCATGGTCGCCAATTCGCTTTTTGCGTCGGGTTATCTCAACGTCAAAGGTTCAAATATGCAAGAGACGTTAGATCTCATTCACGACGCAGGTTTCGTCGCCGAGTACGAGGGCGCACCGCCGCCGATGCAGAATCCCTATTCGACCGAAGCGGTGGCAAGTCTCTTAAAACATCCTGCAAAAATGTAAAAGCCGCAGCGCGGCTTTTACATAATGTGCCGGATAAATTTTTGAAACGTCTCTCTAAACGACCCACCGTACGGCGGATAAAAAATTTGCATTGGGTTAAAGAGTCGCGATTGCTTGAATACCGCGCGTTCGTGCGAGAATGCTTTGAAGCCGTGGTGGCCGTGGTAGCGGCCGAGACCGCTATTGTTGCAGCCGCCGAACGGTAATTTTGGGTTCACGAACTGCATGAGGCAATCGTTAATCGAAGTGCCGCCCGCCGCCGTGTTGCGCAATACGTTTTCAATCGCACTTTCGGACGATGAGAACACATAAAGCGCGAGCGGCTTTTCGCCCCGGCGAATATATTCGAGCGCCTCGTCGAGATGGCGATATGTCACGATGGGTAAGAGCGGCCCAAAAATTTCTTCTTCGAGAATTTTGCTCTTCTCGCCGATGTCGGTTAACACCGTCGGCGAGATATAGTTGTCGTGCTCGTCGGTGTCTCCGCCGAACGCGATTTCAGCGCCGTGTTTTTTCGCGTCGTCTAAAAGGCCTTTGAGACGCGCAAAGTGCTTGCCGTTGACGATGCGGCAGAAGTCGGGCGAGTTGCGCCATTCGATCGCCGTCTGCCCATAGAACGATTTCACCGTGTCGTGAATCGCGTCGATGAGCGCGATTTTTTTGTCTTCAGAAACCAGCACATAGTCGGGCGCGATGCACGTCTGCCCCGCGTTTACCCATTTGCCCCAGGCGATGCGTTTGCCCGCTTCGCGAATATCGGCGGTATTTTCGACAATCGCGGGAGATTTACCCCCGAGCTCTAACGTACACATCGAAAGGTGTTCGGCGGCCGCTTTCATGACAATCTTGCCGATATTCGGCGCGCCGGTAAAGAACATGTGATCGAACGGCAGCTTCAACAGTTCGGTCGAAACGTCGGCGCCGCCCTGAAAGACCGCAACCTCTTCTTCGTAAAAAAGATCTTTGAGCATGCGGCTCATAAGCTCTGCGGTATGCGGAGCAAATTCTGAGGGCTTTAGTATCACCGTGTTACCGGCGGCAATCGCGCTAATAAGCGGGGCGAGGCTCAAATTAAAAGGGTAGTTCCACGGGGCGATGATGAGAGTTTGGCCGAGCGGCTCGTAGTGAATTTCGCTGCGCGCGGTGCCCAAGTGAATCGGTGTCTCGACGACTTTGGGACGCATCCAATCGGCGAGATTTTTGATCGAATCGTGAATTTCGGCGATTACGGGCAAGACTTCGGCGAGGTCTGCCTCTTCGCGCGGCTTCTTATAATCTTGCCACAGCGCTTGGTATAAATTCTCGCTCTCGGCAAAAATCTTTTCTTTGAGTTTCTTGAGTTTTTCGCGGCGCTCGTTGGCCGTCGTTTGGCGTAGGCTCCATTTGAACTTCTTTTGCAGTTCAAAAACGCGCAAGATTTCAGATTTAGTTTTTTGGTCAGACATGGGCTTGCCTCGCATTTTCAGCGGCGGCGGCAATCTATTTTGTGGCTCCGGGGAGTTAGTTTAGAGTTCGCTGAAATAGCTCGGTAATCGCAAGCCAATGCCGTTCGGCGGCCGACTTATCATAAACGGGTAAATCCGCAATGGCGAACCCATGATATACCCCAGGGTAATAATCCACCGTATGCGCGATCTTCGCTTCGGTCAAAAGTCTGTCGTAAAGCGCGCGCTCGTCGGCCTTGAAGTGGTTATCAAACTCGGGTGCGCCGATGTAAACTTCGCCGCGCACGGCAGCCAAATGCCGATGCGGACTATCGCTTTTATCGGTAATGAGCCCGCCGCCGTGAATTGCTGCGACTGCGCGAATGTTGTCGCCGATGTGTGCTGCAGTAAAGAGCGCAATGCGACCGCCGAGACAATAGCCGAGTAGGCCGACGCGATCTGTGTTTGCCGTCGGCTCGCTCTTCAGCGAATCGAGAATGAGCGATAGTTCGTGCGCCGTTTTGCCGTTTTCAACTTTTGCGACGTATTGCATGAGTCGATCGCGCTCTTGGCTACCCGGTTCGAAACACGTTTTCGCATTAAACGGCTCATACTTGCCGGCACGATAATAGAGGTTGGGTAACACTACAAAATAGCCCAATTGAGAAAGGCGCTCTGCCATCTTTTCAAGCTCCGGGCGGATACCGACGCCGTCCATGAGAAAGAAAATAACAGGCGCTGTGGGTTTATTGGGCGCAGGCCAAATGCTGAAAGATAGTTCGCCGTCGGGGGTTAGAATCGTGCGCGTCATAGCTGCGTCAGGTGCGCTAGAATCTCCGGGTGCCCCGGTGCGTGCTCCAAGGCCTTGCCCAAGGTTTTCTTAGCCGCTGCGGCGTTGCCGCGAAAGGCGTAGAGCATACCCAAGGTGTCGAGAAAGCTGGGGTTCTTCGGTTCTTTGGTCAACGCCTTTTTCACGAGCGCTAACGCCTCGTTATAGTTTTTTTCTAGGCGGCAGTAGACAAACGCAAGCGAATTCAGTCCGTTGCTATTTTCGGGATCTTTCTCAATGAGTTTTGCGAGCACCTTCTCGGCCTCGGCGAGTTTATTTTGCCGTTCGAGCGCATAGCCGAGCATATTCATGAGTTGATTATCTTGTTTATGGTCGCGCGTACTGTCGCTCAAGATCTGTTCGGCGTCGGCGAAGCGGCGGCGCTTCAAAAGCGTCAGCGCGAGCATCTTACGCACATCGGGCAAAAGGCGTAGCTCGTCGAGTTCCATGATGCGGCGAAACAGCTCTTCGGCTTTTTCCCATTGGTGCAGTTGAAAGAGGCAGAGCGCTTGGTAATACGAGAACTCCAAATCGCCCGGTACGATCGTCGTCGCGTCTTCAAAACGCGCGAGCGCCTGGACGAAGTCTTTGCGGCGATACGCGCGTTTGGCCTCTTGTTTGATTGCCGCCAATTCTTCGACTTGGCTGAGCGAAAGTTCGGGCGAGACCGTCGGCTGCTTTTTTAAGAGCGAGTTTTTATTATCGATATTCAAATATTCTGAAATAGAGATGGTTTTTTTATCTTTCGTGGTGTTTGAGTTTGTTGTGGTCTGTTGCATCGATTGTTAGCGGAGTGATAACTGTAAAGCCTTTATCGTACCAATAGAAATCTGTCTCCGCTTCGCCCCCGTGACTTAATACCGAGCCGCCCAGATTGAGCAGCATGCTGCCGTCGCTCTGGATGTCTCTCTTATAATTATCTCGGTAGATTCGACGTCCCAATTTAGCCCATTTTATGTCGCTCGCATCTTCGGCGGTCATCGGGATATTCACGTTTAAAAGAAAATTTTGGTTTGGGTCGGCGCTGAAGCGAGAAAATAATTCGGAGAAAATTTTTGCGACCTTCGTGTAATCCCCCGTATGGTCGAGATAGCCGCACGACACGGCAAACGACGGTATACCGTGAATAAACGCATGCCGTGCGGCGCCGACGGTGCCGCTATACCAAATATCTTGGCCCATGTTGACACCCTTGTTGATGCCGGTGACGCAAAAGTCGAAGCGCGGCGCCAACGCACCGTGCAAGGCGACGTTGACGCAGTCGCACGGGAAAGCGTCGACTTCGTACGTGCGGTCGTCGACTTTTTTGACGTAAATGTCTTTGTAGATGGTGAGCGCTTGACTCGTTGCGCTCTTCTCTTCAGCGGGTGCGAACACCCAGGTTTCGCCGAAATTATCGAGAACTTCGCGCAGGCGGATTAACCCCGGAAAAGACAAACCGTCGTCGTTTGAAATGAGTATGCGCATGGGTGATAACTCCGTTATTGTAGTTCGGGCAAATATTTGCTGTGCGGAAAAGCTTCTTTGAGCTTCGCGCGAAACGTCTCAGCCTCGCGCTGTTTTTTTGTCTTTATAAAACACAGCGCGGCGCGGTAGAGCGCCTTTTCGTAAACGCTGTCGTCGCGCGTGTCGGCAAAGGCGATACGGCTGAATTCGCGCGCCGCGTCTTCGTATTCGCCGCGTTTGAAGAGTATTTCGCCGATAAAGAAGCGCGCCTTGAGCCAGGTTGCACTGTCGTGTTTTTGCGAAATCTGGCGAAAATAATCGAGCGCGCGCGTTTCGTCGCCGTCGTTGAAGTACGTCTCGGCGAGCATGAAGCGCGCGCGATCGGCAACGGAGCGACTCTTCGTGAGCTCAGCCAAACGCTCGCGCGCTTCGTCGCTCTGCGATGCCCGCAATAGAAATTTAGCCTGTTGGATTCGCATCTCGTCGCTCACTGACTT